>NZ_JBXAFK010000045.1:0-68291 GCF_058793055.1 Pseudomonas sp. MPR-R2A5
TTGATGCAGCCTGCGGCTGCTGCTTTGAAAAGCGTTTATTTCCCGCGCCCAACGCTCGGCCTCTGAGCAGCCCGGCAGAGCGGCGTTGGCAAGCGATTTCGATAAATTCTCGCACGCGAGAACTGCGACGAGAGGTCAAATTAGATTTGACCAATAGTTGACTTGGTTCGGTGAATTTGCGATAATTTCTATGTCGAAGCAATACCGCTAAGACAGCCTGGAACCAGCGGCGGCAACCGCCCAGGCAAATCGCGAAGGAGCTTTCAATGAACACTCATACCCAGTCTCAAGCCACCGCCCCAATCTTTCACAACTGGCTGACCGCTGATGATTTCCTGGCTTTTGCTCGGGGCATTTTCGGGCCAAAGGCCCCTAGCATTGAAGAAATGAAAGCCAAGGTCGACGATATTTTTTCGTATGCCTGTAAGCGTGGTTCGACCTACGAAACTGTCGTTCACAACTTCTTTTGCGCGGGTATCGAGGGCGAGTTCGGCACTGACGAAACAGCCCCCGAGTTCGCGGAAGTTTTTGTGTATGCCCGCGAATATGGCTACATGAATGCGAGCGAAAATGCGGCACGCGAACAGGAGGACGCCGAGAACGGCTATTGCCAACACGGCCTTGATGAAATGACGTGCCCGTGTGGTTGCTTCGAAGGCGACGCATACTAAAACCACCCCACAGCCCCGGTAAGCCGGGGCATCTAAAAGGAGTTTCCATCATGGCCCGTGGCGTCAACAAAGTGATTCTAGTAGGGACTTGCGGTCAGGATCCCGAGGTTCGTTACCTTCCCAACGGTAACGCCGTGACCAATTTGAGCTTGGCCACCAGTGAGCAATGGACCGATAAGCAGACCGGGCAGAAGGTCGAAAAAACAGAGTGGCACCGGGTATCCCTGTTCGGCAAGGTGGCCGAGATTGCCGGCGAGTATCTGCGCAAAGGCTCACAGGTCTACATCGAAGGCAAGCTGCAAACCCGCGAGTGGGAGAAGGACGGTATCAAGCGTTACACGACAGAAATTGTCGTAGACATGCAAGGCACCATGCAGCTGCTGGGGGGCAGACCGCAGAACCAGGACGGCACCAACCAGGCGCCAAGGCCGCAGCAACAGCGGCCACAACAACCGGCCCCCCAACAATCGGCGCCGCAACCGCAACCCGATTTTGACCCCGAGGATGACGGGATTCCGTTCTGACTCACCCTTGACGGTCTGCGAAGAGATAGCCCGGCCAAGCGCCGGGCTTATTTATATATAAAAATAAGTAAAATTAGATTGTACTAATAGTTGACTCGTAACCGTTCTTTTGCGATAATTTCTACGTCGAAGCAATACCGCTAAGACAGCCTGGAACCAGCGGCGGCAACCGCCCAGGCAAATCGCGAAGGAGATTCAAAAATGCGTCTATCCAGCAGCTTCCGCAACCCTTGCATGGTTCGCAGCAACACCCCTTTGACTAATGACGAAATCGCGCGTGTAGCGCCGTCCATTTTTGCCGTCGAAGCGCACGACAGCCGCTCCGATCGCTACCGCTACATTCCTACCGTCGACGTGCTTACCGCGCTTCGCGCAGAAGGGTTTGAACCCTTCATGGCATGCCAAACCCGCGTGCGTAACACCGACAAGATCCAGCACACCAAACACATGATCCGTCTGCGCCATGCGTCCAACATCATGGACAAGGAAGCCAACGAAATCATCCTGCTCAACAGCCACGACGGCACCAGCAGTTACCAGATGATGGGCGGTTGCTTCCGCTTTGTGTGCGCTAACGGTCTTGTGCTAGGAGAAGCCGCGATGGATCAGAAAGTCCGTCACAGCGGTCGTCAAGACGTGATCGGCGAAGTCATCGAGGGGGCATATGAGGTGCTGGACCAATTCGCACTGATCGAGGATCAGCGCGAAACCATGAAGCAAATCCAGATTCGCCCCGAGCTGCAACACGCTTTCGCCGAGGCTGCATTAGCGTACCGCTACGACCCAGCCGAAGGCCCGGCGCCGGTGACAGCTTCACAGCTGCTCATGCCTCGCCGCCGTGAAGATCGCACCGATGATCTCTGGACCACATTCAACCGCGTACAGGAAAACACCATCAAGGGAGGGCTTGCAGGTCTCAACAAGCAAGGTCGCCGCACCAGTACCCGCGCCGTCTCCGGCATTGACCAGGACGTGAAGCTAAATCGCGCCCTTTGGGTTCTGGCTCAGCACATTCGCGAAGCCGCCTAACAAGTCCAGGCCGGGCGCTACACGCCCGGCCTACCTCGCAAGGAGAAAGCCGCCATGCAGAAAGTTTTCTTTGTACCAGGTCAGACCACAATCATTGACTACGCCCGCGAGATTGGCCCCAACATGTGGGCCGCTCGCTGCAGCTGGCTAATGTTGCCGGAGATTCGCGTGCGTCACCCCGGCGCAGTTCTTGACGATCAAACCGCTTTCCTGCAGGCACAGGAAGCGGCCAACGGCACCAAGCCTGCGCGCATCACTGAGGCACGCTTTGATTTTGCGGTCAGTCATGGCCAGGTGCTGGACTACTTCGCCGATGACACCGGCGATTCATTCATACTGCAGGCCCCCGAGGTCGGCGATTTGGTGCGCGTGTATGCCCGTTGTTTCGGTCATTGCTGGTCGTTCCTGTGTCTGCCGGTCATTACCCATAGCGAGATCCGTTCCCGGATCCGCACAGCGGTGGCCACGGATCATTGACCACTGAAAAACGGAGTTACTACATGCAGTCGATTTACACCGCCGAGGACTGGAAAAGAATATCGCCGGTATTCGCCTCGCGTCGCTTGGCGGTCTCTACGGTAGAGATTGCCAAGGCCATCTTGGTTGATGGCCAGCGCCCGCAAGACGTGGCCAACGCTAGGGACATGTCTAAGCAGACCGTTCACGCAGCTGTGAAGCGCGTTCGGGCAATCCTGGACGAGCAGGGCGCCAGTGAGCTGGTGCCGGTGCTGGTGTGGCTGCCGCCCGAGCTGGCCGAGCAAGTCAAGGCAATGGCCAAACCATACCCCCAACCTAAAACGAAATGATCGACACGGGGAACCTGCAGAAATGAAAACAGCCACATCACGACGCCAAAAAATCCTATTCGTTGGGTTGGCCATCTTTTTGGTTGCCGGATGGATTCAACAAAAATACGCCAAGAATCGCGCCGAAGCCGACTATGAAAGTCACTGCGCGGAGATTGCGAAAAACCCGGCCCGGATGCCGTGCCTAACCCCAACACCCCCCGCAATTCCATTGCCAGCCCAGGGTTAGATTTCTACAAGGAGTTGTTTATGAGTAAACCGTTTTCCAGTCACCTCGCGTTCGGCGTGGTCGCTACTGGATTCAGCTTTTCGTTGTGCTCCACTCTGTGCGCGTTCTTCATTGCCGGCGACAACATGACGATGATCGACTTTCGCCGAGCTTTGTTGCGTGAGCAATGGTTCTGGTATGCCGTGTTTGTGTGCGTACTTTTGAGCTATATCGTTCGCTACATGTGGCCTCGGCTCAACCCGCCACATAGCGCAATTTCCACTGATTCGTGAAGAGGTGCCGCATGCAACACTCAATCTCTGACCTTCGAATGATCGCCCGTGAATGGCGAAAAAAGAACGAGGAACAAACAGGAGGGATCGTGTGTATTTGGGAGCGGTCTGCCTTCTGTTGGAAAAACGAACTGCGCGACCCTAACCATGAACGACCAGGTGTGTACGCGGTTTTAGAAGATGGCCAAGTGTTTATTGCCGAAGGTGGTGATTATTCGAACGGGGCCAAACAGTGGGTAGAGGTTGCCCCCGCAGCCAACAAGAATCCCGCCTAGATCCACTCCCTGATTCCCCCCTACTGTGCGTGCCCCCTTCGGGGGGCGGCTGTCGTGAACCAAGCCCTGGCCAAAAGCGCGCCAGGTCTTGGCCCTTCGGGCTTCCATCCTCACGCCTCCGGCCTTCGGCCTGCGCGCTCCGCTTGCTCTGTAACGGCACAGGTGATTTTCTCCCGGTGGATCTAAAACCATCCGGCCTTGCGGCCGGGCGCTGCAGCAACTCACGGCTTAGATCAGCGCCCGGCTCAGGAAATCGTCCTGCAGTTGCCCACCGCCCGGGCAAACAGCACGCCCGGCCCGTGGACAACTGCACCGCTCGCTCTGGCCTTTGTTGGGCCTCGCTCGCTGGACGATTTTTCGTGCGTGAGCTCCTGCAGCGCAAAAGCAGCCTTCGGCGACCAAGAGCTGCGCCCTTGGATCCGCAACCATTTTCCCCGGCCACCTGGCCGGTCGCCGCTGGGCTCACGTCCTAGATCTGCGCACGACTCAGGAAATCGTCCTGCAGTTACCCACCGCCCAGGCAAAGAGCGCGCCTGGACCGTGGATAACTGCACCGCTCGCTCTGGCCTTTATTGGGCCTCGCTCGCTGGACGATTTTTCATGCGTGAGCCCAACGGCGAAAAAGCAGCCTTCGGCGACCAAGAGCTGCGCTCTTGGATCCGCAGCTCATACGTCGCCTGACCGGCAGCGGCCAGCCGCAATCAACTGACGTTCATTCTGAAACGTCAGACATTTGCGACCGGCTCAACTGGGTGATGGATCTGCAGGGACTTCCACCAGTTCTTTTGAATCCACGAACAGCACCTTGCAGTCGACGCATTGCACGCGACCGCTCAAACCAGGCTTACCCCACAAATTCAAATGACAGCTCGGGCATGTGTATTTGCGCTTGTTCTTCGGATCCTCGGGGTTTGTGGCAGGTGTCAGCAACCCCGCCGAGGTTAGCGCCAGTATGTCTATCGTCGGATCAGCCACAGGCTGTTCGACGGGTTTTCCATCAGGCCCATAAAGCTGGGTCGCTGACATGGCCACCCTTTGGGTAACCACGTCAATCCAAGAAAGCATACCGCCCTGTTCAATCAGTTCCTGGCATGCAACAGCGAATGGCCCACCATCAATGATGTAGTGCGTCATCTGCTGGCCGCATTGCTTACCACCTGGCTCACCTGTATCGGACGGCATCAGTCCGATGGACTTCATTTTGTTGGCCCACTCGCGGTTGTGGTAGCCGCTTCGTGATCGCGTGCCGAAGTGGTCTTGCCACTGATGAACCTGTTCATGTGCAAGCGTGGAAAGCGTCTGATCAATCCGACGATGCGCGAAGTACGCACAGTTGAGCGCAATCTCATCGCTTTTTCCCGCGCCGTTCCGGAGCAGGAAACGCGACGGCGAGAAATACCCAAACGTGTTGGCTTTTCGCTGCAGGGTGAAAATGCAGCCGGGCAACTGCCCGCCGAACAACTTTTCATTGAACCAGTCGTAGGCCCCTTCAATTTCTTCGTAAAGCTGCTGACTTGGCGTTGCGGACATAAGGACTCCTTTCTCGCATGCGAGAAAAACCCCAAAGCCTGATTACCAGCGGCGGGGAGGGTGTAATTCGTGGGAAAGCATATCCTGTATCGTACGATACAGGATACACCCCAAAAAAAGGGGGACGTACCCCCTCGATCAACCGAACAGTCCGAGCTGCTGACCTACAACCATGAGAAGTGCGCCGATGACCACACCGGCGCCGATGAGCATTGCGCAAAATCCCACGGCGCGGCGCTGCGCTTGCGCAGTGATCAGATTGGCCGAACTCCGGTTTATCTCATTACCGATCCTTGCGACCGCTTCGCGCCCGGCAAGGATCAGTGCATTGCGCTCCTTTTCCATCATGGATTCGAAGTTCATCTGCGACTGGAGCAGAGCCTTACCCGAGCCATCGCGCACGGCCTCGGAGATCTTCGCCGCCAACTCGCCGTCGACCTGTTCCAAACGACGGACGAGCGCGTCGAAATCTTCCATCATCTGCCCGACCATCGCTTCACGCGCTGTCGTAGCGTCCTTGGCCATCGCTTACTTCCCCTTTCCAAAGAGCGTGGCGTACACCTGATCGAGGTTCTGCCAGGCCGACTTTGCCAGGCGCTGCACAGAGATCATCCGTTTGGCCTGTTCCTTTGCGGCGTCATCTTGCGCGGCTCGCAGTTGCTCGCGGTAATCCGTGGTGTCCTGCACCACAGCGGCGATGCTGGTTTTCAAAGCCCGGAGGCGTTCGAACACTTCGTTCGAGTAAATCACCGCATCACGCTTGAGCGTGAATTTCTTCTCCAGTTCGTGGAAACCCATCAGCGCTGCGAAGGTGTGCGGCAAGTCGTCCGCGTCGTCGATCTCGACCTTGTTGAAGACCACCAGAATCCGGCTGCGCGGAACGCCCAGCGCGGCCAGCGTCTTAATCGTGTTGATCGTGTCGGCTTGCTGTTTTTTCTCGGATACCGTGGGCACCAGGAAGAAATCGAATTCTTCGTGCGATCCTGCAAACTGGCCCATGTACTTGAAAAAATCCTCGACGTTGGATGCTCCAACGTCGACCACGGCGTTGTCTTCCGTCATGAGAATTTCCGACAACTCACCGAACTGGCGACCCTTGAGCCGCTCGATCTCGGCGGCATCATCCGATGCACCGGCATTGATCGTCTCTACTGCGAAACGTACGCCACCCATGCGTGGCGACAGGAGCGAATCGGACAAGGTGGTCTTGCCGGTGTTACCGCTGAAATTGACAACTGCGATTTTCATTTTGGCGTCCTTTTTCGACGGCCTGCATTCTCATACATGGCCAGATCTGAGGCGTTCTGATCGTCCCCAGGATTCATAATCTTGCTCAGCTCACTCGGCCCCAACGGGGCCGTTTGGCTGACCTTCGAGTCTGCATCTGTACCGTACGATACACCTCCGTCATTCTCTGGTGCCTCTCGCTCAATCACAGGTTGCATGCTTGGCATTGGGCTTGTCGTTTTGGTCTGTTTCTCGGGGTTTTGTCGTTGCGCTTTGCGATACCGATATAGATAACTTTTCAGCGTCTCCATGCTCAGTTCGATCCCCTGTTCTTTCAACACATCCAGGATCACTTGGCGACGTACACCCGCACTCAGTTGTTGCTCAATCAATGGCATCACCTGGCGTATTTTCGCTGCCTTTGACTCAGGCCCTACCGCCATCAGTGCATTCGTTAGATCTTTGTCGGCCATTTTGCACCCTATCTGCACCCCTATTGCACTCTATGTGCATCTTACTCGCCCCCTACCTGTAGTCAAGTTGCACTCTTCCTGCTCTCTTGTAGCACCCTTCTTGCACCCTTTCTGCATACCATCTGTGCTACCCCCCTACGGCCTTCGGCCTGACTAGTGGATACGCCCTTAACAAGAGCTTCAACTTTTCCCCTTAACAGGGTCAAAGTCTCAATACACAACACGCACCCCCCTAGCGGGAGGTGAAAGCCGCGCTGTGCGCGGCCTACAGAGCAAAATCAATTTTTTTATGCGCTATACATATGTATTACAAAAGTACAATTTAAACCAGCAAAATCAAGCTTTTTATGTATTACATTTGCTATACGCAGTTTCGGCAGTTATCGTTAGGCCTGAATATGCCCCATTTATGGCTCAGCGAGGACCACCGTGGCGAAGACACTTCCCATACGTTTGAACGACGACCAAGAGGCTCGGCTAGAGCAAGCGGCGGCGTTGGCGGGCTACAAACACTTGTCTACCTTCGTGCGTGACAGGGCTCTGGCCAGCGAGAAATCGGGTGGCCGACAGACCGATTTGGACAGCTGGGCAGATCAGCAACGCATGCTTGGTTTGCTCGAAAACGTCAGCCAGGCTCAGGCGGAAAATCGAACCCTTTTGACTATTGCCGTCTACTTGCTGCGCCAAAGTTTGCAGCAGGGAAAGGTCAACCAATTGCGTGCTGAACTCAGCCATCTGGCCGATGCCGATCAGTTGATCAGTACGCTGTTGCCAGAGCTGGCCAGCGACATCGAACGTCTATCAGGAGAGGACAATGCATAAAAGAGAAGTCGATTCTGCAGTGATGACAGCCGGTTTCGGGTTGCCGATCGCTGGATGGGCAGCAGGCGTTTATTTGGCGCAGATGCCGTTGACGCCATTCCCAGCAGCGTTCAAAGAAACGCTTCACAACGGCTGGCACAACCCGATTGTACTGGGGGCCACAATTGCCACTTCAGCAGTCGCCGCTTCGCTGGTTTATTACCTGTACGAGTATTGTGACGATGGGTTTCGGGGCGAGCAGTACCAAGAATTTCTGCGGGGCTCGGAGATAAAGAACTGGCATACGGTCAAGGCAAAGGTGCGCCGCCGCAACGAGAAGACCAATCGCGAGCGGAAAAAACGGGGGCTTGGAAAGTCTGATCCGATCATGATTGGCAAGCTGCCTATGCCTTTGCACCTTGAAGATCGAAACACAATGATCTGCGCTTCTATCGGTGCCGGTAAGTCCGTGACGATGGAAGGCATGATCGCCTCGGCGTTGAAACGTGGTGATCGGATGGCCGTTGTCGACCCGAACGGCACGTTCTATTCGAAATTCAGTTTCAAAGGCGATTACATTCTCAACCCATTCGACGCTCGCTCCGCTGGCTGGACGATCTTCAATGAGATCCGGGGCATCCATGACTTCAACCGGATGGCCAAGTCGATAATTCCACCCCAGGTCGACCCGAGTGACGAACAGTGGTGCGCGTACGCACGCGACGTATTGTCCGACACCATGCGCAAGCTGAAAGAAACCAACAACCCGAACCAAGACACGTTGGTGAATTTGTTGGTGCGGGAGGATGGCGACACCATCCGCGCTTTCCTGGCCAACACGGACTCCGAGGGCTACTTCCGCGACAACGCAGAGAAGGCAATCGCCAGCATCCAGTTCATGATGAACAAATACATTCGTCCCCTGCGCTACATGAGCAAGGGCGATTTTTCCATTTATCAATGGGTGAACGATCCGAATGCCGGCAATCTGTTCATCACTTGGCGGGAGGACATGCGTGACACCATGAAACCGCTGGTGGCCACGTGGATTGACACCATCTGCGCAACGATCCTCAGCTCTGAGCCCATGACAGGCAAGCGGCTATGGCTGTTCCTCGACGAGCTGCAGTCCCTCGGCAAGCTGGAAAGCTTTGTTCCAGCGGCGACCAAAGGGCGGAAACATGGTCTGCGTATGGTCGGCAGTCTGCAGGATTGGTCCCAACTCAACGCCAGTTATGGCCGTGACGATGCGGAAACGCTGCTTTCGTGCTTCCGAAACTACGTCATTCTCGCTGCAGCGAACGCCAAGAACGCAGGCATGGCCAGCGAAATCCTCGGCTCTCACGATGTGAAGCGCTGGCGGAAATCCTACACCGCGGGCAAGTTGACCAGGACCGAGGAAGTCACGCGGGATGAGCCGGTGGTTCAGGCGTCTGAAATCTCCAACCTTCCAGATCTGGTCGCCTACGTGAAATTCGGTGAAGACTTCCCGATCACCAAGGTGAAGACGCCGTACATCGATTACAAAGAGCGCGCCCAGGCAATCATGATCACCGGTCAAGCCGCGTAACGAGGTAGCCATGTTCAATGTTACCTCTATCAAGGGGAGCAACCAGTACGCTGCAGCTGGCTACTACACAGCTGCAGACGATTACTACGCAAAAGAGTCCCCCGGTGAATGGCAGGGAATTGGCGCCGAGCTTCTAGGACTGGAGGGGCCAATCGACCAGAAGGAGCTGGCCAAGCTTTTTGACGGCAAGCTTCCGAACGGCGAAGTGATGCCCAAGACCTTTGATAAGGAAACGGGTAATCGCCGGATGGGTTTGGATCTGACCTTCTCAGCTCCAAAATCTGTCTCGATGCAGGCTCTGATTGCCGGTGACAAGGACGTGGTCGCGGCGCACGACCGCGCAGTGACCAAAGCGATGGAGCATGTCGAGAAACTGGCGCAGGCCCGCCGAAAAGAACATGGCAAGTCCATGCTCGAACGAACGGGCAATCTCATCATTGGTAAATTTCGGCATGAACTCAGCCGCGCCAAAGATCCTCAGTTGCACACCCACGCCGTAGTCATGAACGCGACACGGCGTGAGGATGGTAAGTGGCGAGCAATACACAACGACGATATTTTCAAGATCCAACCGCAGATTGACGCCATGTACAAGGGCGAGCTGGCCAAGGAGCTGCGCGAGCTGGGCTATGAAATCCGGGTTTTAGACAAAGAAGGGAATTTCGAGCTGGCCCATATTTCGAGGGACCAGATCGAGGCGTTTTCGAGTCGGGCCAAGGTGATCGAGGAAGCGTTGGCCAAGGACGGCAAAACACGGAGCAACGCCACGGCCTTGGAAAAGCAGATCATTGCGATGGCCACCAGGCCACGCAAAGACGAGCGCGACCGTCATTTGGTCAAGGAATACTGGGTCACCAAGGCGAGAGATCTAGGTATCGAGTTCGGCGGCCGCAGTCAGCTTGATAACCGCGAGTACGGCAGGCGCTCAGAGAGCATCCATGCAGAACACAATCTGCCGGAAGGCATCACCCCAGGCCAGGCAGTGGTGCAATACGCCATAAACCATCTGACCGAACGTGAGCAGGTTGTCGGCGAGTCAGATCTGCGCACAGCTGCACTACGGCGCGCCGTTGGCTTGGCTTCGCCATCCGAAGTCGACGATGAAATCAAGCGTCTGGTGAAACAGGGATCACTGATCGAGTCGCCACCATCCTACAGGATGGCCACTGGTACGGAGGGGGCCGCGCTGTCACCTGCAGGATGGCGCGCATTGCTGAAAGAGCAAAAGGGCTGGAGCGAAAAGGAAGCCCAGCAGTACGTCAAGATGGCGATCAGCCGTGGCTCTTTAGTTGAAGTTGAAAAACGGTACACCACTCAGCGGGCGTTGAAACGTGAAAAGGCGATTCTTGCCATCGAGCGCAGCGGACGTGGCCAAGTCGCGCCGCTGTTGAGCAAAGAGCAGGTAGCAAAAGCACTGGAGGGCTCAACACTATCTGCAGGCCAGTATCAGGCCGTGGAAGTGATCGTTAGTACGAGCAACCGATTCGTTGGCATCCAGGGCGACGCCGGTACCGGCAAAACTTACTCAGTTGATCGCGCTGTTAAGTTGATCGAGTCAGTCAACAACGCCATGACCGAGCGGTCGACAACGACCGATGCGGCTTTTCGTGTCGTCGCTTTGGCCCCCTACGGCAACCAAGTAACCGCTTTGAAAAACGAAGGGCTGGACGCTCACACACTCGCTAGTTTTTTCCATACCAAAGACAAGAAGCTGGATGAGCGGACAATCGTTGTACTCGATGAGGCTGGTGTAGTCGGTGCCCGTCAGATGGAGCAGCTGATGCGACTCATTGAGCAGTCCGGTGCCCGACTGATCCAGCTGGGCGACACCAAACAAACAGAGGCTATCGAGGCTGGCAAACCCTTCGCCCAGTTGCAGCAAAACGGTATGCAAACTGCGCGGATCAAGGAAATTCAGCGACAGAAGAACCAGGAACTAAAAATTGCTGTTCAGCATGCGGCTGATGGCAACCCGGGAAAGTCACTTGAGCATGTCAATCATGTTGAAGAATTCCGGGAACCTGGCCAACGACACCAAGCCATCGTTCGTGACTACATGTCGTTGACGCCGCAAGAACGTAAAGAGGTATTGATCGTCGCCGGTACGAACAAGGACCGCAAACAGATCAACACCATGACAAGGGAGTCGCTTGGGCTTGTAGGCAAGGGCAAAGAGCTGGCTACGCTCAACCGAGTCGACACCACACAGGCCGAACGCCGGTACGCACCAAGCTACAAAAAGGGAATGGTCGTACAACCCGAGAAGGACTACATAAGGGCTGGCCTGTCCCGAGGGGAGCTGTATACCGTTGACCAGGCCCTGCCCGGAAACGTGCTGGTGGTAAAAGACAAGAACGGGAACCGCGTTGAGTTTAATCCTCGGAAGCTGACCAAGCTCAGCGTGTACAACCTTGAGAAACCAGAATTTTCCGTTGGCGATCTGGTGCGGATCACCCGCAATGATCAGAAACTGGATCTCACCAACGGCGACCGAATGCGGGTTGTTGGGAATGCCAATGGCGTCATCGAGCTGGCATCCCTCAAAGAGAAAGACGGCACGCCAGAACGGGTAGTTGCCCTCCCAACTAATCGGCCATTGCATCTAGAGCACGCCTATTCCGCTACCGTCCACAGCGCCCAAGGTCTTACAAATGATCGAGTGATGATCTCCATCAACACGAAAAGCCGGACGACTTCACAAAACCTTTGGTACGTGGCCATCAGCCGGGCAAGACACGAAGCGCGCATCTATACGGACTCAATAGCCGGATTGCCTGCCGCCATTGCAAACCGTTACGACAAATCCACAGCCCTGTCATTGCAGCAGGCGCGAGAGCGTCAACGTAACGAGTCCATCAAGCCGCGCACGGTGTTGGACGGTAAGGCGCTGGAACGCAAACAGCGTTCCGCCCTGGACGGAGCGAGCGCAGGTAAATCAGGCGTGTAGATGATTTTTTGAATTGTGATGAGAATATGGGTTCCGGTATTGCCGGAACCTTTCGCATTTAGATGACAGGATTTTATGGCTGATTGGAAGAATATAGGCCAGGCCAGATGGTATGACTGCAAGCTGGGGACCATGAGAGACGAGGACTTGGCTCAGCTTGTCGGTACGAAAAAAAACGTAATTCGTTACCGGCGTCAGCTATTCGATATCGAAGCTTGGAATGTAAGAATTGCCATCGAGCCCTACCGGCATTTGTTGGGCATAGAATCAACTCGCACTGTAGCGCGCCTTTGCGGGGTTTCTGCCTACAGCGTTGATCAATACCGCAAATCTTTAGGGGTCAAGGCCAAGCCAGGACCGCCCTCACTCCCAAAGCCAAAGCGTTTCCCGGTCAACCATCCGTTGCGGCCCTACAAGCCACTCTTGGGCATCGTGCATGACCAGGACGTGGCCGATCTCGCAGGCGTTTCAAAAACAACGGTTCGAAACTGGCGTGAAACTTTGGGCCGTCCCCCTGCTAAACCATTACCCAAGGAACCAGCAACGCCCCGGCTAAAAAACTATGTCGGTCCGTGGCTCGGTTACGAATCTCTGTTCGGATCGATGTCAACGGCGAAGATCAGCCGCGCCGTGGGCGTACCCTTTGCCGTTGTAGAACAGCGGCAGAAGTTTTTAGGGGCGACTCCATATCAGCGGGTTTCAAAACTGGCCCGGTACCAGCATTTGATCGGACTCATCCCAATTGGCCTGTTAGCGAAACTCGCCGGCGTTTCCATCAGTCGCGCAGGTGAATTCCGAAACAAGGTGTTGGCTGAGCAGAACTAGGATCGCCGCTGGCAGCCAGGGGTGCCCCCTGGACGGCAGAACAAAGCAACACCAAGGGCGCGGCCCTTGTCAACGCGCTGGGGTCGCCCAGGCCTCGGTTGCGCGGGGTGGTGAAGCTATCCCACACACACCGGCGCAGACTGGGGGTCACTGCGCACCGTCAAGCAGAATACGCCTGCGGCGGTCCTGCGGACGCGGAACCCACCTTCGGCGGGGCCCCCGCCATTCCACTTGACCGCGCTTCGTTCTGACAGGGGGTTATGCCGAGATAAAGGAAAATTAGGACATTCGTCCTGTAACCTTATGATATAGCTTAGGTTTAACTTTTTCCTGTGTTGCCTTTCCTCGTCCCGAGTTTAGCCGTCTATGCTGAAGCTTTTGCTTTTTCTTGAGGGAAGAATTCCATGGCCTCTCTGGAGCGGACAGCCTATTCAGACACTCAAGGCCAGTCCGCCACAGTATTTGCCTTCACCCATTTGCTGGGCATCAATCTAATGCCTCGCATCCGCAACTGGCGCAACCTGATCATGTATCGGCCCGATCGCTCGGCAAAGTACAAGCACATCAACAGCCTCTTCACGGACACCGTCAACTGGAGCCAGATAGAGACCCATTGGCAGGATCTGATGCAGGTGGCCCTGTCGATTCAGGCTGGCAAAATATCTTCTCCAATGCTGCTGCGCAAACTCGGTTCTTACAGTCGGCGCAACAAGCTCTACCATGCAGCGCAGGAGCTGGGATGTGTAATCCGGACAATTTTCCTGCTCAAATGGATCGGCAACCGTGAGTTGCGCCAAGAAGTAACAGCCAATACCTGACCAGCAACGTCAAACGCTTTGGAGAATTCAATCTCAGCCTCAAGCGCCCCCCGGAGCCCTGGATCAAGGACTCCATTTTCCAGCAGGCTGCGGATTCGATTCGTGGGCATGAGGAGACGAACTGATGCACATTCCACCTGCTTCGTTTCGAGTGACGCCCTATGGGGAAGTCGATGCCAAGGCTCTTGAAACCTTGCGCGAGCGCTACGACACCTCTCAAGTGCTTCGGATGGTCGAACGTCTGGATGCCTGCCTCGCTGAAATCGGAGGGATCGGTAGCATTAGAGATGATCTCTTACGCCTGCACGCGATGGCACTGACGGTGCTGGAGGGTGCTCCTCTATCCATCCCCACAGCCGATGTGGACAGTATTTGGCAGGAAGCCGAGCGGCTACAGGATGATCTCGTAGCTTTAAGTTCCTGCTTGAACTCTACTTACGAGCAGCTGAGCCCTTTAGTGGAGCTAGCTCCTGATTATCAGCTCTAAGTCTGTGTGATGAACTGGCCGCATCCGCTCTCGAAAGGCCCGAAGGGGGTGAGGCGCAGCTTCGGCTGTGGTGTGTCCGGATCAGTCTAGTCATGCGCTACTTATGGGTAGAGCGACCCGTGACCCAAAAATGGTCCTGTTTTCCCCACTTGACCTTCCCTCAGTGGCAACCACTACCTTGACAGTGTGTGCTACCGAGGGACTCACCATGAGAACGACTTATCTTGAAAGGCTCCTGTTGAGAGCCTACAGAGAGGCGATTCGCCAGAACGATTTGATGGTGGCCGATATTGTCCTGTCCGCCATCGAGGCCTGCGCACCGCCCGACGCCGCTATGACTGATGCGGTGATCGAAGCCTACTGCGATCTGGCCGTCCGGGCGATGGTGTACCAGACAGCACCACCCACAGGGTCATCGCGCGGCACTTGACCTTGGCCTTAGGACTAAGGTTTACACTTTCCTTGTCCCTGCTTGGAGCAAGTCCTCCCATGCTCACGATCGGTAAACTCGCAACGCTTGCAGGCACCACCCCCAATACCTTGCGCTATTACGAGCGCGAGGGCTTGATTCCGCCTCCGGCAAAGGGCGAGAACGGCTACCGTCTCTACCCCCAGGACGCGGCACGACGGGTGCATTTCATCCGGCAAGCGCAGCAATGCGGCTTCACGCTGTCCGAGATTCGCGAACTGCTGGCGCTTCCGCAACAAGCGTCGGCCTGCTGCTCCGATGTTCGCAAGCTCGCCATCGAAAAGAAGCTGGCGCTGGAGGCCAAGATCAAACTGATGAGAGCAATGTCGGCCGAACTCGACCGGCTGATCAACGACTGCGTCCACGACTCGCACCCGCTTGATGACTGCCCCATCCTGAATGCGCTGAATCATGTGACCAGGGAAACTGAACAATGAAGATCGAAGTCTTTTATGCTGATGGATGCGGCAACTGCAGCGCGTCCAGGCGCGACCTCAAGGATACCGTGCTCGCAGCGTTTCCTGGCGGTGCGGTTTGGAGCGAGATCGACATCGTTAAGAACATTGACTACGCGGTGGAGCTGGGCGTTCTCACGGTTCCGGCTGTCGCGATTGACGGGGCACTCGTGTTCACTAGGCTGCCGACTGCTCAACAGCTCGTGTCCGAGCTGACGGCGCGCGCAGGGAAACTGAATGGACACTGAATCGTGGCTGCAACTCGTCCAGCAGGGCGGTCTGGCGGCGGCCATCGCAGCGTTCTTGGCAGGCTTGGTCTTCAGCTTCAACCCGGTGGCAATGGCGGCGGTGCCGGTGGCACGCGCCTATGTCACCAAGGCCCGGAAAAACCTGCAGGCGACGCTGTATCCGGACTGATCTATCCCGTGTGGGTCACGACGGTAAGCGTCACGGCGATCTTCTTCAATTCGCTGTGGGGCTGCCCGTCACTGTTCATCGACGCGATCCTCAACGTCGGCAAACCGCCGCCAATGGCCAACGTCGTGCAGCACGCGTGAACCGAAGTCGTCAATGGCACGGACTCCTAAGCAGTTACTCGTTCACATAGGCATCGAATCACATGAATTCATCTCAAGTACAACGCAGCGGCGATCCGCGTGAAAGCGTGCTTCGCATGCTCTCTCTGGCGACATTCGTCATCTTCTTCCAGGCGTTCATGGTGGCGCCGATTATCCCTCGGCTGTCGGAGGTGTTCGGCGTTTCTCCGCAAGAGATTGGCCTAATCGTGCCCGCCTATCTGATTCCCTACGGCATCGCGACGCTCGTCTATGGCCTGTTGGCTGACCGGCTGGGCCTGTGGCGCATCATGGCCGCGTCGCTCTTGGCGTTCGCGGTGCTGACTGCGTTGACCGCCACCGCTCGCTCGGTTCAGGAGCTTGTGCTGTGGCGGCTGCTGACCGGTCTCGGCGCCAGCGGCGTGGTGCCGCTCGCGCTGGTTCTCGTCGCAAGGCTCTATTCCTATGAGCAACGCGGTCGCCCGCTGGGTTGGATCTTCGGCGCGATGGCCGGCGGCATGGCCTTCGGCTCTACTTTCGGTGCGCTACTCGAACCCTACGTCGGGTGGCAAGGGCTGTTTCTTTCGGTCGGCGCTATCGGTCTCATGATGCTAATAATTCTGCTGCCCCACCGCGAGATTATTGCCAACGCGCTGCAGAGCGTTGGCGGCGGCCTCGGCGCACTGTTTCGCGGCTACCGCGACCTCCTGAGCACGGCGCGCGGTAGGCGCACCTACACATACGTCTTCGTCAACTCCATCTTTCACTCTGGTGTATTCACCTGGCTGGGCTTGTACCTGGAGCGCCACTATGAACTGGGACCCGTTGGGATCGGCCTCGCGCTGCTGGGTTATGGCATTCCCGGATTTCTGTTCGGACCAGCCATTGGCCGTGCGGCGGATCGATATGGTCGCAGCAGGCTGATTCCGCTCGGACTGGCGCTCGGTGCGATCGCCGCGGCGGCCCTAGTTGCCGACATGCCGCTTTTCGCGGCCGCCGCGGCCATCACGGTGCTGTCACTCGGCTACGACATGACCCAGCCGTTGTTCGCCGGACTCGTCACGTCGATCGGCGCGCAGCGACCGGGCCAGGCGATGGGACTCAACGTCTTCATGCTCTTCGTCGGCTTCGGGTTGGGCAGCCTGGTGTTCGGCGAATTGCTGCGGCAGGGATTCACTCAGGCGCTGGCCGTTTTCGCGGCTGTTGAGCTGGTTCTAGCGTTTGCGGCCATTGCTTTGTTCCGCGCCGAGGTGCCTGCTTCGACGACAACGATGAAGCGGACCTGACTCCTCGAACTATTGGCATCATGCAGGTCGAAGAACTTGTGACGGGCATGGGCCATGCAGCCGATTTCGGTCATACCTTGTTCGAGGTCGGCCTTGTAGTCAGTGTTTCGATAGTTCGGCATATCAAAATATGCAGTGCAGCGAACCCGTTCGATCCGGCATGGACGTCTTACCTTGAGCGCCGAAGAGCGCATTGTCAGGTAGCCCGGTCTCACTCAGGCTACTGGAAGGCTTGAGCCGTATGAGGGCTGACTCTCAAGTACGGTTCTTAGGGGAGGCAGGAGTGGTAACACTCCTGCTTTACCCGACTGAAATCCCACATTGGCGTAGATGCGGATTCGGGCTTGGTTAATAGCGTTGTCGGTACGCCTGCCAACGGGGCAGACGTGACACAAGTGGATCAACTGCTTCATGGGGGAAGAAGTTCACGTCTGTGGCGATGCCGGTTATACCGGGGTGCAGAAGCGCCAGGAACACCAGGATCGCAAGATGATCTGGTCGATTTCTGCACGGCCCGGTTCGTACAAAGAGCATGGCAAAGACACGGTGATCGGCAGTGTGCTACGGAATTGAGTATGCGAAAGCGCAAGTCAGAGCCCAGGTTGAGCATCCATTTCGAGTGATCAATCGCAAGTTTGGCTATACGAAAGTGCGCTTTCGTGGTCAGACGAAAAACATCGCTCAACAGACGACGATGTTCGCCTTGTCGAACTTGTGGATGGTGCGAAACGATTGTTGAATGCAGGAGAGGTGCGCCTGTAATGCGGGCCAATCGCCCTGAAACAGCGCGATTAGAGGAAATCATGAATTAAATAGTGGAAAGGTCTGCTTTTCGACCGAATCAGCGTTTTTTGAACCTCATGCAGAGAAGGCATCAAAAAAATCGCTGGGTACTTCAGACCTTCCTTAAAGGAGATCAAGGTCTGATATGCAAGGCGGTGTAGCTCGGACGGTTACGATGTATCAGGCATTAGTTGCAGCAACTGCGTTAGCAAAATCATTAAAGCCATTCAATCACTGGATAACAAGGCAACAGTTTCAGTGGATCGTAATGCAGGGAAGGTCAACGTCGAATTGACTTTTTGGTCATTACTCTCCGCGCAATACCTTAATCAAGCCTTTAAATGCGCCATTTAGTCGAGCGAACGCTGCCTCGAAATGAATTTCATTTTCCGTATACTTCGCAAGTTCGACTTGCTGAACCACGGTGTTTTGGTCAAGAGATGATTGATTTGGAGTTCTGTAAAGCAAAGCATTCCCATCTTCGCCTGCTGATCCGTTCCCTGCAATATGTTTTAGGTTTGTTGTTTGTAAAGAAAACTGAGTAGCCGTCACTCGTTTTGACTGTTCTGCAAGTAAAGCAGGAAAGTCCAAGTCGCGGGCCTTGAAGTTGGGCGTATCAGAGTTAGCAATATTATTGCTCAGCACCTCAGCTCTTTGGATGTGATAGATTAACGCTCTTTCCGCAGAACCAACGGCTTTTTCAAAATTAATACTCACGCCTAATCACCTTTATGGAATTACCAATCCCAACGCAATACACATATCGAACACTCAAGGTTAAAAGCAATACGCCCACGTCGGCAAACTTCAGATCCTGCCCAGCTTTTCAAAAGCCGTCAAGCCTCTTTGAAAATGACCGGAAGCTTACAATGTTGTCATGTGTAAATTTTTAAACGGTTAAATACGCTGCAATGTTGCTTGGATGTACGAGACCTTACGGATTAAGCCGTCTGCTGTCTAAGAGGAAAGTGGTAACCTGACACAACTGTAATATTCATCTAAGGTTTCTGACAGGGAGAGAGTTTTAAGATTACGTCGTGTCTTGAGCTCAACCCCCACGAATCACGTCTTGATGTGAATTCAACGGGGTAACCAAATCTTATCCGAGGATACCCAAATGAAATCCATGAAAACCCTGCTTGTCATCGCAGCCTTGACCGTTTCTTCTCTGGCGATGGCCGAAGGCGGTGGTGACCGGACACTCGCACGCATGGAAGCGGCCAGGAAGGACTCAATGGAATCGTACCAAATTGCCCAAAAGCAAAGTACCCAATCCCCCGTCGCAGAAAGCAAAGCCAAAGCAGTCGATCACGCTAATTGCTGAATAGTTTGGCGCACTCCCAAACTGACAGAAATGTAATCACCGCGGTGGTTCAAATGTGGCAATTTCTGAGCCCGCTTGCCGTATGACTTCGTCATTTGCGGCGGCGGGCAAGGCTCATTGGGGTTAAAGAGGAACTCCTGAAAGAACGCCCCCAGCCTGTCAGCAAAACGCACAGTGTGTTTCGCACGGCCCCAGCCCTCCACGCAAATCAGCCGCGTGACCTGACGGGTTTGCGGCAACTGGTTCAGCTCGGCGAGGGTCCAGCTGTGTTTATCCTGGACCAGGCCGCCGACCTTGAGTTTGAAATCATCACCGTCGATGTCCAGGATGCCGTCGCGGTCGTAATAGGTATTGAAGGGAAACAGGCGTGTCATCATCGACTCGGGGTAGATCGGTACCAACCTGCCCGGATCGAACAGCGCCGCCTGTATTTGTCATTGAAGCGTGACACCCATGTTCAACATGGACTCCACCGAGTCGCGATCATCCAGGCGACAGCCTGTCAGCAAGGCAATCCCGCCCAGCGTCCAGACAGGGCGAAGAAATTGTTTACGCGCGGGCAAATCAAGTTCCTGCGCCACCGATTTGGTGATGGCGGATTCATCAAGCCCGTCTTTTATAATTTTTTTGATCATGGTTTAGCGTCAGCGCAGCATGGCAATCAGTGTGTGCGGCACGAGCGCCACCATCACCAGATGCACCACGGTAAAAGCGACCAGCAGGCCATGCAGACAAAATGCACGATGCGCGCTGAGTCATAATCACCCATCAGCTCCCTCAGCAGAGGAAACTGCACCGGCTTCCAGATCACCAGGCCCGACAGAAACAGCACAATGAGATCGAGCACGACAAAGAGGTAGGCGAGCTTTTGCAGGGCCTTGTATTGCCGCAAGTCGGCATGGACGAGCTTGCCCCTGAGGGCAGCCAGGAAATCATGAAAGACTTCGGGCGGGGCGTATCGGGAAAACTTGTAGGCGATGCGGCCGGAGAAAATATTGAGCAGAAGGTAAATAGTGCCGTTGATGAACAGTATTCACATCGCCGCAAAATGCCAAAGCAGTGCATCCGCCAACCAACCACCCAGAGTGATGCTGTCGGGAATCCGGAAGAAAAAAAATCGGTGAGGCGTTATAGATACGCCAGCCGCTCATCACCAGGATGAGCACCGCGATGACGTTGACCCAGTGGGTCAGCCGGAGCCAAATCGGGTGAATAGTTTGGGAGCTACTCATATTCCCTATCCTGCCGGCACAGTGCCGGCGAATTCCCCCGGCCACCACGAAGTGTGTTGGCTCAATCCCCCATTTTTAACCGGCAACTCCATTGGAGTCGCAAACAGCACCGACCATACCGACGTATGTACCAAGACTAGCATCGGCTTTTAGGTGTCGTTTTACATTATTCATCCTGGCATTTGGCACACTCAATGCCATACCACGCTACAGCCCTGTGTCACCCATTAACTGCGTAATGGTACTGCGTCCTCTTTGCCGGAGTCGCAGACCAATAGACCTACCGCGAGGCTGGGCCTCGCGGTAGTGAGATACTTCCGGAGATAAACGGGGACTTGCTCATCGCTGACCGGCTAGGCCCAGGTGGTACGCCGCTCAGGAGGCTTATTCCAACGTTTGCCCCGCCTGTGCGATCGCTTTCCAGGTCTTGCCGTTGTCTTGCGAGAGATAGACGTCACGCTTGATCGTCGCCATCGCCCACTCCTGAGCATTGGTCGGACTCTGCGCCAGGTAAGCGACGGCATCCTGATTGAGGGGTGGCAAACCGAGGGCGCTGATCGCGTGGGTCTTCAGGTCGAGGATCGAGAGCAGCGCTACCTTGTTATAGCTGCCGAACCATAAGCTCTTTGCGTCGAGGCTGAAGCTGACGCTTGGCACCTGAACATTTTGGATAACCGGCTGAAAGTGCTCGCCGGCATCGCTCGATAAAAACAGGCCACTGCCGGTAGCCACAGCAACGGTTTTGCTGTCAGTGGGATGCACCGCCAATGCGCTCGGCTCTGGCCCCATTCCTTGCGCCACAGCATGCTGCCAGGTGGCCCCGTCGTTCAGGCTGTAATACAAGCCAGGAGAGGTCATTTTCGAGTTCGGGTGCGTGTTGTAAACGTAGATAGCCCCGCTGTCGAAACCGCTGGATAACAGATGAAAGTCCGACTCTCCTTGAAGTCCAAGCGGCTGCCAGGTATTGCCACCGTCACTGCTCTTGATTAACCCGAGAGGATTGACCAGGGGACTGCCACTGGCCGGATGACCACTGCTATAGATCGCCTGACGGCCGGCAGAAAAGCCCATGTAGTCGTGTTCAGGCCCAGGTGCCTTGCTCCAGTGGCCATCACGGTACAGGGCCAGGCCGTCATGGCTGGGGATGGAAAGCTGTTGCCCATCCTGGCTGAAAGCGAGCCCATGGACGTGCTTCAAGGTGACCGTCATCGCGGCGCCGGCAGTCAGGTGGGTGAGCCCAATCAACACGCCAATCGATATCGTCCGGCGTAGAGTCTTTCCCAGATACATAATCCATTCTCCAATCGTGACTGAGCCCTTGCTGGTTGATGTTACTTCGGCTGCGCCACGGTGCGCAGATAGGGCTTCAACGTCTTGAAGCCCTGCGGGTATTTCTTCCTGGCCTCTTCGTCGGACACCGAAGTGGGAATGATGACGTCCTCGCCCGGCCGCCAGTTCACAGGGGTGGCGACCATGTGTTTGGCGTTTAATTGCAGCGAATCGAGCAGGCGCAACACTTCGTCGAAGTTGCGCCCGGCACTCATCGGGTAGATCAGCATCGCCTTGACCTTCTTGTCCGGGCCGACGATGAACACCGAACGCACCGTGGCGTTGTCCACGGCGATGCGTGGGCCGCCACCGGCATTCGGGTGAATCATGTCGTAGAGCTTCGCCACTACCAGGTTCTCGTCGCCGATCATGGGATAGTTGACCGCATGGCCCTGGGTCTCCTTGATGTCGCCGACCCAGGCCCGGTGGTCGCTGACCGGGTCGACGCTGAGCCCGACTATCTTGGTGTTGCGTTTGTCGAACTCCGGCTTGAGTCCGGCCATATACCCGAGTTCGGTGGTACAGACAGGGGTGAAATCCTTAGGATGCGAGAACAGGATGGCCCATTTGTCGCCAATCCACTCGTGGAAGTGGAGCGGGCCTTCGGTGCTTTCGGCGGTGAAATCCGGTGCTTCGTCGCCAATACGGATTGCCATGTTCGATCTCCTTACAGTGACTGGAAGGGACGCTGTCAGCACTCTGCCTGCTGTACCAACGGCGCTCGAATGTTTGTGTTGAGTCTGTCAGCGCGAATCAGTATAGGAGACGCACCAAGACGAGGCGGAAACCAACGCATTAATTCTGTATGACGTTGAAAGAGAAGACCTTTCTGCTTAATAAGCATTGAAGGGGGGACTCAGCCGACAGACCCGTCTCAATCCTCTTTTCGCGGACTCGTCCAGCGATCACGTTGCTGCTTGACCTTACCGCAATGGCAAGGTCCAGCCTTACGGTAGAGAGGTTCCTCAGGAGGTTGGTGATGTCCAGCCTATTTCCCCATACCGCTACCGTTACGCCTAATCCTGTCCAGCAATGGACACTCGGCGTAGCGGGCATGACTTGTGCCTCCTGCGTAGCACGTGTCGAGAAAGCATTGACCCGAGTGCCTGGTGTTTCTGCCGCCAGTGTCAACTTGGTCAACGAAACGGCAACCGTCGAAGTTGATGTCAATGCAGCACTGACGCCCCTGCTCCAGGCCGTAACAGACGCGGGCTACCGCGTGAAAGAAGACGAACTGGTCTTGGCCATCGGCGGCATGACTTGTGCCTCGTGCGTCGGGCGCGTCGAAAAAGCCCTTCTAAAAGTACCGGGTGTACGGTCGGCCACGGTGAACCTGGCCAGTGAAGTGGCCAGGGTTCGGGCGGTGTCCGGCGTAGTATCACTGGCGGTGCTGACTCAAGCGGTAGCAACTGCCGGCTACGAGGCCAGCGTTCCGGCTGCCGAGGTGTCCACGGGTACTCCGCTTCACCGTGACTGGTGGCCGGTGGCTGTGGCCGCCGTGCTGTCCTTGCCGTTGGTGATACAGATGATCACCGCATTACTGGGCGCACGGTGGAGCCTGCCAGGCTGGGTGCAGTTGCTACTGGCCACGCCTGTTCAGTTCTGGCTGGGTGCGCGTTTCTATCGGGCGGGTTGGAGAGCATTGCTCGTAGGCAGCGGCAATATGGACCTGTTGGTGGCGCTCGGTACCAGCGCGAGCTACGGGCTGTCGGTCTATCTTCTGGCGACGCATTCCGGCCCCGGCGTCCCGCACCTCTATTTCGAGGCTTCTGCGGTAGTGATCACCTTGGTCTTGCTCGGTAAGTGGCTGGAAGCACGCGCCAAGCACCATACCGCGGACGCTATCCGGGCACTACAGGCGCTACGGCCAGACATCGCCCGCGTGCGACGCGACGGGATGGAGTACGAAGTTTCTGCGAGTTCACTGATCGTCGGTGACATGGTAGTGGTGCGGCCGGGCGAGCAGGTCCCGGCGGACGGCGTGGTGCATGACGGGCAAAGCCATCTCGACGAGTCGCTGCTGACCGGTGAGAGCCTGCCAGTGGCGAAAGGTGAAGGCGACCCGGTAACCGGTGGCGCAATCAATGGCGAAGGTCTGCTGCTGATCATGATCTCAGCAGTCGGTGCGGAAAGCACCCTGGCTCGGATCATTCGCTTGGTCGAAAACGCCCAAGCGACCAAGGCGCCGATCCAGCGTTTGGTCGATCGGATCAGTGCCGTTTTCGTGCCGGTGGTGCTGGTGGTCGCGGCTATGACCTTGCTGATTGGCTGGTGGCTGACCGGCGAGGTGGCCGGCCCGCTGATTAACGCGGTAGCGGTATTGGTTATCGCATGCCCCTGTGCGTTGGGCCTCGCCACACCGACTGTGATCATGGCTGGTACAGGGGTCGGCGCACGCCACGGCATTCTGATCAAAGATGCGCAAGCCTTGGAGATTGCACATCGGGTGAGCGTAGTGGTCTTTGACAAGACCGGCACGCTGACATTGGGCAAGCCCCAGGTAACGGCTCTGAAAGCGAAGGATGGCGACAGTGTACGCTTGCTGCAACTAGCGGCGTCAGCTCAGGCCGGTAGCGAGCACCCATTGGCCCAAGCACTACTGGACAGAGCCCGGCAAAAAGGCATGACGTTGTTACCGGCATCCGGGATCACTGCCTTGCCGGGGCGAGGTTTGGCGGCTTCAGTGGCAGGCCGCGATCTGCGTCTGGGTAGCTCGCGGCTGATGCGGGAGATGGGTGTGGACCTATCACCGCTTGCGGTTCGTGCAGCGGCGTTGGCCGAGGCCGGCAACACCGTGTCCTGGCTTGCCGAGCTATCCGAACAGCCACAGTTGTTGGGCCTGATTGCCTTTGGTGATGTGCTAAAGCCCTCCGCACGGTTAGCCGTGGCGCGGTTGAAAGCGCTGGGTATCCGTACCGTGATGATTACCGGCGACAACCTTGGAGCGGCCACCGGCGTAGCCAAGCTACTCGGCCTCGACGAGGTGCGCGCTGAGGTTCTACCCGGCGACAAAGCGGCGGCGGTACGGGCACTGAAAGTCGACGGCGCAGTCGTGGCGATGGTTGGCGACGGCATCAACGACGCGCCAGCATTAGCGGCGGCCGATGTCGGTATCGCTATGTCGACCGGTACCGATGTGGCGATGCATACCGCGGGTATCACCCTGATGCGCGGCGACCCGGCGCTGGTGGCGGATGCCTTGATGCTGTCCCGTCACACCTATGGGCGGATTTTGAAGAGTCTGTTCTGGGCCTTCGTCTACAACCTGATCGGTATTCCGCTGGCGGCGATGGGCCTGTTGAGCCCGGTGGTTGCTGGCGCGGCAATGGCGCTGTCCAGTGTCTCAGTGGTGACTTACGCCTTGCTGCTGAAGCGGTGGCAGCCAGCACAACGAGAATAGGGCTGACTCGGCGTTTCAGCGAACAGGAGGATCTAATGAACATTGGTGAGGCGGCAAATGTCAGCGGTTTGTCTGCTCGGATGATCCGCCACTACGAGCGCATCAATCTGATCCCGCCGTCACAGCGCACGCGGTCTGGCTATCGCGTCTACTGCGAGCGCGATGTACACGTTTTACGCTTCATCCACCATGCACGAGATCTGGGATTATCGATCGAGCGGGTTCGTGCCTTATTGGCGTTATGGCGGGACCGCAATCGTCCTGACGACGAGGTTCAGGCCATAGCGCTGAGCAATATCGATGCGCTGAATGCGCGCATTACCACGCTTCAGGTCATGTGCGAGGCCCTGTCGTATCTGGCCGAGCATTGCGATGATTCTGAGCAACCACCTGGGCAGGCTCTGGATGATCTACCCCCCAATGACTTGCCCGATAGGAGAGCATCATGACTCGTAATAAACCCTCAATGGTTCAGCTGGGCATCGGTGCAGCCATTATCCTGGCGGCTGCCTATGTCTTGTTTCCTGCTTTTCAAGCCTGGATCGCGGCGAACGCACTGATCTTTCTGGTGCTGCTGTGTCCGCTGTCGATGGTGTTTTGTATGCGCAACATGCACAAGGATGCACCCACTACCGATGACACACAGGAGGTCAAACCGACCAAACGTGATTCACACGATATGCCGTAAGCGGTAACTATTTCCACGCTCAGCGAGTTGGGCCTGGTTGTTTATCAGCGAGTTGGGCCTGGTTGTTTAACGCGTCCTTGTTTCTGCACGAGGAGGTTCCTATTGACCTTCAGACTCTAGCCAACGGGCTCTTCCTGACAGATTCGTAATTGTACAGTCCGCTACCAGCCGCTAGACTCCCCCGCATGAAACGCTATCTGCGGTGCTGCCTCATTTTTCTGATTAGCCTGGCGCTTCCCCTCAGCGGGATGGCGGGCGTTCAGGCACCGACAGAACCGTGCCCCATGAAAACGACGGGCATGGCGATGATGGGTGATATGGGGCAGGACTGCTGTCACGACATGAAAAGCCCCTCCGAGCATGGCAAACCCTGCAAGCCTGGCCAGGAATGCAAGACCGGCGGCATGCTGCAAGTATCAATCATCAAGCCTGTCACCCGCTTGTCCAGTCCGCTGGTGCTATCCCTCTTCAGCGACTTCCTGGCCGCTCATACCCCGTCCGGGGTGTGGCGACCGCCTCGTATTTGATTTCTTTACCACATTGAGTCTCATCCCGCCCTGGCGGGATGGCATTTCTGCGTGCCTGTCTAAGAGGCGCGCAGTGGAACATCACAGGAATCGTGAGCATGAACCCCAAACGCTATTGTGCAGGTTGGCCCGTCGTGGCTGCCCTGGCGGCAAGCGTGCTGGCCCTGCCGAGCCTAGCTGCCCCCCTAACACTCGATGAAGCGTTGCGACTGGCCGAAAACAATGCCCCGTCATTGACCGCCCAGGCGGCCAAACTGCAAGCCGCCAGTAGCGCAGCCATCCCTGCCGGTGAATTACCCGATCCAAAGTTAAAGCTCGGCGTACAGAACTATCCCATTGGCGGTCCCGATCGCTGGAGCATTGACCAGGACTTCATGACCATGCAGATGGTCGGGGTCATGCAGGACGTACCCAACCGCGACAAACGCAAAGCACGTATTGAGGTCGCTGAGGCGGCCGTTGACCGAGCTGCGGCCGAAGGCCGTGTGGAGCGTCTGAATGTCCGTCAGGCCACGGCATTGGCCTGGATCAGCAGCTACTCCGTCGAACGTAAGGAAGCGCTGTTCCAGGACTTTTACAAAGAAAATCGTCTATTGACCGATACCGTCCGCGCGCAGATCGCCGGTGGTCGTGCTCAGCCTGCCGATGTGGTTACGCCGAAACAGGAGGCAGCTCAGTTGGCGGAACAACAGGACGAACTGATCCGCCTGCGTGCGCAAGCCCAAGCGGCCCTCAAGCGCTGGATTGGTCCGGCGGCCAACGACGAGCCAACTGGTGGCTTGCCGCAATGGCCCGTCGATACGTCAGGTTATTCCCATAAGCTGCAACATCATCCTGCGCTGGCGGCTTTCACGCCGATGACCCGCGAAGCCGAAGCCAAGGTGCGTGAAGCCGAGGCGGAAAAGCAGTCCGACTGGAGCTGGGAACTCGATTACCAGCGCCGCGGGCGGGAGTTCGGCGATATGGTCAGCGTGCAATTCACCTTTGACCTGCCGCTGTTCCCCGGCTCCCGACAAAATCCCAAGATTGCCGCCAAACACGCCGAGCTGAATCAACTGGAAGCCGAGCGCGAAGCGCTGACACGCGAGCATACCGAGCAATTGGAGGCGGATCTGGCCGACTACGAGCGTCTGAACCGTGCCGTACACCGCAGTCAGGACAGCCTGGTACCCCTGGCCAAGGAAAAGGTCGGACTGACCATGGCCAGCTACCGCGCCGGTAAAGGCGACTTGGCAGCTGTCGTCGCGGCTCGACGTGAGCTCATCGAGGCCCGTCTCAAACAAATCGACGTCGAAGAACAGCGAGCCCTGACCAATGCGCGCTTGTATTTCAATTATGGGGAAACCAGCCAATGAGCACTCGAATCTGGAAAACGGCTGTGTTGACTGGCTTGTTGGTCGCCCTGGGGATTGCAGGCGGTTACTGGTTCGCTCAACAACGCATGAACGGAATGCCTAGTGCACTCGCCGAGCAGAGTCCCAAGACGCAAGACGAACGCAAGGCACTGTATTGGTACGACCCGATGCAGCCGCAACAGAAATTCGATAAGCCGGGCAAATCGCCCTTCATGGATATGGAGTTGGTGCCCCGATACGCTGATTCCGCGGCGGACAATGCGGCCATGAGTATCGACCCAAGCCTGACCCAGAATCTCGGCCTGCGCCTCGCAACCGTCACTCGTGGAGTCCTGGCCTCCAGCCTGGACGTGGTCGGTGTGCTGGCGTTCAACGAGCGGGATGTCGCCGTGATCCAGGCGCGTACCGCGGGTTTTGTGGAACGGGTTTATGCCCGTGCGCCAGGCGATGTGCTGAAAGCCAATGCGCCATTGGCGGATATCCTGGTACCGGAATGGGCTGCTGCTCAGGAAGAATTCCTCGCACTTAAACGTAACGGCGATGCTGACTTGTTGGCGGCGGCACGCCAACGGCTGCGCCTCACGGGGATGCCGGCGGCGCTGATTACCCAGGTAGAACGCAGCGGCAAGGTCCAGCCGAACCTGACCCTCACCAGCCCCATTAGCGGTGTGCTGCAAGAGTTGGATGTGCGTACGGGGATGACCGTGGCGGCCGGCGAGACCCTGGCACGCGTCAATGGTTTGAGTAGCGTCTGGCTGGCGGTGGCCGTTCCAGAGTCGGAGACTGGATCAATCGTCGTCGGTCAAACGGTAGAAGCACGCCTGCCAGCCTTCCCGGGGACTGTGCTCAACGGCACGGTCAGCGCGATTCTGCCGGAAACGAATCCGGACAGCCGCACCGTTCGCGTACGCGTCGAACTGCCCAACCCTGACGGGCGCCTCAGACCCGGATTGACGGCGCAGGTGCGGCTGAATCGTTCGACTGAGCAAAGCGTGTTGTGGGTGCCAAGCGAGGCGCTCATTCGCACCGGCCGACGCGTCCTGGTGATGCTCGCCGAAGACGCTGGTCGCTACCGGCCGGTAGAGGTGCAACCCGGGCAGGAAAACGACGGCAAGACCGTGGTGTTGAAAGGTCTGGAAGAAGGCCAGCAGGTGGTTTCCTCCGGACAGTTCCTGCTCGACTCCGAGGCCAGCCTCAAGGGTATCGTCGCCAGCACGCTGGACATGCCACCACCTGCTGCCGCGACACACGCCTTGCATGAGGCGGATGGGCAGATCGTCGAGATCAACAGCAAAGACGTGACCCTCGCCCATGGGCCGTTCAAGACGCTGGGCATGCCAGGCATGACCATGACCTTCCCATTGGCGGACCCTGCGCTCATGCAAGGACTGAAGGCGGGCGACAAGGTTCGGATTGCAGTGAGCCAAACCGATGATGGGTTGCGCGTTGAGCGCCTGGAAAAACTAAGGGGCCAGCCATGATCGCCGCCCTTATCCGCTGGTCCGTGGCCAACCGCTTCCTGGTACTGCTGGCCACGCTATTTGTCACCGCTTGGGGCATCTGGTCAGTTCAGAGCACGCCCATCGATGCACTGCCAGACCTCTCTGACGTTCAGGTGATCATCCGTACGCCTTATCCGGGACAAGCGCCACAGATCGTTGAGAATCAGGTGACCTACCCGTTGGCCACCACCATGCTCTCGGTACCGGGGGCGAAAACCGTGCGCGGTTATTCCTTTTTCGGCGACAGCTTCGTGTATGTGCTGTTCGAAGACGGTACCGATATGTATTGGGCTCGCTCGCGGGTGTTGGAGTACCTGAGCCAGATACAAAGTCGCCTGCCCGCCAGCGCCAAACCGGCCTTGGGACCCGACGCCACGGGGGTGGGCTGGATCTATCAGTACGCCCTCGTGGATCGCAGTGGTGGACACGACTTAGCTCAACTGCGGGCCTTGCAGGACTGGTTCCTCAAATTTGAACTGAAGACCCTGCCCAATGTGGCGGAAGTGGCGACGGTGGGCGGCATGGTCAAGCAGTATCAGGTACAGCTCGATCCGCTGAAACTGGCCAACCTGGGCATCACTCAGGCGCAGGTCACCGAGGCGATTGGCAAGGCCAACCAGGAAACCGGTGGTGCGGTGCTGGAGATGGCGGAGACCGAGTTCATGGTGCGCGCTTCTGGCTACCTGAAGACCCTCAATGACTTTCGCGCAATTCCCCTCAAGCTCGGTGCGGGTGGCGTGCCGGTCACCCTGGGAGATGTGGCCACGATCCAACTGGGGCCGGAGATGCGTCGCGGCATCACCGAACTCGACGGTGAAGGTGAGACCGTCGGTGGCGTGGTGATTCTGCGCAGTGGCAAGAACGCTCGCGAGACCATTGCGGCGGTCAAGACCAAACTCGACGACTTGAAAAGCAGTCTGCCGGCGGGGGTAGAAATCGTCACCACCTACGACCGCAGCAAGCTGATCGACCGCGCCGTGGAAAACCTCAGCCACAAGTTGATTGAAGAGTTCATTGTCGTCGCCTTGGTCTGCGGGATATTTCTGTGGCACCTGCGCTCATCCCTGGTGGCCATTATCTCCTTGCCGGTTGGGGTGCTAATTGCCTTCATTGTCATGCGCCACCAAGGGATCAACGCTAACATCATGTCACTCGGCGGGATCGCCATTGCCATCGGCGCCATGGTCGATGCCGCCGTGGTGATGATCGAAAACGCCCACAAGAAAGTTGAGGCTTGGCACAAGGCCCATCCAGGGGAAGAACTGAAGGGTGAACATCACTGGCATGTGATGACCGAAGCGGCGGCCGAAGTCGGGCCGGCATTGTTCTTCTGTCTGTTGATCATCACCCTGTCGTTCATTCCGGTGTTCACCCTGGAGGCTCAAGAGGGCCGTTTGTTCGGGCCACTGGCCTTCACCAAAACCTACGCCATGGCTGCTGCGGCCGGATTGTCGGTGACTCTGGTGCCCGTGCTGATGGGCTACTGGATTCGCGGACGGATTCCCAATGAGGAACAGAACCCGCTGAACCGTTGGTTGATCAGGATCTATCAACCGGCCCTGGATGCGGTGCTGCGTCGGCCAAAAATCACCCTGCTGATCGCAGTACTGATCTTTCTCAGCGCGATATGGCCGATGTCTCGCTTGGGAGGGGAGTTTCTTCCACCGCTGGACGAGGGCGATCTGCTCTACATGCCTTCGGCGCTTCCGGGGTTGTCGGCGCAGAAGGCGGCGCAGCTGTTGCAGCAGACTGACCGCCTGATCAAGACGGTGCCCGAAGTCGAACACGTTTTCGGTAAAGCGGGTCGCGCTGAAACCGCCACCGATCCGGCACCGCTGGAAATGTTCGAGACCACTATTCAGTTCAAACCACGCGAGCAATGGCGACCCGGATTGACCCAGGAGAAGTTGGTGGAAGAGTTGGATCGGGTGGTGCGTGTTCCGGGACTGACTAATATCTGGATACCGCCGATCCGCAATCGCATCGACATGCTCGCTACCGGGATCAAGAGCCCGATCGGGGTGAAAATTGCCGGCACCAATCTGACGGAGATCGATGCGGCTACTCGGGCCGTCGAGCGCGTGGCCAAGGATGTGCCCGGTGTCAGTTCGGCCCTGGCCGAACGCCTGACCGGTGGCCGCTATATCGATGTGGATATCGACCGTAAGGCCGCTGCCCGCTATGGGCTGAACATCGCTGATGTGCAATCGATCGTGGCCGGCGCTATCGGTGGTGAAAACATCGGAGAGACCATTGAAGGGCTCGCTCGCTTCCCGATCAACGTCCGTTATCCCCGTGAGTGGCGTGACTCGCTCGGCGCCTTGGAACAGTTGCCGATCTACACCCCACTGGGGAGCCAGATCACCCTCGGCACGGTGGCAAAGGTCAAGGTCAGTGAAGGACCACCGATGCTCAAGAGCGAGAACGCCCGACTTTCAGGCTGGGTGTATATCGACGTACGTGGCCGAGATATTGCCTCGGTGGTCGCCGACCTGCGCCGGGTCGTCAGCGAGCAAGTCAAACTGCAGCCAGGCATGAGTTTGAGCTACTCGGGGCAGTTCGAATTTCTTGAGCGGGCCAATGCACGGCTCAAGCTGGTGGTGCCGGCCACGCTGCTGATCATTTTCGTCCTGCTCTACCTGACCTTCGCCCGCTTCGATGAGGCCTTGCTGATTATGGCCACCCTGCCGTTCGCATTGACTGGCGGCGCATGGTTTCTCTATCTGCTGGGGTTCAACTTGTCGGTGGCCACCGGTGTCGGCTTTATCGCCCTGGCCGGTGTATCGGCCGAATTTGGCGTGATCATGCTGCTCTACCTGAAAAACGCCTGGGCCGAACGTGAAGACCTCGGCGACAGCACTGAGCGTGGGCTGGTCGCGGCGATTCGTGAAGGCGCGGTGCAACGCGTTCGACCCAAGGCCATGACCGTGGCCGTCATCATCGCCGGTCTACTACCCATCCTTTTGGGCAGCGGTACCGGTAGCGAGGTCATGAGCCGCATCGCCGCGCCGATGGTCGGCGGTATGGTCACTGCGCCCTTGCTTTCCCTGTTTGTCATTCCGGCAGCCTACCGTTTGATGCGCCGCCGGCACCTTCCCGCTGTACCCACAACCCCAGAAGGAAAAATCGTATGAAACTGACTCTAATTGCAATTGTAACCGCCGTAGCCACGCTCTCTTTCAATGCCTATGCAGAGGAGATGGATATGGGGGGGAAATCAATGCAAACCATGAACATGGGCCAGACAGCCAAGGAGGTGTCCGGAGCCAAAGCGGAAGGCATCGTTAAGGCGATTGACTCTGAAAAGCACATGGTAACGATCGCTCATGGCGCCGTTCCGGCGGTGCAGTGGCCTGCCATGACCATGGCATTCAACGCAACAACCAAACAACTGGCAGGTCTGAAGGCTGGGGATCGAGTAGCGTTTGAGTTTCGTGCCGAGGGAATGACAGCCACTATCGTGTCGATCAAGACGCTGAAGTAACACTGGCATGGCTGGCTGGTTCGGCATTCAGTAGCTGATATCGGGCCAGCCATCAGCCACTAATAGGCCGTATTGGCCAGCGAAAGTCTTGCCGCCACGCTTGCCGTGCAATGAAGAGTTGATTGCTCCACCATCCTCTTGTTTTGCTCCTTTGGTTTAGAGGATGGTTTTAGGCGCCTGAGGTAGGCGCCTTTTTTTCGGTCAACAAGTATTCTGTGCGACCCGTTTCTGGTGACGTGTTCGTCACGCAGGCTCAGAGAACACTAGGCTATTGCTGATAAGCAAAGAGCAGTGAATGGATGAACTCCCGCCAATTCCGCAGGCGTGGGAACAACATTGGCACCTGCTGCCGATAGGCCTGATATTCCTCGCCAAAGCGCTCGGTCAAGGCCGATTCCTCCCGCTTCGCCAGGCGGACATAAGCCAAGACGATTATGGGAAACAACAGTAACGTGATAACCGTCGGCCAGTGAACGATCTGCCCGAAGACCGCCAGCATGATCCCGGTGTATTGCGGGTGGCGGACCACACCGTAGACACCCTGTGTCGCCAGCTTCCCCTCCAGACTTGTGCGGTAAACCTGGACCCAACCCCGGATCAACAGAGCCAAGCCGACCACGATAAACACGCCGCCCAACATCATTTCCAGCATGGCCCCGGTAGCACCGTAGCCCAACATCGTTGCCCAGAGATGGCCCGAGTATCCGGTCAGCGGGAGATCTATTCCCAAAAAACCAGTCAGCAAATAAATAGTTAGTGGGAAGCCATACATCTCGGCGTATAACGCGATGATGAACGCTTGCACCAAACCTGCGCCCATCCAGTCGCGCCAGCTGCGTGGGGCGGCGAAACGGTAGAGGACCCAGGATGCGATGAGCACCATGATCAGCACCCAACTCCAACGCCCATAGTGCATGGCAAAGTCATTCATGATAAGGCTCCTTCTCGATCAACAGTGGATCGGCATTCAGCGCCGGCACCTGGAAGAAACATGGGAGCATCTGAGTAGCGATACGGCTTGTGCGCAATACCACTACTCAGAAGTGGTTTTTTGTGTAGCTCTGCCTAAGAGGCACACAAAATTAGCGGCTGAACGAGCTGTTACTTCACATTACTGCCGCCTTGAGGGGACTCACTGTTCATATGCTTGTTCATGCTTTCCATCATTGTATTGCAGCTCTTCATCATAGTTGACATCTCCTTCTTCATATCCTTCATCGGCATTTTACCGCCATCCATCATCGGCATATCCTTTCCCTTCATCATGTCAGAACTGTCCTTGGTAGTGCTCTTAGGCTGTTCGGCAAAACTCGTGGAAACAGTTCCAAGAGTTAGGAGAGCGGCGAGTACGGCGGTGTAGGCAATAGAGTTACGCATAATAGTTCTCCTGATCAACGACTTGGGTTTTCGACAGGCTCTGGGTCAGCAACGGCTGATCCAGAGCCTTCTGCTCGCAGGCAGTTTTACCGCCCATGCTTTTCATGCAGAGCCCGATCATTAACAGGCAGGGCAGAATAGAAAATAGAATGGGCAGAGTGGCTGCTGAAAACAGGCTGTGGAGGTTAAAGAGCAAGGTGAAAACAACTGCAACGGCAAGCCCTGCAAGCAGTGGGTGACGTTGCAACAGACCTCTTGCGTATCGCGCTATATTTTTGGTCATGGGCTAATCCTCTATGCTTTTCAGGTATTGATTACTGACATACCTCAGACACAAAACCAATGTTCAAACGTACCGGCTGGGTCATGTAGAGGCATGCGTTAGGTCCATCAAAAGAATCGATTTCTAAAATGTTCTTTTGGCTGTGCTGCTAAAAGAACGAACAAGCTTGCCCATGGTTTGGTTTGGTTTGGTTTGGTTTGGTTAGGACAGGCTGGAATACTTGGGCGGAAAAGGGTCTGGAGCAACGGGCATACGACCGAGTGAAGTGGTATAACAGTCGTATGGAGAAGACTTTAAGGTGTGCCAGATTGAAACAAGGAACGCGACCGCTCCCGTTGAGGGAATGGAACAACTTACCGAGCAAGTGACTGGGTTCAGCATATCAGGGCAGATATTCATTCTGCTCGATTCAGAAAGCATATTCTGCGCTACTGGACAGTTAAGAGAGACATTTGACGGCTCGGATTTAAACATCAAAGATTGACCATGTGCTGCCGCTACGACAAACAGCAGCACCATGAGCAGCTTGATCAAAGTTCTGTCCAGATTTTGAGCCATCACAGCACATAGCTCCCTCAACGTTGAGTACGCCTTGAGACAAGCTCAGTAGCGCTCCCGTACCACACAGCGGCTCATGCCTGATTCAAGCCTATTTATGAACCGTTACCCCCTTTAGATTAGGCGCTGGCGGCGATTTCACAGCTTGCTGCTCCATGCTTGTGCCCTGATTCTGATGAGCGGCAAAGCGGGCAATAACACGGTCTCCACCGCCTTCAGCCCACACCATGGACGACAGAAGGACCGAACCGATCACAAGCGCAGTTTTTATGAGTTGCATGAGACAGTCTCCTCAAGCGGGTAAATGTTCAACGACAACCTAGAATAGGGTTTACGTTTGGCTGTCGAGATGAGCCCTACACGGTGCTCATGGTTTCACCCTAGACGGCCCTCCCTGATGGGAACCTGAAGCGAAAATTACATTTATGTAAGCTTCTGGTGGGTAACCTCAAACCCCCGCACACTCCAGGTGTCATCTATGTGAGAACCCCCATATGAAACTCCTGTTAGCTGAAGACGAGCCGAGAATTGGTACCTACGTGCAGCAGGGGCTGAATGAGGCCGGATTCAATGTAGACCTGGTGATTACCGGTACCAACGCCCTTCAGTACGCCCTAAGCGAAGCTTATGACCTGCTGATACTGGACGTTACGATGCCCGGCCTGGATGGCTGGGAAGTGCTGCGCATGGTTCGCGCGGCAGGCAAGAATGTCCCCGTACTCTTCCTGACTGCTCGTGACCGGGTGGAGGATCGGGTTAAGGGGCTGGAGCTTGGCGCTGACGACTACCTGATCAAGCCCTTTGCCTTTTCCGAGCTGCTGGCCAGGGTTCGGAGTCTTTTGCGCCGAGGTAGCAGTGCTCCGTCACAGACCCATATCAAGATTGCTGACCTTGAAATCGATCTGATGAAGCGTAGGGCCCTTCGGGGAGGCAAGCGTATCGACCTCACGGCCAAAGAGTTTGCCCTTCTTGAACTGCTATTTCGCCGACGGGGTGAGGTGTTGCCCAAATCACTGATCGCATCGCAAGTCTGGGACATCAATTTCGACAGCGACACCAACGTCATCGAGGTAGCAATCAGGCGGCTTAGAGCAAAAATTGATGATGACTTCGACCTCAAATTGATCAGTACCGTGCGGGGAATGGGCTACATGCTCGACGCACCGGAGTCAGTATGAAGAGCCTCTCCCTGACGACACGTCTGAGTTTGATGTTCATGTTCGTGGTCACTGCGGTGCTGACTGTCGGAGGGTTCAGCTTCAACTATCTCTGTCAACAGCACTTCAATTCACTCGATGAGCATACGCTGCTCGAAAAGCTGCAAACCAGCCAGAGCATTTTGGGGAAGCTGCCTGGCATTGAGGCTTTCGATGAGCTAAAGCCACAACTACAGGCATTGCTGGGGACGAATCAAGATCTCACCGCGACCATTTCCGACAGCAGTGGAAAGGTACTCTTTGCCCATCCGGCAGCAATGAATATTCCCGAGCGGTTCCGCGATTTTGCAAGCCGCCGAGTTTGGGACTGGCAGAATCAGGAGCAGATGTTTCGCGGCATGACCGCGCAGGTCGCCGTTGCAGGGCAAGAGAAGCCCATGACGGTGATCATCGCTCTCAATGTCACCGACAATATGTTCCTCTTCGAAACCCTCAAGTGGTGGCTCTGGATAGGGTTGTTGATCTGTGCCCTCGTTTGCGCCGGTCTGGGCTGGATAGTCGCTCACAGCGGCTTGCGCCCATTGGATCAGGTGACCAGGGCCGCGGCTTCAATCTCTGCTAATTCACTCAAGGAACGTATTCCAATGGTGTCTATTCCAGTGGAGCTACGGCAGTTGGTTTCCTCATTCAACGCCATGCTGGCAAGACTGGACGACGCCTTTGGAAGGCTCTCCAACTATTCGGCTGACATTGCCCATGAGCTGCGTACACCGGTCAGCAATCTGATGACGCACACAGAGGTCGTTCTTTCAAAAAAAAGGAACGTCGAGGAGTACGAGGAAAACCTCTACTTGAATCTGGAGGACTTCAAACGCATGTCTCGCATGATCGATGACATGCTGTTCCTGGCCAAGGCGGACAATGGCTTGATCACCCCTGAGCGTGAGTGGATCGCCCTTGAGGGAGTGGTGGATACACTGCTTGAATACTACGGCCTACTAGCGGATGAGCGCGGTATTGAACTTGAGCTGTCTGGTTGCGGAAGTGTTCAAGGCGATGCCCTCATGCTGCATCGCGCTATTTCTAACCTCCTTTCCAATGCGCTGCGATATACCCCACAAGGTAAAACCATCAGGGTGCAGCTCAGCCGGAGCGACACCTCCACTGTTCTGACAGTGGAAAATCCTGGCGAAACCATCCCACCTGAGCATCTGGATAAGTTATTCGACAGATTCTACCGTGTCCATCCAACTCGACGCGAAGGCAGTCCGAGTAACGCCGGCTTGGGCCTGGCCATCATCCGCTCTATCATTGAAGCGCATCAAGGCAAGGTCTGGTGCACCTCTGCCAACGGCTGGACCGCCTTCCACTTGGAGTTTCCCGCGCCATAAGGGGACGGCAGTCAGCTCAGATCGAAACTACATCCTCATTGCCCCTATCAGGACCGACTACCCTCAACCCTGAGCTTCGCCAGCTGACGGGATAACCCCGCGTTGTCTTGCTGGATGAGCTGCTTTTCTGTGGCCAACTCGCTCAATTGGGTTTCAGTGTGGGTTAAGCGTTCCGCCAGTAGGCTTCGCTCCCGCTCGGTCACGGCCAGGTTCGTCTGCGCCTCAGCCAAAGACTCCGTGCCATGACCATGGCGCTGTTCCAGTGCCTGATGCATTTGCTTCAACTCGGTGAGTTGAAGTACCACATGCTCATGCGCGCTGCGGCTTTGGGTGAGCGCTTCCTGGGTCGTGAGCAGCGTATTCTGTAGGTGATCATTGTCTTGCGACTGACGCTGTTTCTGTGCCTGCAGTTCACCCAATTGGGTTTGCTGAGAGAGCAGGCGTTGCCGGAGTTCACTCAGTTCGTGCTCCAGGCGCTGCTGGCGTTGTTCAGCGCTCTGGCGCTCGTCGGCGCGTTGCTGAGCAACCGATACCTGGTAATGCTCAGATTGCACCTGCGCTGCTGCAGTTGTTGGGTCAGTGAGGCCACCTCGCAGGCGCGATCAGTCAGGCGCTGTTCGAGTCCGAGCTTCTCACTGCCCAGACCGGCCAAGACCACCGCCTGACGCTGCACGGTTTCTGCCAGCCCTTGACTGCGCGTAGTGGCGGCGGCCAGCGCCTGGGCCTGCTGCTCCTGAACGCTGAGTAACGCGTCGTGCTCCACGAAAGCTTGCTGCAACTGCTCCTGCAACGCGGCGGTAGCTGCCTGATGCAGCTGCTCAGCCTGCTCGACTTGCAGGGCCGAATCCGCCTGTACTTTTTCGTACACACCTTTCACCGCCAGGACGAGTTCGGCCGGCAGCCCCAATTCGGCCTGGGCCAGCGTGCCGGGGTGCGCGGCTTTCCAGCGCTTCAACAAGGGTGCAAGCGTGCTTTTGCTGCCGGTCCCGCCCAAGGCGGCACGGATGCTGTCGATCGTGGGATTGTGGCCGTCGGCTACGAGCCGCTCAGCAGCATGGGCGACATGCACATAGAGAACGCCGGAACGGGCCATGAACACCTCGGATTTTTTCGTACCGTATTATGGACAACGTAATACATCGATTTAAGTACAGAATAGTTAAGCCCGGTGAGACTGCCAGCTGACCCACGATAAAGGTCACTTATCGTGGGTGAGATGTTCATGATCGGCATTCACTTCTATAATCCGCAGTACACATGGCCTAAACAGGCATTCTAGATGACGGCAAACAATAAGGACGAAGGCGTCCCCTCGATACTGTTCGGCGAACGGGCGGCGCAGGCGCGTACCCACGGTACGCTTGCCACGCCCGAGCAGTTGGCTCAGCAACATCAACGTTTTCTTGCGGCGGCCACCTCCGACAACACCCGGCGCACCTACCGCTCGGCCATTCGTCACTTTCAAGCCTGGGGCGGCGGATTGCCGTGCGACGAGGCGTTGGTGATTCGTTACCTGCTGGCCTTTGCCGAAGTATTGAACCCGCGCACCCTGGCCCTGCGTCTCACAGCGTTGGGGCAATGGCACCGCTATCAGGGCTTTCCCGACCCGGCCGCGAGCGCCACCGTACGCAAGACCTTGCGCGGTATCGAGCGGGTGAACGGGCGTCCTCGACAAAAAGCCAAAGCCCTGCTTCTGGGAGATCTCGAACTCATCGTGGCGCACCTGGACACGCTCGAAGGGCTCGCCGCGCTACGTGACAGCGCGTTGCTGCAGGTGGGCTATTTTGGAGCATTCCGCCGCAGTGAGCTGGTCACGCTGGAGGTTCGAGATCTGCAGTGGGAACGGGAAGGTCTACGGATCACGCTGCCGCGCTCCAAAACCGATCAAGAGGGTGAGGGGCTGGAGCGAGCGATCCCTTACGGCGACAGCCTCTGCTGCCCAGCGAAGGCGCTGCGCAGCTGGTTGGAGGCCGCGCAGATTGAGCAAGGCCCGTTGTTTCGACGCATCAGTCGCTGGGGCGTCGTCGGCAAGGTGGCGCTGTACGAGGGTAGCGTTAATTCGATCCTCGCCGCGCGGGCCGGCGCCGCAGGACTGTTGTATGTGCCCGAGATGAGCAGCCACAGCCTGCGCCGAGGGCTGGCCACCAGTGCTTACCGTGCCGGGGCGGACTTTTTAGAGATCAAGCGCCAGGGTGGCTGGCGGCACGATGCTACCGTACATAGCTATATCGAGGAGGCTAGAGCCTTCGAAGAAAACGCCGCCGGCTCGTTACTACGGCGTAAGCCATCAACCTAGCCCTCAACTCCTAAGGGCATTGGATTTGACACTTGATTGCGCAGTCGAATATAGGCTTCCTAAGGCTACATTCCAAGGCGACATGCTCGAAACGTGGTTTACATGCACCCACAAAACTTTGGACTCAGCCCGTGCTAACTGAGGTGTTGGTAAACCAGCTCCAAGCCCATGAGACCCGGAAAATCTTAAGAATTGACGGCGGGCCCGCTGAGGAACCTGCCACCAATGATTTTGGAGTGTTCGCGGAAAAATAAAAAAGCGATTAAGAATAGACAGTTACGAACTAAGTGAGTGAATTTCCCCCTTATCTCGGCATTACTCTACCCGGTAAACCTGACGCTTAGACTTGGTGAAGGGTTAAGCAAAGGGCTGGATTGTGCGTTTTGTTTATGCGAAATGATGACTCATAAAAAACTATATAAATCATATCGTTACAGAACGAATGTCCTAATTTTCCCTTATCTCGGCATTACCCCGACAGCATGGCGCGCCATCACATTTATCGCAGGCAGCAAAAAGGGGGCAAAGCCCCCTTTTCAAACAATCTCCCTTTGTTCAGCCTCGGCCCATTCCGCCAAATCCCTTGGGCTGGTGCGAAGGCACCTTTTGTTCATGCTGCAGCTGACGATCTTTGACTATGCCCACACCGGCGAAAGGGTAACGAATCGACAAGTCTTTGCCAGGGTGAACAAGACCGGACTTTGCACTGCTCAGCGCGGAGCGGTCATGCGCAATGTGCGTGACGCGATCACCATTCACGATCTGCTGTATGACTTGGTTCTCCTTGAACCCAACCACCTTGCCTTCGTAGGTTTTGCCAGCGACAGCGCGCTCGTACGCAGGCATATCCATCGGTTTTGACTTGGCAAGTTCTGGTTCTGCAGGCTTACCAGCTGCAGCACCGGCATGCTCCTTTTTGCTCAGCTCAAGAGCGCCTTTGAACGACGCCTTGAACTTAGCTGCACCAGGTGCATTATCAAACGGCAAATCCTTGTATGGCTTACCCTCATGCACACCGGTGCCAGCGTACATTTTCGGACGATCACCGGGCTCTTGTACCAGGATCATCGGTTTATTAGTCAAGTCAGCCTTGAACCACGCTTCTCCAGCGGCCTTTGCGTCAGTGAATACCTGACGCTCTTTGCCTTCCTGATTGATGGTGTAGGTGGTTTGAGTAACGTCTTCTTTGGCCATGTCCTAATCCTCTTATCTGTCCTAGATCTGCAGCAATTGAACGCGGTTTAAACCCGCCCTATTCCAGCGGCGCCTTTAGGCAGGTGTTCGGGTGATCTTTGCCCATCCAGCTCCATGGCTGGCTTCGCTATGCCGACGCTTTCAGACACATAGCGAATGCTCACTGATCTGTCACTGGTGAACACAGCGGCTTGCACGCTGTTGAGCGACGTGCGCTTGTGTTCAATCAAAACATCGTAACCATTGACCCGCGAAGCTTGATAAAACGACTGTGAATCGCGGTGAACAATTGGGCCATCGTAGGCCCTGCCAATGTCCGGCTGAATAGCAGGACCGTATTTTTGAAACAGTTCGAAGGATGGCTCACTACTGCGCTTGTGATCGGTCGCCCAGTCTTCGACATTCCGTGGCGAAGCGTTCACATGCTCCGCCGCGTTCTCACCAGGTCGCTTGCCTCCTGTCAGCTGATAAGCACCACGTTCACCCTGTTGCGTTCGATCCTTGTCCATTGGGTTTTCGTCTTTTTCCATTGGTAGACCCTCGCTCAATACTGCGGTTTGAAAGCTTTGCCCTGATCCCACCGGCTTTGCCAGTGGTTCAGGTATTGCTCGGCGAGATCGGCATCATTCCAAACCACCAATGCGTTCTCGCTGTTGCTCTTGGCGGCGGCAGCGGAGTAGTTGAAGCTCCCGGTTTCTACCGCTTTGCCATCCACAACGATGAATTTGTCATGATGAATCGCGTAAGTGCTGATCGTGCGCGTCGGTATGCCAGCACGTACCAGGAGTGACAGCGCGTGTTTCCCAGCCCGCGAGCCGTTGCCCTGCAGGTTGCCTTGGTAATCAGCAACCACCGCCACATCGACCCCGCGCTGTTTCGCTGTGATCAATGCTTTCGCAACATCAGGACTGGTGAACACGTAGGCCGAGAGCCTGATCGAGCTGGAGGCAGAATCAATGGTTCGCAGTACCAGGTCGCGGGCAGATCCTTCCGGAGAAAACCCCACCTCGATGCGACGTGCACCGTCTACATCGACCGCCGCCGCTGACGGCTTGGCGTCCGTGGACTGGTCCGCCCAAGCAATTGGAGACACCAAGCCAAAGAACGCGGAGAAGGCAAAAATGCGGGCGGCGTGCAACTTAGAACCCATAGCGCGAGCCTCCCCACTTATCGTTTGCTTCTTTGGCGCTGTCTTGAGCTTCAACACATTGCGCGACAAAATCCCCACGGGCTGCAGCAGTCCGGGATGGGCTGAAGTTGCCATGCTTGAACTTCACGATGCTGAAATAGCGCTTGAGATATTTGTCGCAATCACCGTCGCGGGACATGCCAAGCAGACAGAGAGTTGCACCGCAAGCATCGTCATTGCTGTTTTCCCCATTCGAAAGGTCATTAGGGGGCTGCGCGCCTGCTTGGGCAACACCGGCAAATGCCAAAGTCGCCAGAAAAGCTAAAACTTGTTTGCGCATTGGGATCTCCTTTTCTCGCATGCGAGAAATCAGTTAATTATCTGTACGAACGAAGGGGTGGCTTGCTGCTGTACGGGCGTTGCCGCTGGCTCAGCATTAGCAGTCTGCCCGTCAAAGGCTGTGAACTGCCGTTTTTCCTCGGGCGCATCGCCGGTATCCAACTGAACCTGAATCTGCGGCTTTTGCTGTGCTTGGGGTTGTGCCTGTGCTACCGCCTGACCGTTTGAATCAGTGAAGGTCAGCCACGGGCCAGCAGGCTGCTCAGAGGCTCCCTGAGCGCGCTTACGCGCTTTCGATGGGGATTTGGTGCTAGCAACTACAGGGATGGCTTGAGCGGCTTCCTGAACGTCGAACGCGGGCACAATTGGATCTTCTGGCGTTGGGTTACTTGCACGGTCGACCACTTTTTCGACGTAGGACATTTCCCCAGGATGGTCTGGTTTGAAACCGCGCAGTTCGTTGCCGCTGTAATACATCGACGTTGCTTTCAACAACGCTTCTTGCTTCGTGCTGCTGGTCTTGAGGGCCTGACTGTAATACTCGATCAGCAAATTGCTGATCGCCTGCAGGTTGCGGCAGGGCTCGAAAACGTCCTGATAGCTCAGGCCCCGGGCGCGCATGTTCGTGACAAGCAGTTGCCCCAAGCCCATCGCGTAACGGTGGCCATCCCGCTCCAGCTGTTCAGCCGTCGCAACGGCTTCACTTAGGGACTGGGGTTGACGCTCAAGACGAGTACCAACCACGCCAATGGCGTAAGGGTTGAAAGAGGATTCATTGCCTATCAGCGCTTTGAGCGTTGACGCGTGAACGTTCGGGGCGCACTTGGCTGCCAGTTCGGAGAAACGTTTAGGCTGTGATTCTTCGGCGGCAACGTGGCCGACAAGGCAGGCCGATGCGAGGATGGCCAGCGCGAATTTAGGCAGCTTTTGCATATTGCACCTCCGTGATGAATCGACGGCCATCGAAGCCGTATTCCCACTGGATCACTACGTCGATCAGGTGACGTGAGAATTCCACAAGTTGGTTTTTGGTCATGTCAGAGCCGCCACGCGATGCCATCGACGCAAGCCGGTCAAACATCAGGTCGGGGCTGTCCGAGTGGATTGTGCTGAATGAACCGCTATGGCCGGTGTTCAGCAATTCAAGATAGGGGTAAGCCTCAGCACCGCGAAGCTCGCCCATGATTGCGCGGTCAGGCGTAAGACGAAGAATCGACTCAAGGTGATCAAACGGAGTGACCCGCGCTTTGCCTTGGCCACCTCGGGAATAGATCAAATGAACCACGTTCTCGCTTTTGAGACGGATCTCGCGGGTATCTTCGATGGTGACGATCCGCTCATTAGGGTCAACATGCTGCAACAGCATATTGAGGAAGGTGCTTTTGCCAGCGTTTGTCCCTGCCGAAATCATGATGTTTTTGTGGGCCTTGACGCACCCAATGAAAAACTCCGACCAGCGCTTGGCGCGGTACAACTCGACCAGGTGATCATCGCTGTACTGATCTGGCGTGCGTGCCTCGTTGATCTGGTCAAACGCTCCCGAAGCGATGTATTGGTCCATCGTCAGCTGAACGCGGCCAGGTTTACGAATACAGACGATGCCGCCGATATGTTGCTCAACGGCAGGCGCAAGCACGCACTGGACCCGATAGTCGCCACGTTCCGAGTCCGCTACGTGGTCGCTCATGTCCATAGGGATGCGACCGGACAGGATCGGCGTATAAGCGTTGACCTCTTGCTCTGTATGCGCCGCAATCAACTCGGCCAGCGACTTGATCAGCGGAAGGGTGACGCCATCCACAACGACGGGGCGCATGAACCGGCTACCGCGATACGCGGCCCATACGTTGCCTGGACCATTGATAGCGATCTCGGATACCGCAGGGTCATCGAGCAGGAAATCAAAGCTGCGCAGCTTTTGACGGAACGAAGCAATCTCAGACATGGAAAAACCTCAGTTAATGAATTTCACGCCGCCGCTGTCAGCCTCTTTGGCTTCCTCGGCGAACTGTTCGGTGAAGTCCAAATCACGCTGCAGGTAGATCACAACGCGTGAGCCATGAGGAACGGTGACTGTCGGTTGAATGTTTGCGTACCGGCTAAGAATGGTTTGCGAGGACTCAGCAGCAGCCTGTTGCACTTCAGTACGGTACTGCGAGGCCGAGTTTTCTTGATCACCCGAGGAAACGCCGGAGTTGGAAGCACCCGCGCCGATGATCGAGACGGCAGCAGCAACGCCGAAGATCTGCGCCCAGTGGTTATCAACGACACCACCTTGGCCAGCGGAGCCCAGTTGGTCAGATCCAGCGCTATCCAATGCAATTTCCATGGCGCGACGACCCGGCAACTTGGGCATACGCAACCAGTTCCAAACGGTGAATAGGCGCTCTTGACCAGGTGACAGACTGGCGTTATAGCTCCCGCACACCGAAGACCCCCAAGGGATCATTACGCGGCGACCCTCCGCCGCATAAACGTCCTGAGCAGTGGTTACACAAATCTGACCGGGCAATTGACTCTGCGCCCGTGGCTGCAAAGTCGCCTCGATTGCAGCACCCTGCAGAACCTTGAACTGCAAATTTTCCAGAGCGCGAGCTTTCGCCACCGGTACGCCGGTGGAGTAAGTCGACGATGCGAAATTCTCGTTGGCATTGCGGGAGACGCGCCCGGAATTACCCGAGTTACCGCCCAGCAACGACCCACCGGCTGGCTGTTGAGCTGGATCTTGATCGTCACGACCTTGCGCAAAACCATCGTCCTTTGCAGTTGCAAAAATCGCGGAGCGTTGACGCGCAGCGAGCATCTTTTTGCGCGCCACCTCTTCTTGCAATTCCAACGCTTGACGCTGACGTTCAGCTTCGCTCAAGCCCTCCTGTTGAGTCTGACGCTCAGCTGTTGAACGCGGAGTGTCAGCGGGTGCGCCAGGCTCGCCATCGTTGCTCACTGGCTTGACCTTCGCCGCTTCGCGCTTAGGTGTTGGGTCCTGGACCTTGCGGCGATCAGCAGCGACTATCTCGTCGTTTTTTGCAGGGGCAGCAGGCTCGCCGCTGTCATGCTTGAGCCAGTACACAAAACCACACGCCACAACCGCCGCGCCAATCATCAGAACGCCGCTGCGCTTTCCACCAGAGCCAGCCTTTAGCATCGAGTTCGATTGCGACTCGTTCCACTCGGCCATTTCTTCTTCGCGGGTTTTGTCCGCTGGTTGATCAGTTGGTTTGATAGGTTCCTTCGCCATGGTTATGCCCCTCCCCCATCACGCGCACCCCGAGTAACAGTGCGCTTATACGGATTCGACAGGTTTTCAACGCAGATGTAGGAATTGCCGCTGCGCACCACGAACATGCTGGCCAGGCGCTGAACCACCCAATACTCACCCTCGCGGCGAGCATTGACCATTGCCTCAGTGCCGTCAGGCAGCACGCGGTAAAACTGCGGCAGATCCGCACCTTTCTTCATCAAAAACTTGGTGAACTGACCGTCATCCATGACGCCCTGCAGGCCGATGGCCTCTTTGTCACCCGAATAGCCGTAGTTGATGTTCGGGGAAGAAGGAGTACCGGTGCTGGTGACTGGCCCAGTAGCCGTAGGCGCTGGGGTATCCGCTGCATCGTTAAACGATGTGACACGGCTGGTTGGATAAACGAATCGGATCAAGTACGACTGGCTTGTTTTCGCCTTCGTACTGTTGAGCTGAAAGTAATACGTCCGCTTGGATGTAATCACCGTCATATTTGTGTCTGCATTGTCTTCCACGGGCTTCAAGAAAACCCGGTTACGGAATGGCATGCTCTGCCAGGAAATCGTGTCACCAAGTGCAACGACTTTGACCATTTCATCCGCTTCGAACTCAATGGATGTTTGGTATCCGTAAGTCCCGACCAGCTCGTAAACTTGGTTTGGGTCATAAGGCACTTGTTTGACACGGTTGTCAGAGGACAGAGCCCTCGGCAACTTTGCGGCTTGTGCATTAAATGCACACAGAGCCAAACTCAGGGCAATAGCTGTCGGTAGAGCGAACTGTTTTTTCATGATTAGTTTCCTTGTGGGAATGAATTACTGGCGGCTCAGTTCTTCACTCTTACGGTATAAAGTTGCCAAGGTGCCAAACGGGTTTTCCCAACGATCACCCAAGGCTCTAGGGACCATTGTGTGTGCAACCTTTATCGTTGCCAGGTAGGAAGTAACCCTTGGCTCTTTGTCACCCCACTTGTGATTGGTTGAAAGGAATATCACCTGATACTCATCACCAACCTTGTTCATGCGCTTGGGTTGGGCCTCGATCCAGTCGTTTTCTCCGAGCGAAGCGTATGGATTGCGTGCGTTATCAGGGCTGATCTCCTTCTCATATTCGACAGCGACATTCCGGGTCATGTACGTGTGGCAGGTATCGGACAGCTGTTGCTTGCGGCGAGGGTCAAAGGTGTTACAAGCACGAATGAAATCAAACAGAACGCCTTCGATAACAGCCTGCTCTTTATCGACGTTTTCCGCCGTAACCGTGCGCTGCTTGAGCACTTCACCATCGGCGCCGATCACCGTCACCACATTGACGAACGTCTTTGTTTCAGCCAGGAACGCGATGGCAATTGCCGACCCCAGCAGGGCTAGTGCGAACGCACCATTCAGGAAGTAACTACGGTTACGTTCTTGTTTTACCTTCTTGTGTTCGAGCTGACGCTTACGGCGTGCAATCTCATCTTTCTTCAATGTATTGTCCATTGCTTATTTCCCCAATCCTACAGTTCGCAATGCCATCATCGCCAACGAAGAACCACCGACTGTTGCGCTGGTAGCAATCGCAGCTGCCCACCCACGAACTTGCAATAAGCAGATGATCAACACGCCTTCAACGATGATAAGAGTTCCCCATTGTTGAGCGGTGATCAACGCAGCATCCGAAATGGTGGCTGTATTGGCGACTTCATCAATTGCTTGACCGAAAATCGCATATCCAAAACGAACAATTGCGATGGACAATATGTAGATCAGCGAGAAGTTCAGCATTTTGCTAAACCAGCTCATTGTCCATTGCCGTGTTTGCTCGAAAAAAACGAACCCGAGCAGTATTGGCAAGATGCACATAATGATTGCTGCACCAAACTTAGCGATCAGCATATTCAGGATTGCAGCGATAAACAAAATGCAGTTCACCGCAAACAAACCCGAACCCATGATGATCATGCCAAACTGACGCCAGCTAACGTTCATCAGCGTGCTTGCGACCTGGCCGACATTCACATAAAGCGCGTCAAGCATTGAAGTGCTATCAACACCCCGGCTCATAATTTGTGCCGCAATGGTTTCAGTCCAAGTGCCCCAAATCTGATAGAGCGCCGACCCTCCGGTTGACCAGTTGAGCGTCAGGAAGACCATAAACGTGAGCATTGCCCGTTTAACAATGTCCCACGGCGCAACAGAGATTTTGCCGTTATAGGTCTGAATACCCAGGACTGCCCAATAAGCGACGGCGATTGTCCAGACCAGGGGCTCTACCAAGCCAGCGAGATTTGGGAAGACCTCGGCGACAAAGCTAGTTGTCACCTCATCGGTCGCCCCAATCAGGCCCTTGAGGGTTAGGTCCGCCATGGATTCGATGCCCCGTACACAGACTTGAAGTGCGTGATGACCTCGGAAGAACGGAAGTCATCAGCACCAAGTGTCACGCCCGTTTCGGCTTTGATCTCTTTCGACGTTTTGTCGATGCACCCAGCGACCAGGCCCCCTTTGTACGATGGGTTCTTCATGTAGATCTCGGCGAAGCATGTCCCCGGAAACCACCTGGCCACATCAGCTTTAGTGGCTTTCAACAACGGGTTGCCAGAAGACGTTTCGATCCGTACGGGAGCATCGCCATTAGAAGCCGCTGGAGCCTCGCTACCGAACTGAAAGGTGGTGGTGTTGACGTAGATGATGGTCCCCACGACAAACCCGGCGACGATCACGCACACGGTATTGGTGACGGTGAAGAACTTAGACATTGCGGGCCTCCTTGGCCTGAATAACGAAAGGCTTGAACTCACAGGCACATGGCGACTTGTCGATCTTGCCGGTGTTGGTTACACAGCCCGAAGCCGCAGACACGATGACGAGCAGCAGCATGAACTTGCCAAACCGGTAGAACAGCCACAGAGGCCCCCAGGCCGGTACGGTGATGATCTTGAGAATCAGCCAAAGAGTTTTCATGTGATCTCCTTTTCTCGCACGCGAGAATTAGTCTTTTTTCCAACGGAAGAACTGTTCGTTCTGCGACGTTGCTTGGTTTTCCTGATTAGCCAGGTTCGCCTGCAGGTTCATGTTCAATGCCTGCAGCTTGGATTGGGCAGACGTAAGCATGCCGTTCTCAGTGGCAATTCGGTTTTGCAGGTCGGCGGCATCCTTGGAGTTGGTGGTGCTATCAACTTGCATGGAAAGCGTGGTCAGGTTGTTCAAGTGAACCTGTACCTCGCTGTACAGCGCTTCACCCGCTGACATGGCAGCGACAACAGAGTTAGAGCTGAGCTGGTATCCGCGTGCCCGGTTGCTGTCGGGACTGGCGAACAGTTCTTGCGGCAAGGTGTTGACCAGTTCCTCGTAATACGACTGCTTGCTGCCGTAGGCACCCGAGTTTTGACGAGATACAACCTCTTGCCAGGAACCGGGCACTACGGATGCGGAATTGATCGAATCATTCAGACCGATAGAACCTCGACCATAGGAACCTTGCATATTGTTCATAATGTTGGTCTGAGTTTCGTACTGCTGTTTGAGTACCTTGAATTGCTCTTGAAGCTGGGCCAACTCTTGAGCCATCGCGGCTGCGTTTGCATAGTCGAATGTAGGAACCCCCGCGTGAGCTGAGCCACCGAGAACCATCACTATTGCTGTAGCAATACTTAATTTCTTCATACGAGCCATCATCGAATCGCCTTCAAGTTGTGGGTGTTATTGGCCTTGGCCTCTGCCATGAAAACTGGCACCCAGACCTCGGGGTCATTGGTGCCCAGGCGCTCAATGATTGAGTACATCAAGGCCACACCAACATCGTTTGAAGACAGGACCGGAATGAAATCGGACAGGTCTTCGTCAGGGTTATCGGAGGACAGGTCGAAGCACGCACGAATCGATTCCTGGCCGCGACGAATCAAGAACTTGCGGTCCTTTGGATTCAGCTCGCGCAACCACTTCTTTTCTTCCTCCGTCAGGTTCTTGTGGTCTTCGTCTTTCACCGAGTCGCTGGCCAGGTAGATCTTGGTTACGGTCTGCTTGTCGATGGAGTCGGTTTCACTGTGGAAGTACTTCGCGTCCGGGGTGATGAAGATCAAAATCCCGTTTTTACGGCGGATCTGCATGATGAAATTGTCAATTCGATTGCACCAAAAATCGTTTTTGACCAGGTTCTGCCCTTCATCCAAAACCAGAATGAAGGGTCTGCCATTCATGGCCTGCTCAATGCAGTGCAATGGGTAGCTCATCACTACCGGCAGTTCCGGGCGTGCTTCGCCGCCTTTCATCAGCTCCGACATTTCAAAGCAGTAGTGCCGGGACTTACTGAGATCGAAAGTATCGGTTTCGTTATCAAATACGCCGGCGTTTGCACCTTCGATTCCTTTGGCCCCGTGCCAGATGGCCATGATGTCGGCTAATGCACCGTGCCCGTAGGTCCATACAACATTGCGCAACCGACGATTTTCGTACGGCAGCTCGTAGTTCTCGTTTACTGCATCCTTGAACCGCTTGATATCGTCGGCCTCAGTGGCGGTGCTTGCGTAGCACTCACGCATCTGGATCTGCAGATCGATCAGGTAGGCACGGTTCTCAGGCGTGTCAGGGAGTTTGAAGGGGTTCCAACCCATGCTGTTGTGCGGGGAAAGGATGGAATGCACGCCGCCCATGGCCATCATGAAAACCGTGGCCCCGTAGCGCATGTCAAACCAGTACACAACCGGCAAGGCTTTGTCCGCTTCACTGACTGTTTCAGCGATCAATGCGGTTTTACCCGACCCGGTGCCTGCAGCCACGCCAGTGTGGCCAGCGACCATCCCTTCCAATTCACGGTGGTAGTTGAAGTTGTATTGAGTGCCACTTTCCGTTTCGAAAGCAGTGATTGCAGGGCCCCACAGGTTGCCGTCACGACGCCCGCGAGCAAAGTTGTGCAACGATGCGAAGCCCGCAAAGTTGGTTGACTTGATCTTTCCCCGGCGACCGATAAGAGCTTCTTGTTGACCAGGTAGCTGCGACCAGAAGAACGTCTCAAGGGCCAACCACTCACGAACCGACTTGACGTTCAGGTCGACAAAACAGCCTTCGATCAAACCAACTGCATTATCCAGTCGCTTCACATTCGCTTTGCGACTCTCGGCGGTGGTGTTTGTGTCTGATGGAACGTGAATGAAAATGGTCAGGTGATGTTTACCATTGACCGTATCGCCACGGCGCAAAGCACGGATACCCTCGGCCAGTTCCTTGGCATCGTCCTCGGAGATTTTGTGTGGATCCGCAACCTTGAGACGGCGAGTTTCATCCATCATTGCCGACTCAGCTTCAATACGGTTTTCGAAGAAAAACGATTGAGTGATGATGAATTCAACTGGCTGTTGCAGGAATTTGTTCATCATGCGCGACGGTGTACGACGCGGCCATTCAGCCATGCTCAACATGGAACCGATGCGTGCTGACGTACTGCCGCGAATCTCGCACATGTTTGCCAGGATGCGGAAGTTCAACCGGGCGTAGGGCAATGCTTCCTTGATTTTCAGTTCAGTGACCGGGATTTTCCGGTACTCAAGATTGATCAAGTAGTTGAAGAAGCTGCTCAGCTCGCAGTATTCCTCGCCCAGGTAATCGTAAACAGCATCTGCGTCGTACTCGGCGTGATCCCCCAGCTGGACCTTGAAGTCGTCCCATTTCCACTGGAAGCGGGACACTGCTTGATATGCAGCTTCGCGATCAATGACGCCGTTGGTTGCAGTCGGATGACGCTGGATGCGCAGACGAGTAGCGCCATAGTCGGACAAGCCTCGCAGTACAAGGTTTGCGGCCTTGTAGAGTGAGTCGGCCATCGCTTCATGCGTCTCGCCTGCTTCATCTGCAGCTGAGTTACCAGTGACCAGCGCGATTGCCCGATCCATGAGTCCTGGCACGCCTGAGCGAAAGCGGTTCCGAACCAGCGAGATATAGATCTCGTTGACGTAGAAACCTCTGTTCTCATAGCGCTTGCGCAACCGGGCATTGAAATACTTGGAGAACCAAGTACCGCCCTGCCCTTCTGGAAAGTCGATCACCTTACGGCGGATGACATGAACGTAAATGGCAAAATCACTGCTTGCCACTGTGCGTAGTACGGTATTGCGGCGTTCTTCGAACAGCTTGATTTGCGTGCTAGTGAGCGAGTCGAACATCAGGCCATCAATCTTGATGACCTGCACCAGCGAATCCTCGCCGGTGATGACTGTTTGATCGTCATAATGCACGTCATACGGTACCATCTCGCTGACCACCAACTCATCGAGATCCTGATCGGACCCTTCTGGATGTTGGACACCAAGCGAAAGATCCATATTTCGCACTAGCTTATTAAAAGCTTTATCAACGAGGCGCATAACTTCTATATCCCCACAGTTTACGTAGCCGTGATGCTCTCAACTTGAATGCCGCTCTCAGCACACCAAACAAGTACACGTCTTTGCTACAGATCCAGTACGCAGCGGCAAAAAGTATTGGCATCGTAGCGAGCACATAAAGTGATCGAAGTAACAGTGCTGCCAACACTGGGGTTATGAGGCTGATCAAAATACTCGATAAGGTAAACGGCCCCACCATTGATGGCCGGGCCATCGCCACTACGAGCACTTCACCTTCATCAGGATTTTGCTCGGCCATGGATTACCTCAAGCTTGATTGAGCGCCTTCTTTGATCGTGTCGACAAAGTTCGGGGCAAAGAACACCAGGAAGATACCGAATACCGCCCAGCCAAACTGGCCCCACGACATACGACCGGACTTCGCCTGAAAGCCGCAGAACGCAATGGCTGCGATACCCAGGTAGTAACCAACGTCAAAGATGAGGAAGGACACGAAGTCCTTGGCCATGCTTTTCAATCCACTGAAATCCAGTGCCGCGTTGGCGAATTCAGGGATCAGGGCCAGCGAGAGAAGCGACCCCAGCGTTGCAAACTTGGTGGCCTTGGCCATCCAGTCATTACGCATCATCGCTTTATGCGACGGGGTCTTTTGCGAGAGAACGCTTTGCAGGGTTTGTGATGCCTTGGCCTTGAGCCAAGTACGCCAACTTTCTTTGTTCAGTCCTTCTACGGTTCGTCCAACTTTGGAAGTTTGAGATTGCATACCATTGCCTCTTTCATCATGACGGGGAACCCCCGTACGTTACTGTTATTACTCTAAAAGGGTTGTTAGGGCAGGTTTCCTTTATGAAGTCGATAGCAGTATCGGCATTCTTGAATAACCTGGTTTTCCCTAACGCGGTTACAACGTTGTAAACCTGTCCCGTCGAAGGACTTTCAATAATTAATGCCCACTTTCGTCCGTCGCTGTCGATTCGTTCCTCAAGAACGACCCGGTAATCAGGCTGTGCGACGGCGAAAACCGCCAACTCTCTTTTGTCTAGGCTCTGCATCATTTCCCCAGGGCAACCGTTCACTAGATACAGGGGCGATACTGGAGTCCTACACGTCTTTGATCTAGATCCCACCTCTCATTTCTTCCCTCTATCGGGTTTTATTCCATGAAATCGATGTTTCGTTACACAGAATAAGCATTTCATTTGACGGAATCAATGTTTCATTTGTAAAAATTCGGATCCATGCAGATAAAAAACGAAAGGCCTAGCCCCAGGCATTAGCCCGGCTACGGTTTAGGTTCTATAAGTGTTTGAAAGGTGGCGAATTTCCATATTCACGTCATCGAGTGGTGCAAGGCTCAGCCTTGCCTAAAAGCGGATGTGGCACAAAGACAGTGCTTCACGCGCTAATGACAATGGAAAATTCATTTTGTTAAGAATTGGGGACGAACGGTCAGAATGCCCGATCTAGAGAGGTCGGGCGGCGGGCAGGAGCCGCCCTGATCCGCCACCCTTGATCAGTGCCCATAGATGCGCAAGGAAACGCCCCGCTCTATAGACCCCCGACCCGACGCCGATTTTAGCAGGCTGTCTTTTTCTCGCATGCGAGAAATATCACAAAGTAAACCCTGCTTAGGTGTTGACCAAGGGGTTTACGCATGCAAGGATGTGCCTACACAAATCAGCGCTCACCGGAGAATACCCATGGCGATGAAAGTCACAACCGTGGCGAACCAGAAAGGCGGCGTCGGCAAAACGACTATTGAAGTCCATCTTGTCAGTCTCGCTGCCGAGCAAGGTAAACGCGTTCTAGTCGTCGACCTCGATGAAGGCGATCTGTCGCAGTTCTACCCGCCTCTCAAAGACGGGGACGACACAACTTATGTCCAATCAAGCATGCTATTCAGCGACGAATATAAGGGCTTGTACCCTCGCCAGGTTGCGGCAAACATCTGGCTAATCGAGGCCGATGTTCCATTGCTGGATGTTGACGACATGGATCTCAGCATCGTGACCAGGTTGAAAGAAGCGCTCGATCACTTCTCTGCTGATTTTGACCTGTGCATGATTGATACACCGCCCAACCTGCAACGCCGGATGATCGCCGCGCTCGCAGCATCTGACGCGGTGGTGTCGCCCTTCAATATCAGCGGCTTCACGCTCGCTCGCATGCCCAAGCTTCTGTCCACTATCGAAGCTGTGCGTGAGCAGTACAACCCGAACTTGCAGTTCCTCGGTTTTCTTCCAAACCAGATCAACAGCCGATCAACCAATGAAATTGACCTGTTGCCAAGCCTTCAGGAGAGCTATGGCGATGCCATGTTTCCGGTCCATATCGTTCACCGTCCATGCATCAACTCGGCACTCGCTAGCGGCAATCCGGTTTGGTGGAAAGCGAAATCCGGTAGTCAGCGTGCTGCAGGACGGGAAATGAAATCTGCCTGTGCCGCTGTTCTTGAGAAGGTCTGGTCAATCTGAGGTAGATCACATGACGAAGACACCAAATCCTTTTGACAGGGCCGTTACTGCGACTGCCAAAAAACTTTCGGATTTTCAGAAGAGACCGGCGCTCAACGATGGTGAAACCATCATCGGTGTCAGCACCGGTGAAATCCAATGCATCAAGCAGATTCGAAACCGTAACAACCCCGGCTTTTCCAAGGAGTCGCTTGAGGAGCTGGGCGACGACATAGAACAGAACGGACAGATCGAGCCTGCAATTCTCCGTCCCCACCCCAACCCCAAGTCAGGTTTCAAATACCTGATGGTTGCAGGTGAACGCCGTTACTTAGCTTGCGAACTGAAAGGCATGTTGCTGAAAGCGGTTGTGCGTGAACTTACAGACGCACAGGCCAAGCGCATCCAGCGTTCAGAGAACGTACACAGCGAAAACCTTAGTCAGCTGGACATTGCTCTCGCTCTGAAAGCCGACAAGGACGAGCTGGGAACCCTGCAGGCGGTCGCTGACGAATGGAACAAGAGCCTCAATTGGGTGGCGGAACGCATCGCTTATCTGGAAAACGTAACCAGTGACGGAGCCAGCCGTGAGGCTGTTACCAAGGGCATCACCGCGGATATATCGACCGTCAATGATCTAGGTCGCCTTGATCGCTTGGACAGCGATGCAGCTGCTGACCTGCTACAGCGTGCAGACGCAAATCCAGATATGAACCTGCGGACAGAGGTTAGAACCGCGCTGCGCAACACCAAAGCCCTGCGCGTTCATGGCGGGTCAAAGACAAAGGTCAAACCCGCTGGCCCTGCCCTTCTCGATGATGAACTCGACAAGCTGCGCGAGGCGAATACAGTCCTATCTGCACAGGTTGAAACCCTTCAATCCGAAGTCGACTATCTCAAGAACGAGCTGGAAAAAGCTCGCACCGCCCAGGCCGAGAACTGGAAAGCGCCGGAATGAGTAGCCGAGTTGCTGACCAGGACCTACGGATCCCGCCCGATGAATTCGAGCGGATCCGTTCAACGTCAAAGATGCATGCCCGCAACCTCGTTGTTGCCTATGAGCTGCTGGTCGAAGGCAAGGGCCTTGTAGCCGTTGCAAATGCTCATGGGCTCACCAAGCAACGGGCACTTGCCATTCGCGACAAAATTTATTCGGCCTACCTGATGAAGACCCCCGAAGGCTGGAAGTGCGCGCAGATCTGCGCACCCACCGACATGATCGATCGCTTCGTCAAGGAAGCCGACGCGGCACGCGTGCGCTACTGGCAGAAGAATTCAATGAATGACAGGGAGTAGACCATGAGCAATGACAAACCAGTCACCATGAAAGAGCTGTCCGAAATCCTACGGCCTCTATCCGAAGCTGTGAGCAGAATCGACCAATCATTATGGTTGATGGCTCAGCTTCAACTTGCCGCTGAGTTCGAACCAGAGCAAATCGAACGGCAGAAGCACTATCAAAAATTAGCCACCGCCGAACTGAATTACAAAAGCGCACGCGAAGCTCTGACCGAAGCGCAGAACAACAAACCATTGCCTTTACCTGATGTTGGCCACACCGAGCTGGTGAAGCTGCACGGGAAGGAGAAGGCTGACGAACAGTACAAACCCGTGATTGATGCTATGGCGCAGATATCAGCGGCATCTGATCACCGCACAGCAATTGAAAATGCAGCGCCGGTACTGACACGACTCAGGGAAGCGTGGAACCGTTGAACACACCAAGGAGAAACACTATGAACACATAAAAAATCACCGACAACGACACGTACATGCAGCGCAATACCCGTTGGCTTATGCCACTCATTGCAACGCTCATCCTGAATCATCCGAGTCCTGGGCAACACAGCAGCGTTTGGTATCGCAATTTGGTTCCTAATTCACATCTTCAACGCGTAAGCGTTTTTGTTAGCCCCTGTATCGTACGGTACAGGGGCAAACCCTCCCCGTAGTACATCCTCAACTTCTGCAGCGTTTGTACAAAAAAGCGAGTAATCAATGGTGTGGGGAGTCCTCCCGTCCTACATCCTGACTGTCATATCTGGGTATATCTTAAGTAAGACGCGGCGGGGCTCTCGATCTGCCCGAACGATTCAATTTAAGTGACAGCCTTTCTGATACACTCTGAAGAACACACCCAAAATGATACAGAGAGGCGCCCATGTTCGTCCGTGCTTACCTCCGAGCGTCCACCGAGGATCAGGACGCCAGTCGTGCCCGCGATCAATTGGAAGAATTCGTAGCGAGCCATGGGAAGGTTATCGCTGCCAGTTACATGGAGAACATCAGCGGCACGCTCGCTGATCGGCCAGAGCTTCAACGCCTTCTAAACGATGCGCGCCGGGGTGACGTAATTCTGGTTGAAGCTATTGACCGGCTGTCTCGTATGAATGACCAGGACTGGCGGGCACTGAGAACCGCGATAGACAGCCGAGGTCTGCGGATCGTAGCCGTCGACCTTCCCACCAGTTACCAAGGACTCACTTTGCCGTCTGGTGACGAGTTCACTGATCGGATGTTGGCCGCGATTAACTCAATGATGACCGATATGATGGCGGCAATCGCCCGTAAGGATTATCTGCAGCGTCGGCAGCGGCAGTCCCAAGGCATCACCAAAGCAAAAGCCGCTGGGGTCTATAAGGGCAGACCTGCAGATCTGGAGCTTCGCAAGCGAGTTAGTGAGCTTCTGGCTGCTGGTTTGGGTATCCGAGCAGTCGCCCGTCATGCAGCTTGCTCAACCACGACTGTGATGCGTATCCGTGACGAACTGATTGAAGGGTTATCCAGTTGAGCCGGTTGGGAATGAGTGACTAGCGAAGGCGTAGCCGTAGTCTGTCATTCATTCACGACTGGCCGCCGCCGGCAGGCGACTTTGAGTGCCTAACAGACACTGCATGAGTTGGAGTGGTTAGAGATCATTAGAACCAGGAGATAGAGGCCCTTGAATTACGGGGCTTCCAGAGCATGGCCTAGCTCACGACTTGAGCGAACCTCAGTTCACCTACTTTGCACCACCATAGCTCACTATCCGTGAGCGAACCCCCGCTCACTATCTGTGAGCTACGTTAGCTCACTGTATGAGCTACCCCCCCCCCGTGAGCTACCCCTCGCTCATCCCTGCACGTTATCTCTCATTTCTTGAGAGATAACGTGCAGGGATGCACTACCTATAGCTCACGCCATGAGCTAAGATAGATCCACACTGTTCGATATCTTCCAAATTTGCACGATATCGAACACGCTAACACAGCTCGCCGGAGGCATGATGATTGATGACGAAGGAGAAGTCCGCGCACTGGTCCAACCGACACAACGCGGCACATGGGTTCAGACTGAAAGGGCAGGCCACGAAGCATGGGCGGCTCTCATAGCTCAAGCACCGAGGGCCGGGCAACTGATGCACCTGATTGTCCAGAACATGGACAAGTCCGGCGCTTTGATCGTCAGCCAGTCCACCCTGGCCAAGATGATGAATACGTCAATTGCAACCACGAAGCGGGCAATCAGCGTCTTGGCCAAGCACAACTGGATTCAGACCATCAGCGTAGGTGGCCAACGAGGAGGAACGCTGGCCTACGTGGTTAACAGCCGGATCGCGTGGGCAGACAAGCGCGAGAATCTGCAGTACGCCCGCTTCAATGCGCGGGTGCTTATATCGTCTGAGGATCAAGCCGATCTAGGCAGCGACAAACTCAAGCAGTTTCCAAAATTGAACAATGGGGAAATTCAATTGCCATCTGGCCCAGGTATGGAGCCACCCGCGCAGGAAACGCTAGATGGCGTAGATCTGCCTGACATGCCTTCAATTCCGCACAGTTAAAATGACGAAACCCGCAGCACGGCAATGCTTGCGGGTTTCTGGGTTTTTTGCGAAGGAGCAAAAATCCACGGCCTGAGTATACACCGGGTACGTGAGGTTTTACAGCGAACGGATATGCGTTCACAACCGGAAAGGTACTTACTATGACCATCATCAGATTCCACGAAAACCCCGCAGAATATGCGCCGACTATCTCGTTTAATCATTGCGGCAGAATGCCTTGGAGCGGAAGGCATGACTCAGAATTCAGCGGGCTTGAGCTGATCGAGCTATTCCATTTTTGCGAAGAAGAAGGCCACCGTCAGGGCCTGAATGACGCCAATCAGGACCGTATTGGCAGTCGGGAACAAGCCCCATTCCACCAGGACTTCATGGGTGGTTACCCGAAAAGTCTTTGGGAAAACGCCTATTGGATAGGTGTTCAAGCCCATGGCGACACCACACCGGCAGCGATAGAGCTGGAAATCCAGACGGTCTTGAGCGCACCGGATACCAGTCGTTGGCTTTGCGATGCGCTGAACAGCGCATTGGATCGTGATTCGACCGACGCAACGAATGACGCCGAGTACCTGTGTGACTTGCTAACGCGGCGCACCAACGCGCTTTCACTGGCCAGCGAAGCAAGTTGGGACGATCAGTAGGAGGCTTCTATGTCTGATCAACGATACGCCGTGTCCATCGCACACGGCGATTCAGTCAAGCAGTACAGTGAGCAGTTCCAAACTCAGGCCAGCTATGCAGCACCATGGAAAGCGGTACTGCAGAAAGCGCACAAACAGGCAACGGTCAGTTGCCAATGCCCTGGCACTGGTTGCCGCCTCCTTGCTGTACGGCATATGTCAGATAGCGATTCATTCCACCTTTCGCGTTATCCACGCACCGGCGCCGAACACGCCTTGGATTGCGTTTACTACTCGCCAGATCCCGATAAATCGGGCCTTGGCTCGTACAGTAAAGGCGTGGTTGAAGAAACGTCCGAGGGTGATCTCAAGATCAAGCTCACCCTCTCGTTACGCAAGAAAGAGCCCGCAGACACTGGACAGGCACCCGAAGCCACCGGCAGCAGCTCGGCCAGCGGCAGAGCGACAAAACCGGCAATGACCCTGCTCGGCCTGTTGCACCTGCTATGGAACGAAGCCGGGCTCAACACTTGGTCGCCGGGGATGGCTGGAAAGCGTGGATTGGGCCTCGTACATAGCAGGTTGCAAGACGCTGCAGATCGAATGCTTGCGTCGAGAATGCGTATCGGCGATGCGCTTGTCATTGCGGCAGGCTCGAAGGGTTTTCAATCCGAAGCCAACGAGCGGAAAGTCAAGAGCGCGATTAAGAACAACCGTCGCTTACTGGTGATCGCGCCGCTTGCTGGCCATACCGAAGACCGGGAAAAAACCGCAGCTCGCTACCTGACCATCACGGGTTTCAATGGTGTACCTCGCATGTTCCTGGACGACGAGATCTGGTCGACCGTAGCTCGCCGTTTCAAACGCGAGCTGTCGGCCTGGAGGCAAGGACGGCGGGTTATAGCGATTGTTCAGACCGATCAACCTACGGAACCAGGTAAAGCACAGGCGCTCAATGTCGCGTTGATGGTGGTCAGTGACGAGTGGATCCCGGTTGAATCCTCGTATGAAGCTCTGATCGAGGCCAGGTTGCGTGAGGAATCACGCAGGTTCGTCAAACCCTTGCGGTTCGACTCAAGCGAAGACCAGGTATTCCCCGACTTCTGGTTGATGGATGCCAGTGCCGGCACTGAATATCCGATGGAGGTTTATGGCCGTGCTGATCCCAAGTATCTGGCACGAAAAGAGGTAAAGGCTGATTACTACCGGACCCATTACGGCACCAGGTGGTGGGCATGGGACGCAAGCACCGACCCCAAGGGAGAGGCGATCCCCGCATTTCCCCCATCCAGAAACTAAGTCAATTCTCGCACGCGAGAATGTCCTATTTAGAAATCAGCCCTTCAAGAGGGGACAGCATGATGAATCGACCAGTTGATATTAAAGACCCAATAACAGCCCATTTGGCTATGCACATCGACATGATCAATGACGCCGAACACGATCTAACGGTGCGCTTGAATGCGTGGCAAGCCCACGGATACCTGAAAGCTCTTTACGATATTGACCGCATCCAAGCCGCGACCTATAGCCGCTATTGCCTCGAAATCGAGCAGCTACGTGAAGCTCGCCTCGATGCGCTGGCCAAGTCCGGCACAGTTTAGGAGGCTGCACATGAGCGAAGTCCTTGTGAGTAGCGTTCACCCTACGCTTGGCGCGTTGTACTGGGTTTACACGTCAAACGGCGATTGCAATTATCCCGATCACTACACATTCACAGACTGGGACGAGTTGGCTACTCGCTTTCCGCACTATTGGCGGGAACATGAACACCTCCGCTGGGTTCATGGCAGGCATATTAGCCAGGTGTTTAATTCCAATGATCCGTACGGAGACTATGCGGAGGTAGAGGACGACGAAACCGGTGAAACACTACAGCGGTCACTGTCGGGAATGCTCGCAGGTCTACACGAAAAAAGCGGGCAATCCGTCATGGAATTCATTCAATGGATGAAAAAGGCTGACTGGGTTGATGTTCCAGCCCCGGCCCGAGAACTCTTTGACGACTAGCATTGCACCGTCCACATCTGATCCCAACTTGTCATGTAACTAGGGCTCAGCAGAGCCCTACGCATGCCCCAGTCCGGCGACAGGGGTAGCTGCAGTGCGTAAGCAGTCATGTCCCCACCGTCTGTTGATCTTGTCCATAACGCTCATGAGCGCGCGCCGGTTGACTCGGCGTGAACAGATCTTGCGTGTACTCACCACGCTTTCGCAGATCCATCAACATGACCTCTGCTTTGCTGTACGCAAAGCCCGGCCTATAGATGCCTTTCCAGCGCACGTAACGCGTGCTTGGTCAGCACGCGCACGTCATCTGTTGGGTAGTCGGGAATGATCGTGGCTGCATTGGCGTACTTCGGACCGTCGCCATGGAACGAGGTCTGTATGCCGATCCGCAGGCCACCGCACAAAGATCGCTGCTTGCGCAGCTTCTCAGCGGCCTTGTGGATATAGGTGGCCAACGCCTGGCCAAGCCCCTCGATTGTGTGGACGCGCTGACCAAACATCTTGCTTGAGCAAATGGTCTGTTTGTCCGGTGGGCTTTGTTCCATGTCGATACAGGACTCGCCGCGAAGCTCCCTGATCGTCCGTTCCAAGACCACTGAGTATTTGCGGCCCATTGTTCGCGGCTCAGCGTGGGATAGCTCCCACGCTGTTTTAATGCCTTCTCCGGCCAGGTTATCGCGCATACGCCTGCCAATGCCCCACACTTCTTCGACAGGCATCCGGCGCAACAACCACTCAACAGCCTCCGGCCTGCGCAGGTCTACAACATCACCGGTTTTCTCTCGCCAGATCTTCGAGGCATGTTGTGCTGCCTTGGCGAGCGTTTTGGTGTGGCCGATGCCCACACCGACCGGCAACGCGACCCACTGCAGCACGCGCGCCTGAATAGCTCGGCCCACGTCCACCAATGGTTCGCGCTGGTCCTCTAAGCGTACGAAGGATTCGTCAATTGAATACTGTACCACGGCACTGACCAGGGATGATGTAGCCATGGCCATTCTGTGCGATAACTCGCCGTAGAGCGTGTAATTGCTGCTGAACGCTGCAACACCGTTGCGCTCCAGAAATGCCCGGATCTTGAAATATGGATCTCCCATCTTCAAACCAAGCGCCTTGGCCTCATTGGTGCAAGCAACGATGCAGCCATCCGAGTTCGAAAGTACCACCACTGGTTTACCCCTCAGCTCGGGCCGGAAAATACGCTCGCAGCTGCAGTAAAACTTGTTCGCGTCGACCAGGCCGAACACAGGTCGCCGGGGTTCAAAGTTCATGAGGCGACAGGCTCCAAGTCACGACGCCAAACACTTCGTCAATTCGTCGGGAGTGACGGCCTTGTATGTCGGGTTTGCTGATTCCAGTGTCCACCCTGCAGCTGACTTGGCCAGCCGCTTTACCACGGGTTGGTTGTCGACATACGCCATAACAATGTGTCCGGAACACGCCGTCACTGTCCGGTCGATGATCAATCGGGTTCCGGTGAAAATTCCGGCATCGCGCATGCTCTCGCCTTCGACTTTCACGATCCAGATATGCGGTGCGCGAATGTTCAACAGTTCATCGAGCGAAATGGGAGGTTCGTAATAATCAGCCGCTGGGCTGGGAAAGCCACCGGCAGCGGTGCAGGACAACAATTGAAGCGGGATGCCAGATCCCAAGAGTGGCTGGATTGCTACGACTTTCATAAATCACCGGAATACTGTTTGCATGTACAGTAATCCAGCCTTTACGCGACAGCCAGCGGGAAGTGATGGAAGGAACGACTGCCTGCATGCGTGCCCCCTTCGGGGGACGGCTCTCGTGAACCAAGCCCTGGCCAAAAGCGCGCCAGGTCTTGGCCCTTCGGGCTTCGATCCTCACGTCTCCGGCCTGCGGCCTGCGCGCTCCGCTTGCCGGTCCTTCCGCAACACCAGGTAGGCTCATCATCATCGGAAGGTAGCGGATCGCCCCAATGGCCTATCCGCCGCCCGGCCTTGCCTGCAAGGGGCTTTCGCGGCATATCCTTGTCGCTTCGCGCCTGCGGTATTCCACGACCCCTTGCACGCGGCCAGGCTCTGGATAGTCCGGGCTTACCGCGACCTTCCGAAGCTGACGAGCAGACCCACCACCGGCAGCGCGCTCCAGTCCCCAAGGTTTTGATGCAGCCTGCGGCTGCTGCTTTGAAAAGCGTTTATTTCCCGCGCCCAACGCTCGGCCTCTGAGCAGCCCGGCAAAGCGGCGTTGGCAAGACTTTTTGATAAAAACCCGCACAGCGGCGGGTTTGACTCGGCGCTACGTTTACCCGTGGGCCAGGTCGACGTGCTGTTTTGCTGTCATGTCCAGGCCAACCGCACGCATCACGCCGATCATGGTTTTCAATGTCGGGTTGCCGTTTTTCAGTTGGTAGAGGTGAGCGCGGGTAACGCCTGCCTCTTTTGCAATTGCGGTCATGCCTTTGGCGCGAGCAACCACGCTCAGCGCTTGCGCGATAAAGGAGGCATCACCCGATTCGAAAGCATCAGCCATAAAGATGGCGATAGATTCCGCGTCAGTGAGTAATTCCGCTGGATCGTATTCGTAAATTGGCTCTTTCATTCGTCTTCACTCCACTGGCTTGCCAGAGTTTTAGCGGTTTCTATATCCCGCGCCTGACTGCTTTTATCCCCACCGCAGAGCAATAGGACCAGCTGATCGCCGCGCTGTTGGAAATACACCCGGTAGCCGGGGCCATGATGAATTCGCAACTCACTGACGCCTTGACCTACTGGCTGCACGTCACCGAGCAACCCGTGGGCTACCCGCAACACCCGCGCCGCGATAATCAGTTTGGCCTTCTTGTCACGCAGTTTGCGTTCCCAAGTCATGTAAGTGGCGGTTTGGATAATCGTTTTCATGGGTATAAGTGTATTATATATATGACACAAGGTCAAGCGGACGGGCGAATTCTCGCGTGCGAGAAAGTAAATAAATAGTCCTATCGGATGATACTCATAGTTGACTTGGTTTTAGTTTGTTGAGATAATTTCTCCGTCGAAGCAATCCTGCTTCGGCAGCTTGGAACCAGCGGCGGCAACCGCCCAAGCGAATTGCGAAGGAGAAAGAAATGGCTGTTCATCGTGTTATTTGGGAAATGGACGTTGATGTAACTGGCGGTCCGCTGGCTGCTGCTCAAGCTGTTGCAAAACAGTATTTTGCTAAGCACGTCGCGAATGGTGAACCAGGTAGCGCATGCGTGTTCACTGTCATCGATCCGAAGGGGAAGCGTGCGTTGGTCGACCTGGCACCGAGTCTCAGTGACCTGGAAGGCGACGACACCGAGTAATCAACACTCAGCGCGCCCGGTGCAGGTAAGCGCCGGGCAACCCCGACAGATGAGGTGATAACCATGACCCTGGACGAAGCTCTTGAAGAAGACAACGTGGTAAGCCGCGACGAAGCCAAAGCCGAGTGCGAGAAACATTCCCTCGACTTTGCAGATCTCGTAGACGAGCTGGGCGATCACTCTGAATACTATTCCCGCGACGTACTGCATTGGCTGGGTTACTGATCCATGACCACTACCAAACCGGCTGGGCTCACTGAAATTTCGTTGACCCTCGCAATCGAGACGCGGGACGCGCTTCGCGCCCAAGGCGTCAAATGCCAGTTGCGCTTTGTGAGCGGCGATCTTTGGAACGTGCTGTTGGCAGGCACGGACTACTAATTCGGGAAGCCCGGTTCGCCGGGCATTCGGGTGCAATCATGAATCAGACACCACGCCAAGAACGCATGTTGTTCGGCGATGAGGCTGACGCTCACGCCTTCTGGAAGGACAAAGAGTGGAAGACCTTCGCGGTTGATTTAATCGCGCATACGGGCAAGAAACAGAAAGTGATCCACACCATGTACGTTCGGGCGCGCTCAAGCGTAGATGCTGCTACGTGCGCGAAGGAAAACGACTTGAACCGAAAACCTAACCCTCGTTACGTTGCTCGGCTTGCTGGCCCACGCGAGCTGGGTTGTACTCCAGCAGCATCAAAATAATAAACTTTTAGTAAAATTGAATGATACTACTAGTTGACCAAGAATCGATCTTTTGAGATACTGAGTCTGTCGAGGCAATCCCGCCTCGGCAGCTTGGGACAAAGCGGCGGCAACCGCTCCAAGTCACTCGAAGGAGATTCAATCAATGACTACCGAAACCCACCTGCTGTGTTTCAGCGATGCGAAAACCCTGCGCGAGTACAGCGGTTTTACCGTTGAGCCGTCCCACCAAGCCCGTCCTGGGCAAATCCCTTCCACCGTCACCCTGTACATGGTTGTCGCGCAGCGCTCCGGCATTGGCCAGCGCGAAGTTCTCGCAGAGTTCCCGTTGGAACTGCACGCAGAAATCTTCCGCGACATGGCCGAAGCGACTGCCTCAGCCATCTGACCTCAGCAAGCCCGGACCTCACGGTCCGGGCACCAGTGACGGAATGCGATCATGCCTATCAGGTACGTGCTCAAGCACTTTCATTTCTGCTGCGGTCTTGGCGGCGGCGCAAAGGGTTTCAACCAGAACAAAGAGGTAGTCGGCAAGCTGCAGGCCGAATGGCGTTGCGTCGGTGGTGTCGACGTGGACGCTGGAGCGCTCAAGGATTTTGAGCGCTTGGCCGGTGTACCAGGTACTCAGATGGATCTGTTCACCCGCGAGCAGTACATCGCGTTTCACGGCAAGCAACCGCCTGCGGATTGGCGGGAGGCTACGCCGGATGACATTCGCCGCGCAGCTGGCTACCAAGATCCTGACGTTGTGTTCATCAGCAGCCCATGCAAAGGCGCGTCGGGCTTATTGTCCGAAGCATTGAGCCTCACCCCCAAATATCAGGCACTCAACGAGCTGACGCTACGTTGCGTCTGGCTCATGTGCGAAGCATGGCAACACAACCCAGTCAGCTTGATCGTGTTCGAGAACGTACCGCGTCTGGCCAGCCGTGGCCGACACTTGCTTGATCAGATCGGGCAGATCCTTGAGTTCTTCGGCTACGCCGTTTCGGAGACGACCCACGACTGCGGCGAACTGGGCGGACTAGCCCAATCCCGCAAACGGTTCTTGCTGGTCGCCCGTCATGTCGAGAAGGTTCCACCGTTCCTGGACAATGGCCGTTGGAGTGTCGCTGATCCAAGAATGCCGGCAGCTAATGATCGACTGACATGCGTGATCAGAAGTCTCGACGGCACCTGGCACCGCCCATTCACCACACTTGAAATGGCTGCATTGCAAAGCCTTGTCGATCCCGAGGAAATGCTCGAACTGGATGGGTTGAGTGATCAAGCATGGCGGGAACGGATCGGGAACGCGGTCCCACCCAAGGCTGCTGAAGCCATTGCGGGTGTAATGGCTCAAACCATCCTGCTCGCCAAGCAAGGGGAAACCTTCTTGCTCAGCCATATGCCTGTATGGGTTCGCCCAGTGGCCGTTGGCCTTTCGTTGGCTAATCACCTAGATAACGCAGCATGAATCTGCGCCCCTGACGGGGCGCTTTATCTTCCCAGGACAAGCGGCGGCAACCGCCCCGGGAAATTAGCGAAGGAGATCCACAAATGCACTTTCGTGACCTCACTCAAAGCAAAGCCGAACGTTCCTGCCATGCACTGCAATCCGCTGCGCGGTTGGCAGAACTGCACAAGAAGTGGTATTCAGCCGCGGAACTATACGAAGCCGCCGCCTCGATCTGGCCTGGCAACGGCTTGACCTACATGCGAAGGGCCGAACAATGCCGTTCGCTGGTCGATTCCGCACGCGATGAAATGGACCTCTGAGGACCGAAGTAATGGACAACACAAATGCACAGCGCTCAACCGATTACCTCGATGTTCTCATGTGGCTCGAAACAGCGTCTGAGGATGAAATCGCAGGAGCCTATTGGCTGGCCAGCGGATCCACCAAAATGGATTTGCGGCACGGCATTCAGGCTCTGATGGATTCGGATAGACCAGCCTTGGCCATCTACTTCCCGGAGCTGGTGACCGCGCCAGTCAAGCTGGCCGACCTTCCTACAACGTTTCCCGAGGTTTGCGAGCCTTTGGAGCGGTTACAAGATTCAATATCAAGGCAACAATATGAACCCCATTACCCTTTGAAGGGATACGGGGCTTTGTCTGCTGCAATCAGTGAACTGAAAGACCAGGGACGACTCAGTGCAGCTCAATGCACGCTGCTATTAGCGGAGTTGGCTGGACTCAAAAAAGGATAACGATATGTCTGCATACACAAAGAGCGTGATAGCTGCATCCGTGTTGACTTGCTCGGCGTGCGTTCTGCTCGGCTTGGGAATTGGCTTTTCATGGGGTGTGAGCAAGGGTGCGGAATGGGAAGGGAAAGGGTTCGATAAAGGGTACAAACAAGCTTTTGAAACCTGGAGCCGAGATGCGGGAATAAGCCCGTCAAACGTTCGACCGAAGGGCTCTTGGCCAACTCTTGACTTAGGGGAGTTCTGCGCAAGTTACAACGCCGATATTAAACTGCCGTCCTCTCAGTACGTTGAGCTAAAGAACGCAGGCATAGACCCGGAACAACTCTGCAAATCATCGGCTCAATCGCCAAAATAAATGGACTTTTGAAAATGAAAAAACTCAGCACTACTCAGTTTGCGATTCTCATGTTTGTCATCGGTTTTCTGGTGACTGCTGTGTTTTGTGCGTACGTTCTCGCACCTGACACGCTCACGATAGGGGAATTCAGAAAGGCAACTTTGCAGGAAAAATACTTCTGGTTTTCGGCATTTGTCATCGCGTTTATAAGCACAGTCGTGCGATGCGAGCCCTGGAACAATCGGTACTAATCCATTCTCTTGCGTGCCCCCTTCGGGGGGCGGCTCTCGTGAACCAAGCCCTGGCCAAAAGCGCGCCAGGTCTTGGCCCTTCGGGCTTCGATCCTCACGTCTCCGGCCTGCGGCCTGCGCGCTCCGCTTGCCGGTCCTTCCGCAACACCAGGTAGGCTCATCATCATCGGAAGGTAGCGGATCGCCCCAATGGCCTATCCGCCGCCCGGCCTTGCCTGCAAGGGGCTTTCGCGGCATATCCTTGTCGCTTCGCGCCTGCGGTATTCCACGACCCCTTGCACGCGGCCAGGCTCTGGATAGTCCGGGCTTACCGCGACCTTCCGAAGCTGACGAGCAGACCCACCACCGGCAGCGCGCTCCAGTCCTCAAGGTTTTGATGCAGCCTGCGGCTGCTGCTTTGAAAAGCGTTTATTTCCCGCGCCCAACGCTCGGCCTCTGAGCAGCCCGGCA
>NZ_JBXAFK010000046.1:0-65060 GCF_058793055.1 Pseudomonas sp. MPR-R2A5
CTTCATCGGGAAACTCGGTGGGTGGGGTCGCGGTATTTTGCCAAATCAGAAAGTTTTTTTCAGAGTTTCCTTAAGTTCGACTGGGTCGAGTGCGATGCTTTTGGATATGATAAATATTTATTTGAAGAAGTAATCGTCCGGTCCGTTTATGTAAACGTTAGGGTCACTAAGTGAAATGAATTTAGCTTTGAATTCTATCAGCGCACTGTCGTTGGTTGCTTTGAATTTGAAATGGTTATTTTGTTTTTCTATTGTTACAAAAAACTCTTTATGAATAGGTATGTTTTGTATTTTTAAATCTTCGATTTCGTTGCAGGTTATACCTATTCTGCAGGTGTTGTAGCCTTTGTTTTTCCATTTTTCAGGAAGCTTGTCTGGGAATTCGGGTATGTCGAAGCCCAGTCCGACACAAGGCTGATCATTTTCTATTCTTAAAGAAAAAAGAGCAATTTTACCGATTTTTATAGGAAGACTAAAGATCTTACTAAAAAATATGCTTCCGTCTAATTCGTTCCAGTGTTTCATTTTTATTTCCTAAAAGGATAGTGTTTCTTTGCCTTTGGAATATATCCTTTCCGAGGCTTCTCGATGGGGCGCAAGTTGAAGTGCGATGAATGGTCTCCGACGCCATCTATCCTGCCGAATTTGTGGCCGGCAGAGTGGTCTTGAATAAGGATTTTTGAGCCGTCTGGTCGTGTAAATTTATAAACTCTTGTATTAATCGCTCTGCCGGTTTCATCTAAAACTGTTTTTTTGTTTTTGTCCGTCATTTTTTCAATCGTGTATTGTTTGGCTTTTCCAGTTTCTGGATCTACGACGATATCAGGGCTCTGCATCATGGGTATATTGGCATCTCTTTTGGCTTCTCTGAACGCACCTTTGCGAGAAATATCGGGGGCGTCCGGTTCATCCGGTATTTTACAAGCGAGCTGTTTTTTTCCTTTGGGCGGACAGTTGGCGTTCAATCCTAGAGGATCTATCCACCCCGTAGGATTGGGCACGTACTGGTACCCGTTAATCCCACCCGCCAACTTCACCGGATCCGGTGTCAGGTAACGACCAACATCCGGATTGTAGTAGCGATGGCGGTTGTAGTGCAGCCCGCTTTCCTGATCGAAGTACTGACCCTGAAAACGCAGTGGGTTGTCGACTTCTCCGATGTCTAGCCGGGTGATTTCGCCGTAGGCGCGGTAGTGCGCGGACCAGACGATTTCACCCTCGGGGTTGGTGAGTTCCTGCGGGGTGCCGAGGTGGTCGAGTTGGTAGTGGTAGGGCTTCGTTTCTTTTGGACCGAAGCCTTCCAGCAGGGCGAGCGGGCGAAAGCTGTCCGGTTCGTAGAGGTAGCTGCGATGCTTTTCGGCGTGGTGTTCGGCAACCAGTTTGTCGCCTTGCCAGAAAAACTCCGTGGTGATGTTGTCGACCGTCTTGCTGATTCGCCGCCCAAACGGGTCATAGCGATAGCTCGCGGTTTGGCCGTTGGGCTGGGTAATGCCGATCAGCCGATGCTGGCAGTCGTAGCGGTATTCGGTGACGAGTTGGTGACCCTTGTCGCGGCGTTCGCGGATCAGGTTGCCGAAGGCGTCGTAGTCGTAATGGCGGTCGCCCTGGATCATCAGGCGGTTGCCGGCGACGATGTCGGGGCCGGGGCGGTCTTGCATGAGCAGGTTGCCGGCCGGGTCGTGGGCGAAGCGTTCGTGCGGGTCTTGCGTGTGGTCGGCGCGGGTGAGGCGGGCGAGGGGGTCGTAGTGGTAGTGGTGTTCGCCTTTGCGGCTGTCGACTAAACGGGTGAGGTTGCCGCTTTTGTCGTAGTCGTAGTGGCGTTGGTAGAGGGGGGTGTCCTGTTGCGCGACGGTGTGGGCGTGCAGGCGGTGTTGTTCGTCGTAGTGGTAGTGGCTGAGGAGCTGGCCCTGTTGGCGTTGGTGTTCTTGGCCGGCCTTGAAAAGATGAGAGGTCAGCAGTGCGCCATTTAACTCGACGGTGGCGAGGTGGCCGCCTTTGCTGTGGTTGAACACCACGCGGTTGTTGTCGGGCAGGCGCAGGTTTTGAAGCTGACCGCAGGCGTCGTAGCCATAGCGCAAGGTGCCCCAGCCTTGGTGTTCAGCGGTCAGGCGGTTTTGTGGGTCGTATTCGTAGGCTAACGCCCAGTGACCGTCGTCGACGCTGAGGAGGTTGCCTTGGCGGTCGTAGGTATATTCAACAAGGTTACCGTCGGGCAGGGTTTTTCGTACGAGGCGACCGGCGTGGTCTCGCTCATAACGAGTAACGAGCTGACTGCCATCGTCGCCGTGTTCGGTCTTTTCCTGCAGGTTGCCGTTGAGGTCGTAGGCATAAGCCGTACGCTGCCCATCAAACCCGACTTCCTGCTGAATCAGCCCGTTGGGGTGGTAGTCGAGCCGGTAGGTCTCGCCAACCTCGTTTTCGATCTCGGTCAGCAGTAGCCGGGCGTTGTCGTAGCGGTAGTGGACCTGGGTGCCATCGGCGTTGATACGGCGGCTGATCAGGTGCAAGCCGTCGGCGTATTCGTAGCGGGTGACGCGCCCGAGTTCATCGCGTTCGGCGGTGATTTTTCCGTAGGGGTTGTAGCTGTATTCCCGCGTGGCGCCACCCGGTTGGGTTAGCTTGACCAGGCGTCCGGCAGCATCCCACTGGTACTGGGTCAGCGCGCCATGCTCATCCTCGCGGGCAATCTGTCGACCCAAGTCGTCATAGCGATAGCGCCGCACACCGCCATTGGGCAGCGTCTGCTCCAGCAGTTGCCCGCGCTCATTCCACACCAGCCGCTGGCAGCTGTGATCCGGGTACCAAACCCCAACCAGTTGTCCGTATTGGTCGTAGCTGTAGTCGGTGACATGGCCGTCGGGATCGATCTTACGCGTAATGTCGCCCTGGTCATTGCGCTCGTACTTCCAGACCGCCAGACCCCGCCTTACAACCCGTACGAAGCCATTGTCATGCTCGTAGGACGTCGGCTCGTCATCCCCCGGAAACAGCGCGACCAAGCGCCCGGCTTCGTCGTACTGATACGCCGTCACCGCCCCCAGCGGGTCCTGCTCGACCGTCAGCCGGCCCTTTTCATCGTAGGATTTGAAGTGCTGCGCACCGTCCGGATCAATCCGCTGCACCAAGCGCGCACGCTGATCGTGGACATACATTTCCTGACTGCCATCGGCGTTGTGCACCGTGACGCGCCCGTCCTCACTCCACACATAGCGCGTGTCCATCTGCGAAAAGCTGGCCCAATGCCGGACACATCGCGCCGCCTTGCCAGACCGTTCCCACGCCCAAAAGAAACTCGCCCCACCGGCCAATTGCCGCTCGAGAATGACGTGCTTATCGTCGTAGCGGTAAACCTCGCTTTCGCCGACGGCATTGGTCGCCGAGACCAGCCGTCCATCGTCGTCATAGGCGTAGGCAACAACGTGCTGCTCCGTCACCCAGACGTAGGGTTCATGCCCCTTGGCGCGCTGAACCTGGTAGTCCACCGCCACAATGCGGCCCCGTTCATAGCGCAAAAACAGCGACCGGCCCGCGCCGTTATCCAACCGCTCAATGCGCCCCAATACGTCGCGGAAAATTCGCAGGCGGTTGTCATACGCGTCACTGATCGAGACCAATACACCGTCGCGAAAGTGATAAAACCGCGCCGCCTGGGCCAGCACCAGTTCATCCGGCGAAGCGCCCAGATAGATCGCCGCTTCAGCCAGGCTGTTGGTGATCGCGGGGCGAGCCGCGGTGGGCAGCGGGAACTCAGTCGTGCGGTTTTCATGGTCAATCCAGACGACCGAATCGCCCACCACAGAAAGCCTGTGCGCCAGCGAATGACTCCAGCCAAACCCCAACCCGCAATCCACTTCCACCGCACTGGTGCGGTACAACCGGGTCCACTCGAACGGCAAAATCCCGTCCAGCGTGCCATCGGTCAGGGTGAGCAGCTCCTCGCCGGTAACCATCGACACCGGGCAGCCGTTGGTGACGGTCTTGTCCGAAGACGCGGCAGCATCCCCCGCAGGGTTTTTCCCCGAAACAGGCACATCATCGACAGGCTCCTGCCTGACCAACACCGTCTTCTGTGTCTTGTTACGAACCGCCGGCACTGGGTTCGAAACCACGTGCTTCCCAGCCTTCAACGGCGCCACCGGTACAGTCTTGATCGCCGTCGCCGGTCCACCGAGCAGCAAAGGCTTCAACGCCTCGGCATGCGCGTCCAACTTCGGCCCCAGCAACTGATCGGCCAGCATCTCCAGCCACTGGCGCGCTCGTCCGGATTTGATATGCCCCAGCACCTGAGCGCCCAGGCGAATCTGCACGCCCATGCCACGGGTCGCCCAGATCAGCAATAGATTGATCAACACTTCGCCGGTGATCTCGCCCAGCACTTCATACATCTCGGGCGGCGGTAGCAGGCGTATCCAACTGACCATGGCCGACACGTAGATAAACAGCAGCGGCTCATCGCTGAGCACCAACAGCCCCTTTGCGAGGGTGTCGTTGCCCAGTCTCAGCAATTCATCAAGTTCGGCCTGGGTGATGTACTGCAGCAATTTCTCGCCGTTGGCTTTGAGGTTCGCCAACAAGTCATACAGCTGCGTAATGTTGTCCCACAGGTTGTAGAGCGCCTTGGCTATCCCGGTGGAAAAGGCCAAGCGCTGCATCGCGCTGCGCTCGAACCGCGTAGCGTTGGCGAAGTCGTCCCACTGGGGCTGGAAGGTCTTGGTCCATTCGTCACGCAGGTGACCTTCCAAGCCCGCGATCACCGACTGATAAGACGCATACAGCGCCTTGACGTGATCCTTGGAAACGTTGGGATAGAAGGTGATTTGGTACTGCTGGTTGCGATCACACTCGGTGATTTCGAGGATGCCGCTGGGACCGATGGTTCTATGGAGTGGTGCGCCGAGCGGGCCGCCGTCCTGGGTAATGGCTTGCAGCATCACCGGCGTATTGCCGATCGGCACAAACCGAGTGCTTTCGAACATATGCACCAGAGTCAACGATCCCTGGGTATTGCACATGGCGACCGTTTTACTTGGGGCGTTGGAAGAAGCCGGCGCCACCAACGCCACCTCTTCCCCAACTTTGAACACCTGCTCCACTGCCAGTGCCGAAACGCTCCAGAAGCTCTCGGCCCACTCATCAAAGGTGTTCAGGCAACCGCGCAAGTCACGAAAGACGCGCTCAACGTCCGGCGCCTCGGCATCCATGGGGGCCAGGACAAAACTGGCAATGACGGGAATCAAGAGGCAGCCCCGACAACCGGGGCATTAACGGGTGGGTACATCGGCGGTCCCTCGCACTGAATGATCAGGCGAGAGACTTTGGAGAGGTTCGTCAGGTAAAGAAGTCGGCGCTATTCGCCAGGACGGCTAGGAGGGTTCGCCAAAACTTCGGGTAAACGGGGAGTCGATCGTAGGAGTCGGATTACAGGTGGAGAAGCCCTACAGCTTCAGTTGCCCAATCGCCTTGCTCAACTCCCCAGCCAAGGTCGCCAGCTCATTGCTGGTGGTCGCCGAATCCACCGTCTGTTGCACGGTGTTTTCGGTCACATCACGAATGCTCACTACCGCTCGGTTCATTTCTTCGGCCACATGGCTTTGCTGCTCGGCGGCAACCGCGATCTGGGTGTTGCTTTCACGCATCTGCGCCACGGCGCCGGTGATTTCGGCCAGTGCTGCGCCGGCTTCCTGGGCCTGCTGTACGCAGTCGTCGGCCTTGAACGAGCTTTCCTGCATAAAGTCTACGGCGTCGCGGGTGCCAGCCTGGAGGGCCGAGACCATGCGGGTGATTTCGTCGGTGGAGCTCTGCACGCGCTTGGCCAGGTTACGCACTTCGTCGGCGACCACGGCGAAACCTCGGCCCATTTCACCGGCGCGGGCGGCTTCGATGGCGGCGTTGAGGGCGAGCAGGTTGGTTTGTTCGGCAATGCTGTGGATCACGCTGACTACGCTGTTGATCTTCTGGCTGTCCTCGGCGAGTTTCTGGATCATCTCGGCGGTCTGCTGCACGCCGCTGGACAGCCCGGCAATCGAGTGTTGCACCCGGGTCACGACTTCCTGGCCACTGCCGGCCAGGGTGTCGGCGGTCTGGGACAGGTCACGGGTCGCGCCGGCATGTTGGGCGATGTGGTGGACGGTGGCGGTCATCTCGTTGATCGCGGTGGCGGCCTGGTCGGTTTCGCTTTGCTGGCCGAGCATGCCGTGTTGCACCTCGTTCATGCTGCTGGCCAATCGCGCGGCGCCGTCGTCCAGAAGCTTGGCGGTGCGCGCCACGGTGTTGACCACCCGCTGGTAGCCGGCTTGCATGGCGTTGAAGGCGCTGGCCATCTGGCCGACTTCATCTTTGCAGGCCAGAGGCACGCGGGCTGAGAGGTCGCCGGTCTTTTCGACGTGCAGCATCACATCCTTGAGGGTGTTGAGCTGGCTGAGCAGGAAGCGGATCAGCAACTGCGAGGCGCAGAGCATCGCCAGCATCAGGATCAACACGGCGATGGCGTAGTTGGCGAAGCGTTCACTGAACACCTGGCTCAGGCTCGGTGCGTAGGCGAGCACGGCGACCTGTTGCCCATCGGCGCGCGTGATGACTTCGGCGCCCATCAGTGGGTTTTCGCCGAACAATGGCAGGTGATTGAGTTCGACCCAGCCGCTGGCGCTGTTCAGGGCTGACAGGTCTTGATCGGCCATCTGTGGGGCTTGGCCACGGGCAAACGTCAGCCAAGACTCACCCTTGGGCAGCGCCTTGTCGGCTGGCCACGCACTGAGCAGGCGCGCCTCGGTTTGTGCCGCGGCTTGGGATGCATGGCTGCGCGACTGCTGTTCCAGATGCACTGCATACAGCACCAGGAGCAGGGTGGTGATAAAGGCGACCGCGTTGACGGCCCAGAATTTGTACTTCAGCGAGATATTGCTAAGCCAGGCACCCATGGAAGGTTTTCTCTGATAGCGGAAACAGCATTGGCAAGGTGCCATTATAGTGCCGCTATTGAGGAAAATCATTTTGACGTGGGTCAATGCGCCGCATCAATCCACGACAGGCAGCCCGAAAAAGGCGCGGGCGCAGGCGGTGCTGTGCCGGGCCAGGTCTTCCATGCTTTCGTTGCGGTGCAGGGCAACTTCGCGCAGCACTTCTGGCAGGTAGGCCGGTTCATTGCGACCGTTTTTTGGCTTGGGGCGCAGCGTGCGCGGCAGCAGGTAGGGCGCATCGCTCTCCAGCATCAGGCGGTTTCGGGGTATTTCCCTGACCAGTGGGTGCAGGTGTGTGCCACGGCGCTCGTCGCAGATCCAGCCGGTGATGCCAATGTGCAAATCGAGGTCGAGGTAGCTGAACAACGCTGACTGTTCGCCGGTAAAGCAATGCACCACGGCGGCAGTCAGGTGGTCGCGGTAGTCCTTGAGGATGTCCAGCAGGCGCTGGTTGGCGTCACGTTCGTGCAGGAACACTGGCAACTTCAGTTCGACGGCCAGGGCCAGGTGCGCCTCCAGGACTTTCTCCTGCTGCGGGCGCGGGGAAAAATCACGATTGAAATCCAACCCGCATTCGCCTACGGCGCGAACGCGCGTTTCGTTGAGCAAGCCGCGCAGGCGCTGGTCGCTATCACCGTTCCAATCGCTGGCGGCGTGGGGATGGATGCCGGCGGTGCTGAACAGGCGTTGCCCGCTTTCATCGAGCTTTATGCACAACTCCAGCGCTTGTTCGCTACCCTCGATGCTGGTGCCGGTGAGCACCAATTGTTGCACGCCAGCGGCATAGGCTCGGTCAAGAACGGCCTGGTGCTTCTCGTCGAAACTGGGGTTGGTCAGGTTGACGCCGATATCAATGAGTTGCATGGTGCTATCTCCGCCTGCGGCCGGAAAGCATATCAGAGCTGTAGATTTATAAGAAAAACGAAGAACTACAACGAGTTATAGCTGTCTTTGAACGTCGCAAGCGACATTGTGGTTGGCGAGTCGCCCTGCCTGATGCCGCCGTTGCGTGCCTTGCCAGCGCATAAAGCGCTCTGTTTCTGACCTCCAGTCCTGCGTTTTTCGCGAAGGTGCTGGCCAGTATTCTTTCCGGAGAGCGGATGATCCGACCCTCGGCGTTGCTTATATTGTGCCTGACGTTACTGCTGCCCATGGCGGCGGTCGCGCGTCTGGACGGGCCGCTGGAAGTGACCAAGCCCAGCAAGGTCCGCGACCTGGCGGAGATTCGCTCCAGTCGCACCCTGCGCGTGCTGGTCAACCAAAGCCGCAACAGTTCCGGTGAGATTCAGGGCCAGGCCATTGGTGTCGAATACCATCGCCTGCGCGCCTTCAAGCAATACCTCAATGGCCATGCCCGTGACGGCCAGGAAATCAACCTCAAGATCATCCCCAAGGCCAAGGATCAACTGCTCGGTGCGCTGGCGCGTGGCGAAGGCGACCTGGTGGCGCCAGGTGAGTTGCTGGATATGAAGGCGGCCCACAGGATCAGTACGAGTGACCCGATCGCCAGCGGTGTGCCGTTGTGGCTGGTCGGGGTGAAGGGCGAGCGACGGTTTACCAAGCTGGAGCAACTGTCCGGGCGCACCCTGGCGCTGACCACCGGCAGTGCAGCGGCGGATGCCATCAGCCAGGTCAATCAGAAACTGGCCCTGCACAAGCAGCCGCCGATCAAGGTGGAATGGGTCGACCCGACGCTGGCCGTGGAGGATGTGCTGGAGATGGTCCAGGCCGGGATATTCCACCTGACCATTGTCGAGAAGCCGATTGCCGAGCGCTGGTCAAAGATCCTGCCCAAATTGCGCTTCGACAAACAGGTGGTTATCAACGAGCCGGGTGATGAGTACTGGTTCGTGCGCCAGGATGCTTCGATGCTGCGGGCGAGTATCGATCGTTTCCTCAAGAGCTACCGAACCCCTTCCGATCAGGATGTGGCGTTCCAACGGATCTACCGTCGCCTTTATCAAGTACGTAACCCATTGGCCCGGATCGACCGCCAGCGCCTGGAGAAACTGCGCCCCATCCTGCAAAAACACGCGCGCGAGCAGGGCATGGATTGGCTGAACCTCGCCGCGCTCGCCTTCAAGGAGTCGGCACTCGACCCGGGCGCGCGTAACAGCGGCGGGCCCACGGGGTTGATGCAGATCACGCCTTCGGCGGCGCAGCGGGTGGGGGTCAATAATATCGAAAGCCTCGACAGCAACGTGCAGGCGGGGGCGCGCTACCTGGCGATGATCCGCCGCAAGTTTTTCGCCAGCCCCAAGCTTAACGAGCGCGAACGCATGGCTTTTGTCCTGGCGGCCTACAACATGGGGCCGGAGCGGGTGCAGGGCATGCGCACCGAGGCGAAACGCCGGGGGCTTAACCCCAACCAGTGGTTCTTCCAGGTTGAACGCATTGCCATGGAGCAGGTGGGGATGAGCGGCGTCAGCTATGTTAATAGCGTCAATAAGTACTATCTGGCGTTTGATCGGGAACGGGAGTCCCTGGAGCCGTCGGGGCCAAAAATCGCCTCACGAAAATAATCGAATATATCGATATTTATAAGGCATTTTTTCGGCTTTTATCATTGCCTAAACTGATTAATATAGCGGCCAACCAACCCCTACTTTAAAAAGGATTCGCACCATGAGCCCACTGATCAAAAACCTCCTGTCCACCCGTGCCGGTTATGGCCTGACCATTCTACGCATCGTCGTCGGCATCATCTTTGCCGCCCACGGATCGCAAAAGCTCTTTGGCTGGTTCGGTGGCTACGGCTTGGCGGGCACTGCCCAATGGATGGAAAGTATTGGCCTGGCGCCAGGCACCTTGATGGCGCTGTTGTCGGGAGGGACCGAGTTCTTCGCTGGCTTGGCGTTGATCATTGGCCTGTTGGCACGCCCAGCGGCATTGGGCCTGACCATCCTGTCGCTGGTGGCGATCTTCTCGGTGCATATCCACAACGGTCTGTTCATGGCCAACAACGGTTATGAGTTCGCACTGGCCCTGTTGGGCGGCTCGCTGGCGGTGCTGCTGGAAGGCGCTGGCAAACTGTCTGCCGACCGCGCCATCGCCCACTGATCCTTGCGCAAAACCCTGGAAAGGCCCGCCTGTGCGGGCCTTTTCGTTGCCTGGGATTCTTGACACCGCCCCACCGGCTTCTCTAGGATGCTGCCCATGCGCCGATTTAAACAGCTAATTGCGGGGCGCCACAGGGACTCGATGCAGCCCGACAGAAGTCAGCTCTCATTCAAGGAGCGTGCTTCGAAATACCGCTAAAGCGCTGGTTCGGTGTTGCCTCTCACCTGCCCGCAGACTTTTGAGGCAGAGACTCGACACGATGAATGCACTACGCCCCCTCATACGCCTGGCCCCGATCACCGCGGACCTCACCCAACGCAATCCAAAAATACTCCTGGGCGGTAAGCACCAGCCGACGCTATTGCGTTACCTGGACGGCTGGCCACGTCGCACCGGCCGGCCTTCGGCATTCCTGATCCAGTTTGTCGAAGATGGCGATTCCCTCGCACGCTTCGCCAGCAACAGTTTTGACCTTGCGGTGATCCAGGCCCCCACTGCTGGCGACGCTGCCGAGGTGATTCGCCAGTTGACGCGCATTGCACGACAAGGCCTGATTGCGCGCCGTTGAGCCTTCAGTACAGCGCGGTGGCAGGTATCGGCCGATGGCGACGCTGCCATCGAAACAGCCCCGCGGCGAGCAAGCAGAGCAATGCAGGCATGGGTGCTATCACCAGCCATTTCACCTTGCGCTCCAGGCGATGCAGCGGCGCGTAGGCCTCCATCCTCAGCGCATGCAGTTCCATCGGTAAGCGCAAGCGCTCTTTGTTGAGTGCTTGCAACTGGGTATTGGTATCGACCACCTCGGTGCCGAGGGCCGTCGCCTCGGGGTTCAGGCGCTGCCATTCCTTTTCGGTTTGCGCCAGTCGTCGCTCAAGATCGTTCGCCCGAGTTTGATAGGCGTGTGCGGTGGTTTCGCGCAGGTTGGCCAGTGTTTGCAACGAACGCGTCATCACGCGTGGTCGAATGTCCGCAAGTACAGAAGGGGCTGCCAGGTTATCCAGTGTGTTCAGTACAAACAGGCTGTTGCCGTGTGGTGCCGAACTGCTGATTTCCTCGCTGAGTACATCCGTGTCGGCAACCACCACGACATGGATCTGGGCGGCTTTTTGCAGGCCGGGTGGCCGCCCGTCAATGCCGTCAGGAAACGCCGAATAAGCCGCCCCTTCAATGCGAGCCGCGATGACGTGATGTTCGCCTTGTGGGACGATTTCGCTGTCCGGTGCGCCCGGTTCCAGCAAGGCTGATTGCTTGGAGCTTTGCAACAGCGGGGTGAAGGTGGTCCGGCTGTTGTCCAGGGGAAGAAGGGCACCGCTGTTTGACACCGTCACCGATTCCAGTTTCCAGGTGCTGACGTCGCTCTCGTTCATCGCTTCTCGCGGCAGCGTCAGCAGGCCGGGTTCATGCTCCGATGAGGCGTAGGTACGATCGAGCAGTATCTTGTCGCTTTGCATATGGATACCCCACGCAACAAGCAGCCCGTCAAGCCTGGAGGCAGTGGGGGGGGGCTCTGGATCCATATCGCTCAGTGGATCGATAAACATCAATAACTTGCCGCCTCCCAGTACAAACTGGTCTACCGCGTAAAGGGTTTGTTCGGACAGCATGCGCGGGTGCACAAGCATCAGGGTTTTGATACGCGCAGGGATAGGGTGGGCACTCGCCTCCAACTCGATAAGGTCAAAGTGGCCACGCAGTTCTTGCACGAGCGGCTCGATCAGCTCTCCTGCAGGCAGCCCTGATAGCAGTCCGATAACAGGAGGGGTGGGGTGGAGCAACTGGCTGATCAGGTGGCTGATTTCATACTCCAGTAAGTGTTCCCTGTCCGGTCTGAATGATTCGATGCGCTGTGCGGCGTGACCGTCGCGGGTGCCGATCAGGCCCAGGAAACCCTGCTGATCGTCGAGGCCATAAAGCCCCGCTTTGTAGGCGTCCTCTGAAAAAGGTGCGGGATCAATAATATGCAGGTTGATCCTGCCTCTGGCCGTTTGTTCGAAGGCCTTCAGTTTTGCTTCGACGCGTTTGCCGTACTGTTTCAACGTATTGCTCTTCAAGGCGGGCTTGCTGGCGTTGAAATAGTAAAAGTCCAGTGGGCTGTCCAATGTGGCAAGTAATTGCATTACGGCAGGCGACAACGAATTGTTTTTTTGTTGTGAAAAGTCCCAGCGTAGATCAGGAAGTTTAACAACCCACACCAGATTGAATGCCAGGAAAAGTAACAATATGACACTCAGCGTCATACCGGTGCGCAGAGCGGATCGCATCGAGAACGCTCCTTCTCAGCTGTTTTTATAGTTGAGGGTAATAGTTGTCGCGCAGAGAAAGGCAAACATCATACTGATGAAGTAAAGGCTTTCATGGAGGGTCAGCAAGCCGTGATCAATGATGCTGAAGCGCAACGATGGACTAAGGGACATCAAACTGTCGAGAACCCATATTGGCGCTTGATGTTCAAGAGCATCAAGTACGGAGGCCAAACCACTGGCCGCCGACAGCAGGCTCAGCGTCAATAGGAAAATGACCAGGCGCCGGCTGGTTAATACGCAAATAAAACAACCTACAGACAGGTAACTGCCGGCCAACAACCAACTGGCCAGGAATTGCGAGGCAATCAGCATGTTATCCGCCGGTCCCAGTACATTGACTGCCATCACCATCGGAAACATCAGCACTAATGCCACGCCAGTAACAACCCAGGCTGCGAGAAATTTCCCCATCACCAGTGGGGTGGGTTTGATAGGCATTGTTTTTATCAGGTCGCCAAAGCCGCTCCCGTGCTCGTCCGCCCAGAGTTGCGTCGACAGGGCTGGGATCAGTAACAGGTACAGCCAGGGGTGCCATTCAAAGACGGCCTGCAAATCACTGCTGTTTCGCTCCAGCAGTTCGCTGGTGTGCAACCCCAGTGATGCCGAAAGCACCAGGAAGATGGCGATGCTCAGGTAGGTGGCCGGTGAAGAAAAATAGCTTGCAAGCTGGCGCTTGAAAACGGGGAGCAGCAGTTTCAAAGGGAAGCCTCTTGGCTCAAGTGATGAACAACATCATTCAGGCGGCCTGGCTCCAGTTTCAGTGAGTGTATTGGCCAGTACCGGTCGGTAATCAGTGCGCTGACAGAGGGGTAAATGGTGTGGCCTGGCATTGCGAGAACGGTCACCGTGCCAGGGCTGTGGCGATCCTCTTCGATACCTGCAACGCCTGGTAGTACCGCGAGGGCCAGTAAATCAGGCGCGGACTCCGAGGCCAGGGTCACGGCGCGGAAGTGCCGGGAGCTACGCTGCAACTCGGGCATCGGCGCATCCGCCAGCAGGCGTCCACCGCCGATGACCAGGGCGCGGGTGCAGATGCCGGCCAGTGCTTCGCAATCGCGTGAAGCGACGATGACGGTCATTTCTTCGGTCAGGGACTGGATAAGTGTCCTGAGCTTGCCTTGCTGATGCGGCGCCAGGCCGTCAAAGGGTTCGTCCAGCAACAGGACCCCTGGGTCATGCAGGATGGCCTGGGCAATCGCGACTTTGCGCTTGAGACTCGGGGGCAGTGTGTGGATCGGATAGCTGAGTACCGATGACAATTCGAGCCGGGTGACGGCGCGTTCCACCCGACTGCGCTTTTCGGCACCCTGGAATCCGCGGAGGGAGGCGATGTAGTCGAGCAGGTCCCTGATGGACATCCTGAGGTGGTTGATGCCGGACTCGGGCTGATAACCGACGGCCATGCGGGCTTGGTGTGCATGGGTTTGGGGATCGAACCCCAGAATGTTCACCTGCCCTGAAGACGGGCGGAGTGAACCCGCTATCATCTTCAGAAGTGTGGTTTTACCTGCGCCCTCCATTCCAAATAATCCAAGGCATTCTTGGCGCTGGGCAGAAAATGAAACATTACTGATGACAGTCTTTTTACCCTGGTATTTGGTCAGGCTGCTTATCTCGATCATTATGTTTTTCTGCTGATTGTTCGGGGTGTATATGAAGAGGAAAGCGCCTTGGTTGAGAGGGGCAGGGGCTCGGATTTAAAAATGGTACTTTTAATGTCTGAGATTGGAAATGCTGAATTACGTTAATAAGACAAGTCCTACGTTCAGGATTAGAGTGCGCTGAAACAATCGTTCGGTGACTAATGCGTATTAATGGTCAGATGTTTATCTGATGTTTAAACAAGACTTGCTTATCGTCATGAGGCCCGACAACCATGATGCTTTTACGTACCCTTGTTCTTGAACGCTCCGGTGAGGATGCTCCGGTCAACGGTGCACTGCTCTGTGGTTTCGCTGTTCCTCAAATTGCCTCGAACTTTCTTGTCTACAGTCTCGATGAAGAAACGGAGCCTGGGAACTCGCGGGTATACGTCGCCGCATTGCGTAAGAAACTTGAGCGGTATTTTCTGGGCGGCGTCGACGCTCAGGAAGACCTGCAAGTTGCAATGCGGGTATTTAAACAAATATTGACCCTGGCAGCGTCAGGTGCCAGATCCGGCAACGCTACTGAAACCCAGATTCCCTATCACTTTGTCGATTTGAAAGGCTGCAAGTTGCCCCCTGCCAGGCCAGAGGATCATCATTCCGTAATTATCAAGAAAGCGTTGGTGATGAAGGTGATCACCCTGGGCACTTCTGCTCCTGCATCACCGGCCATCGAAAGTGCCACTTTGATTGTGCCGTCCATTCGTTTTTCTTCGCAGATGGTCTCGCCGCCCAAGGTGGCGAGCCAGCCTGACTCGGCCCAGCCGCCCCTGCTTGAACAACTGGCGGAGCCTCAGCCGGAACCCCAGCCGGAGCCTCCCATAGTCCCTGCATCAACTGAGCTGGCACCTGTTCCTCCGGTGCTTGGTGCGCGACCGACGTTGGGCGCCCAGCCGGAACACAATTCGTTGTTTGAGGTGGACAGCACCCTGACGAACCTTGCACGCGTTGCCCAGGATTTGACGCAACAGAAACAGGTTGTTCTCAAGCAAGAGGAGGCACTGGAGCAATGGCGCGTCCGGTTGCAACAGGACCAGGCGGATCTGGAGCAGAAACGTCAGGAACTGGTTAACCGAACATTGGAAAAAGAAGCCACCCTGCAGTTGCAGGCCCAGGCGCTGGACAGCCGTGAAGCCCAGTTGGCGAATGATTCGAGCGCGCAGCAGCATGAGCAGCGCCAACTTGATGAGCGTGCTCATGCCCTTGAAAAGCGTGTCTCCGAGATCAAAAGCCAGGAGTCGTTGGTTCACCTGCGGGCGGAGAAGGTGTCGGTTACGATTGCGCAACTGTCTGGCCTGCGACAAAACCTGCACGCAATGCTGACCGAACTGGATCAGACCCTGGACTGTCTCGCCAAGACTGAGCTGGCTCAACCCAGCGACGATTTTTGGGCGATCTCGGTTTGACCTGATAGTGACCGTCGGCCTGGCAACTTTGTCGCGTTCATTTATCATCACTCTCTGTTCGCTGACGCCTGGCCTTGATGCCGCGGCGTATTGGAATCAATGGACATTGCCTGGGGATGCACGCGTTTGAGTACCAAGCTGATTACCAAAGAAGGTCATGAAGCGCTGAAGAAAGAGCTGGATTACCTGTGGCGAGAAAAGCGGCCGGACACCACACGCAAAGTGACCTGGGCCGCTTCCTTGGGAGACCGCAGCGAAAACGCGGACTACCAGTACAACAAGAAGCTGCTGCGTGAGATCGATCGGCGGGTGCGCTACTTGCGCAAGCGCCTGGAAGACATGCGCGTGGTCGAGTACATGCCCGAGCAGGAAGGGCGAGTCTTTTTTGGTGCCTGGGTCGATATTGAAAACGAGCAGGGTGAGACCAAGCGTTTTCGTATTGTCGGCTATGACGAGATTTATGAGCGGATGGATTACATTTCCATCGATTCGCCCATGGCTCGCGCGTTGTTGCGCAAGCAAGTCGATGATGAGGCCATCGTACAGACCCCGAGTGGCGAAGTGTGCTGGTGGATTACCGGTATCGAGTATGTGAAGTAGGCAAGGATGGCCCGTGCTCTGTGAAGAGCACGGGCCATCGGCGTTTCAGCCTTCGCGTAATACCGTCAGTGGACTGGCATTCAGCGCGCGGCGCGTTCCGAAGACCCCGGCGCCACCGATCAACACGGCACCGATCAATGGCAGGAGCAACAACCAGGGGTGCGGGTGCCAGACCAGGTCGAAGGCATAACGGTACAACACCCAGGTCACCAACTCGGTGCCCAGTGCCGCAAGCAAGCCACTGACTGCACCCAGCAAGCCGAATTCGATGCGCCGTGCCTTGACCAGCAACTTGCGTTCCGCGCCTAGCGCACGCAATAACGCGCCCTGACGGATTCGCTCATCCAAGGTCGCCTGCAAGCCGGAGAACAGCACCGCCATCCCCGCGGCCAGGACAAACAGCAGCACATATTCCACCGCCAGGGTCACTTGGGCGAGGATGCTGCGCAGTTGTTCCAGCAGGGCTTCGACCTGCAGGATCGTCACGGCCGGAAAGGCGCGTGACAGGTCGACGATCTGCTGGTCGTGGCCGGGGGCCAGGTAGAAGCTGGTCAGGTAGGTGGCTGGCAAGTCCTTCAAGGTGCCCGGCTGGAAAATCATGAAGAAATTGGGCTGGAAGTTATCCCAATTGATGGTGCGCAGGCTGGTGACCCGCGCTTCACGATTTTCACCGCCGACACTGAACACCAGATGGTCATCAAGCTTGAGCTTCAAGCTTTGTGCGACCTTGGCTTCTACCGAGACCCCGGGGATATCATCGGGCGCTTGTTGCGCCCACCAGGCGCCGGCGGTGAGGGTGTTGCCCGGTGGCAGGTCGGCAGCCCACGTCAGGCTCAGGTCACGTTGCACGGCACGATCGCCGCTGGAGTCCTTGCTGACAATTTCCTGTACCGGTTCGCCATTGATGCTGATCAGTCGGCCTGGCACCACCGGATACAGCGGCGCCGATTGCGCCTGCAGGTCCAGCAGGCGTGCACCAAAGGCTTCCTTGTCGGCGGGCAGGATGTTCAGCGCGAAGTAGTTGGGGGCGTCCTTGGGCAACTGGTTTTGCCAGGTGTCGAGCAACTCGCCGCGCAGCAGGGCGATCAAGCCCATGGACAAGAGGATCAGGCCAAACGCCAGGGACTGGCCGGCCGCCGCCAATGGGTGTCGCAGCAACTGGCCCAGGCCCAGGCGCCAGGGCAGGGATGCGCGGGCCAACAGGCGGCGCAGGCTTTGCAACAGCAGCAGGAGCAGGCCGCCGAGGATCAGCGCGGCGACCACGCCTCCGCCCAGCAAGGCGAAGGTCAGCACCAGGTCAAGGCTCAGGCGCCACATGATCAGGCCCAGGGCGAACAGCGCCGCGCCATAGACCATCCAGGTGCTGGAAGGAATAGGCAGCAGGTCGCGCCGCAGCACGCGCAGCGGCGGTACACGGCCCAGCGCCGCCAGTGGTGGCAGGGCGAAGCCGGCGAGGGCAACCAGCCCGGTGCCGATCCCGGCAACCGCCGGTAACAGCCCGCCCGGTGGTACGTCTGCGGGGAGCAGGTCGTGGAGGAAATAGAACAGGCCGAACTGCGCCAGCCAGCCGAGCACGGCGCCGGTCAGGCTGGCCAGCAGTCCCAGTACGCTCAGTTGCAGGCTGAACAGCAGCATGGTTTCGCGGCGTGACAAACCGAGACAACGCAACAACGCGCTGGCATCGAAACGTCGGCTGGCAAAACGGTTGGCCGATAGCGCTACGGCGACCCCCGCCAGCAGCACGGCCACCAGGCTGGCCATGTTCAGGTAGCGTTCGGCCTTGCCCAGGGCGCCGCCGATCTGCTGGTTGCCGTCCCGCGAATCCTGCAGGCGCTGGTTGGCGGCGAGCCCCGGCTTGACCAGGTCACGATAGGTTTGCAACGCCGTGCTGCCTTGCGGCCCACGCCACAGTTCGCGGTAGCTGACACGGCTGCCGGGTTGCACCACGCCAGTAGCGTCCAGGTCCGCCAGGTTGATCATCACCCTCGGTGTGAGGCTGTAGAAATTGCCGGCGCGATCCGGTTCGTAGGTCAGTATGCGGGCCAGGCGTAGGGTCTTCATGCCGACATCGATGCTGTCGCCAACCTTGAGGCCCAGTGCCGTCAGCAACCGCGCTTCCACCCAGGCTTCACCAGGTTTCGGGCCGCCGCCTGGGGTTTCATCCCCAAAGGGAGCGGCTGCGCTCTTCAGCTCGCCGCGCAGCGGGTACTGCTCGTTGACCGCCTTGATGCTGGAGAGTTGGATGCCGCTGTCGGCGGCGATGACGCTGGAGAACTCCACGACGCGCGCGTGATCGAGGCCCAGTTCGGTGCCGGAGCGGATCTGCTCCGGGCGTGCGGGCGAGCTGCCTTCAAGTACCAGGTCGGCGCCAAGAAACTCGGTGGCCCGCAACATCATGGCGCCGTTGAGGCGCGCACCGAAGTAACCGATGGCGGTACTGGCCGCCACGGCCACCAGCAAGGCGAAGAACAATACGCGCAATTCGCCGGCGCGGGCATCGCGCAGTAATTGGCGCATGGCAAGACTGAACAGGCGCAACAGCGGCAAACGTGCCATCAAGGCTCCAGGGGCGCGACCATCGGGCCGGCTTCAAGGCGGATCAGGCGTCGGCAACGATGGGCCAGACGCTCATCATGGGTGACGAGCACCAGGGTCGTGCCGTTCTCTTTATTGAGCTCGAACAGCAGGTCGCTGATTCGCTCGCCGGTATGGCTGTCGAGGTTGCCGGTGGGTTCATCGGCAAACAACACGTCCGGTTCGGCGGCGAACGCGCGGGCGATGGCCACACGTTGTTGCTCGCCCCCGGACAGCTGGCGCGGCGAGTGGGTCAGGCGTTGGCCCAGGCCGACGCGTTCGAGCAAGTGCTTGGCGCGCTCGCGAGCGTCTTTGCGGCCATCGAGTTCCAAAGGCAGCATGACGTTTTCCAGGGCGTTGAGGCTGTCGAGCAACTGGAAGGATTGGAAGACGAAACCCACGTGCTCGGCGCGGATGCGCGCGCGCTGGTCTTCGTCGAGGCTGCTCAGGGCTTGGCCGGCAAGGGTGACTTCGCCGCTGCTGGGCAGGTCGAGCCCGGCCAATAGGCCGAGGAGGGTGGATTTGCCGGAACCCGAGGCGCCGACGATAGCCAGGCTATCGCCCTGGTTCAGTTCCAGGCTCAGTTCGTGCAGGATAGTCAGTTCACCTTCCGCGCTGGGAACCACTTTGCTAAGGTTTCGCGCGGTGAGAATGCTTGCGCCCATGGAGAATCCGATGCGAATGTGGTTTTTGAGTGCTGGCCTGGCCTTGATGTGCATGGCCCAGAACGCAGCGGCGGGTACAGTCCTGATCGTTGGCGATAGTATCAGTGCCGGTTTCGGACTGGATACCAGCAAAGGGTGGGTAGCCTTGCTGGAACAACGGCTCAAGCACGAAGGTTTCGACGACAAAGTGGTCAACGCCTCCATCAGTGGCGATACCAGTGCCGGAGGCCTGGCGCGGCTGCCGGCGGCGCTTGCAGCGCATCAGCCGGACGTTGTGATCATCGAACTGGGAGGCAATGACGGCTTGCGTGGGCAGCCTCCCGCACAATTGAAACAAAATCTTGCATCGATGATCGACCAGTCCAAGTCCAAGGGCGCCAAGGTGCTGCTGTTGGGCATGCAGTTGCCACCCAACTACGGCCCGAGATACACCCAGGCGTTCGCCGAAGTCTACGGTGCGCTGGCCAAGGAGAAGAGCGTCCCGTTGGTGCCGTTTTTTCTCGACGGGGTCGGCGGCCATCCCGAGTTGATGCAGGCCGATCAACTGCACCCGGCGGTCGGCGCCCAGGGCAAGTTGCTGGAAAATGTATGGCCGACGCTAAAACCGCTGCTATGACGCTTTTCTACCGGCAGGCTTTCGGCTAAGGTGGCGCCCCCCCGATTTGGAGCCCTCGATGTCGCGTCCTGCCTGGTCCTTGTTTAACTACCAACTGATCGAGCCGGACGAGCAGCTGGATCTGTTCGCCTGCCAGGAAGTCCGGGTGCATCTGGTCGCGCGTCAACTGGAGTTGGGGGGCTCGATCGACCGCACGCTCTGCGGCACGTTATTGCCTGCGCAGCCACGCTGGTCGTCGGTGGATCGCTCGATCTTCCAGGACCAGCGGCTGTGCCCTCTGTGCCGGGCGATCCTCGAATCCCAGAAGCGCGGCACGCCGCCAATCTGGCCGGAGCTGCGTTTCGAGCTGTAGGGGCCGCGACAAGCTTGCAGCTAGCCGCCCGCTTCACGTATACAATCGATTTTTACCTACCCGTCGTTCTGCGAAGGATTTACCGGATGTTGTCGCGCCTTTCCGTCGTCACCTGCTGCCTGTCTCTTGCTGCCCTGTGTGCGTCTGGCTCTGCCGCCGCCTTGCAGTTGCCCTTGCCACCACCCGGTGAAGACATTGTCGGCCAGGTCCAAGTGATCAAGGCCAAATACGAAGACACCTTTGCCGACCTGGGTACCACCTACGACCTCGGGTACTCGGAGATGGTCGCCGCCAACCCGGGCGTCGATGCCTGGTTGCCCGGCGCGGGCACCGAGATCGTGCTGCCGACGCAGTTCATCCTGCCGCCAGGCCCTCGCGAAGGTATTGTGATCAACCTCGCCGAATACCGTCTCTACTACTATCCGAAGGGCCAGAACGTCGTCTACACCTTCCCGCTGGGGATTGGTCGTGAAGGCTGGGGCTCGCCGGTCGCCCATACCAGCATTATCGCCAAGACGCCGAACCCGACCTGGACCCCGCCCGCCTCGATCAAGGCTGAGCATGCCGCCGAGGGCGACCCGCTGCCGAATGTCGTGCCCGCCGGCCCGGACAACCCCCTGGGGCCGTTCAAGTTCACGTTGGGCACGCCGGGTTACCTGATCCACGGTTCCAACAAGAAGTTCGGTATCGGTACGCGTACCAGCCATGGCTGCTTCCGCATGTTCAACAACAACGTGCTGGAGATGGCCAGCATGGTGCCGGTGGGCACGTCGGTGCGCATCATCAACGATGCCTACAAGTTCGGCAGCCGCGGTGGCAAGGTGTACCTGGAAGCGCATACGCCCCTGAACGACGACGGCACCCCTTCGGTGGTCGACAAGCATACGGCGGTGATCAACGCCCTGCTCAAGCGTGAAGACCTGGCCAATCACCTGCGGGTGAACTGGGATCAGGTGCGTGATGTGGTGGCTGCCGAAGATGGCCTGCCGACTGAGATCGGTGTGCCGAGCGCAGCGCCGATGGTGTCGAGCACGCCGATCGACCTGCAGCAGTAAGCCTGCTTGACCCAAATCCCGCTTCGGCCTTGCGCCGGGGCGGGATTTTTATTGCCTGTTCCCGCCGGGAGCGTGAAATTCAGGCAATAAAAAAGCCGATCCAAAAATGGATCGGCTTGATAACAACCCCGAAGGATTATTACTTCTTGCTTGCTTTTTCAAGCATGCGCAGAGCGCGCTCGTTAGCTTCGTCAGCAGTCTGTTGTGCTTTTTGAGCAGCAGCCAGAGCTTCATCAGCTTTACGGTAGGCTTCGTCTGCACGAGCCTGGGAGCGAGCTGCTGCGTCTTCAGTTGCAGTCAGACGAGCTTCGGTTTCTTTGGAGACGCTGCTGCAACCGGTAGCCAGAACTGCGGCCAGAGCCAGAGCAGAGAATTTCAGAACGTTGTTCATCGTGTTCCCCTTCAAGGACTTTCTATTAAATGGCTACTTTCTCAGGGTGAGCTAATAGCCGGCGTACATACTACCCATTACTTGTAGTAAGTAAACTGACGTAGCGCAAGAAGCAAAAAAAATTCTTGTGCCGAATCTATTTTGGCTAATCTTTTGGCAGTTTGTATAAAAAGTGTTCAATTTTTTGCAGTCGCAGGAGGATTGAGGCCGGGCTGAAATCGCCGCCCCGCATGCGTTAGGCCTTGTAAATAGATGAAGATTTATATAAAGAAGCTGACACTTTCGTTCCGGTCGCCGTTACCGCCCCAGGCATCTTTTGCGCATGTAGAGGTGACTTTAAGAGCGGCAGTTCGTCTCAAGGTTCAACTGCCGGCAATGTTCAGGCTATCGGTCACCGGTTGATCGAGGCTCTTTCTATATCCACCAGTGGCAGGGATGACGAGCGCGCCTTGAGCAATTGCGGGATTGGTGCCTACTATTCTCTACGTGCTGGTTGTGAGCGCTCAGGGTTTTCTCGTTGTCGAAACCGGCACGGGGTGGCGTAGATGTTCCTTCGCCGGAAAAACATCGGTAAGGTAGGGGTCAAAATTCAAGACCCGCGAGGAGTAGTGATGAGCGAGGCGTTGTCCATCCACCATGACCAGGCTGGTCATCAGTTCGAGACCAATGTGGACGGTCATCGTGCCTACCTGACCTACATGGACCTCGGGAAGCAGACCCTGGATATCTATCGGACCTTCGTGCCCAACGCACTGCGAGGCCGTGGCATTGCGGCCGCGTTGACCGAGGAGGCGCTGAAGTTCGCCGAAGAAGCCGGTTATACGGTGATCCCGTCGTGCTCCTATGTCGAACGCTACATGGAGCGGCATCAGCGCCACGCCGCTAAACTGTAAGGCAGTGACAGCACCATGAAAAACGCCGGGCCATGGCCCGGCGTTTTTGTGTGCGCCCAATTCAGATACAGGTGCGGTCTCAGTTGCGTTTGCGCTTGGGCAATACGTCCTTGAGCTTGGCATGCATGCTGCGCAGGGTGTTCTCGGTGGCAGTCCAGTCGATGCAGGCATCGGTGATCGACACGCCGTACTGCAGGTCGGCGAGGTCCTTTGGAATCGCCTGGCAACCCCAATTCAGGTGGCTCTCGACCATCAGGCCAATGATCGACTGGTTGCCCTCGAGGATCTGGTTGGCAACGTTTTCCATCACCAACGGTTGCAGGGCCGGGTCCTTGTTGGAGTTGGCGTGGCTGCAATCGACCATGATGTTCGGCTTGATCTTGGCCTTGGCCAGCGCCTGTTCGCACAGCGCAACGCTGACCGAATCATAGTTGGGCTTGCCGTTGCCACCGCGCAGCACCACGTGACCGTAGGCGTTGCCCTTGGTGGTGACGATGGAGACGCCGCCTTCCTGGTTGATCCCCAGGAACCGGTGAGGGCTGGAAACCGATTGCAGCGCGTTGATCGCTACGGTCAGGCCGCCGTCGGTGCCGTTCTTGAAGCCCACGGCTGAGGACAGGCCGGACGCCATTTCGCGGTGGGTCTGGGATTCAGTGGTGCGCGCGCCGATGGCCGACCAACTGATCAGGTCCTGCAGGTACTGCGGGGAGATCGGGTCGAGGGCTTCGGTGGCAGTGGGCAGGCCCATTTCGGCCAGGTCCAGCAGCAACTTGCGACCGATATGCAGACCGTCCTGGATCTTGAACGAGTCGTCCAGGTACGGGTCGTTGATCAAGCCTTTCCAGCCGACGGTGGTACGCGGCTTCTCGAAATACACGCGCATCACCAGGTACAAGGTGTCGGACACTTCCGCCGCCAGCACCTTGAGGCGCTCGGCGTATTCGTGGGCAGCCTTGAGGTCGTGGATCGAGCAAGGCCCGATGACGACGAAGAGGCGGTGGTCAGTGCCGTCGAGAATGTCACGGATGACTTCGCGACCCTTGGTGACGGTCTGCAGGGCAGCGTCGCTCAAGGGGATTTCGCGCTTGAGCTGATCAGGTGTGATCAGCGTCTCGTTGGATTCGACGTTAAGGTCATTGATCGGTAAATCAGCCATCGTGTTACTCGTCAGGGTCACGGGTGCCGGCCGCCAGCCATCCCCGTGCGGCGGAGCACAGCATGATTTGAATGCAGGGGGGAGGAACCTTAGCGCGTAACACGGGCCCGCGACAATGGGCAAAGCCGGCTTTAATCCAGTGCTGGCTGCACAAGCGCCTCATGGGAGAACTCGCCGGCATGGCGCGAAACCCATTCGCGGGCCAGTGCCTCGACCTGCTGGGGCGTCGGCTCGGTATCTACGTGCAGGCGGCAGTAGCGTTCGATCTGGCACACTTGCTCGCCCATTCTTGCACCGAACAAGGCATGTTCATCGGTAAAGGCAACCCCCACGCGATAGCCACTGCCAGCCTTGCGACACCACGCCACATAGCCCGGATAACGGGCGCTGGTGCCCAGTGAGGGAATGCGAAACTCGATCGCGGTACCCTGGCGCCAGGCGCGCGGGCAATTGCAGGCGATGCCACTCAGGCCGATAGTGTGCAGGCGTTGGCGGGGAAGGGGGGGAGCGGGACGTTGGATCAACAGGGCAGCGACATCATCAGGGTGAGGTAAAAAACGACCCATGTACACGGACTCCGAGCACCGTTCAGTTGACGGCGGTGGCAGCAGTATAGTGAAGGAACAGGTATTGACCGACCTGGATATTGACCAGCAATTGCTGGCTTTGCCAGGCATTTCGCTCGTCGTGTTCGTCAGCGAGGGGTGTTCCAGTTGCCGCTGGGCACGCCAGCAGGTGCCGGGCTGGCGTTTGCCCGTGGACCGGGTGTGCTGGGTCGATGCCGGGCACAACGGCGGTGCGGTGGAACGCTACGAGATCTTTCATTTGCCGGCGCTGTTCGTGGTGTGCGAGGGTCAATTCCTTGGGCAAATACACACACCGATCGTGGCTGCCGAGCTTGCCGACGCCATTAATCAAGCACTTACCCGTACTCCAGAGGATTTGCCATGACCGTACAGTCGCCCCGCATCGGTATTATCGGCACAGGTGCCATCGGTGGTTTCTATGGCCTGATGCTGGCGCGCGCCGGGTTCGACGTGCACTTCCTGCTGCGCAGCGAATATGCGGCGGTCAGCGAACGTGGCCTGCACCTCAACAGTACGGTGCATGGCCGCTTGCACCTGCACCCGGTGCAGGCCTATGCCCGCGCCGCTGACATGCCGCCGTGCGATTGGCTGCTGGTGGGCACCAAATCCACCGGTAACCCGGAGTTGGCCCCCACCCTTGCTCAGATCGCGGCGCCGGACGCCAAGGTCGTGTTGCTGCAAAACGGCCTCGACGTCGAAGACAGCCTGCGCGAGCACTTGCCGTCGTCGCTGCATCTGCTCGGCGGCCTGTGCTATATCGGCGTGCATCGCTCCGGGCCCGGCGTCGTCGAGCATCAGGCCCTGGGCCGGGTCAACCTGGGGTACCACAGCGGTACTGCGGCCAACGATGAAGCTCGTCAGAAAGCGATTGTCGAAGAGGGCGCCGCGTTGTTTCATCAGGCGGGCATTGAGTCTCAGGCCATGGCCAACGTGCACCTGGCGCGCTGGCATAAACTGGTGTGGAACGTGCCCTACAACGGTCTCTCCGTGCTGTTGGGCGCGGGAACCACGGCCATGATGGCGGACGAATCCAGCCGGGAACTGATCCAGGCGCTGATGGCCGAAGTGGTGCAGGGCGCCCATGCCTGCGGCCATCAAATTCCGGCCAGCTATGCCGAGCAGATGTTCACCATGACCGAGACCATGGACGACTACCTGCCGAGCATGTACCACGACCACGTGCACAAACGCCCGTTGGAGCTGGCCGCCATCTACGCCCGGCCACTGGCCGCCGCCAAGGCCGCCGGTTGCGAATTGCCGCGGATGCAGGCGCTGTACCAGGCCTTGAGTTTTATTGATCGGCATAACCGCTGATTCGGAGGAAAGCACATGGCGAATGGACTGGGCGACAAACTGGTGCTGGCGATTTCATCGCGGGCGCTGTTCGACCTGAGCGAGAGCCATAAGGTCTACCTGGCCGAAGGGGTCGAGACCTACCGCAAATACCAGATCGAACATGAGGAAGAAATCCTGGAGCCCGGTGACGCGTTCCCGCTGGTCAAGAAGCTGCTGAGCCTCAATGCCAGCCTGGGCCGCGCCCGGGTCGAGGTGGTGCTGGTGTCGCGCAACAGTGCCGACACTGGGTTGCGCGTGTTCAATTCGATCCAGTATTACGATCTGGATATTTCCCGCGCAGCCTTCGTAGGAGGGCGTAGTCCTTATCCTTATTTGGCGGCATTTGGTTGCCATCTGTTTCTTTCCACCCATGCTGAAGATGTGCGCAGTGCCCTTGACGCCGGGTTTGCCGCTGCGACGATTCTGTCGGGCGGTGCACGCCGGGCGTCGAGCGAGGAATTGCGGATCGCGTTTGACGGGGATGCGGTGCTGTTTTCCGATGAGTCCGAACGTGTCTACCAAAGCGGTGGCTTGGCGGCATTCCAGGCCAGCGAGCGCGAGTCGGCGCGCCAACCGTTGCACGGTGGTCCGTTCAAAGGCTTCCTCGCCGCACTCAACCTGTTACAGCGTGAGTTTCCCGACGAGGCGTGCCCGATTCGCACGGCCTTGGTCACAGCCCGTTCAGCACCGTCCCACGAGCGCGTGATTCGTACCTTGCGCGAATGGGATATCCGCCTGGACGAATCGTTGTTTCTTGGCGGGTTGGAAAAATCCGCGTTTCTGGAGGCCTTCGCCGCCGATGTGTTTTTCGATGACCAGGCCGGTCATTGTGAGAAAGCCAGAGAGGTGGTGGCCACCGGGCATGTGCCCCATGGCATCAGTAATGAGGTGAAGATTCAGGCCGAGAGCTAAGTCAGTCGAACTCGCCGAGGCGCTGCTAAGCTCATTCAATCCCCGCCATCCTGGCAGTCCAGGAGGTTCTATGATTCGTTCGATGCTGTACGCCACGGACCTTGGTCTGTATGCGCCTTATGTGATGCAACATGCACTGGCGCTGGCGCGAACGTTCAAGGCCGACCTGTATGTGATCCATGTGGTCGAGCCCATCGGCTTGTTCGCCGAATCGGTGTTGCAGAGCTACCTTGATGAGAAAGCCCTGAACGAATGGCAGAGCCAGGGGCTGACCACGGTGATGGCGACGATCGAGCAGCGTGTGCTGGAGAGCTTTCGCGAAGAGTTGGGGGAAGGTGCGCTGGACCTGAAGTTGATCCGTTCGGTACGAGTGATCCAGGGGGACCCTTGCGAAGTGATCCTTGGTCAGTCACAGAAACTCTCCGTGGATTTGCTGATCGTAGGTAGTCATACCCAAACCGTCGGGGTGGCAACACCCTTGGGGCGAACCGCTGCGCGAGTGCTCCAGTTGTCCCAGGTACCGGTCTATCTGGTACCGCTGTTGCAGCGTCGGCGCAGTGATGACATGTGATCGGTCAATGAAGGATAAAAAGTTCTAGATTTATCTGTCGAACCTTTAATATAGTTATATACCGTCGCTGATACCCGTGGCGTCTATCTGCTTTGAGGGACACATATGAAGCTTCAACAACTGCGCTACATCTGGGAAGTGGCGCACCACGACCTCAACGTTTCCGCTACCGCTCAAAGCCTTTACACCTCGCAACCCGGTATCAGCAAGCAGATCCGCCTGCTCGAAGACGAGTTGGGCGTCGAAGTGTTCGCACGCAGCGGCAAGCACCTGACCCGTGTCACTCCAGCCGGTGAGCGCATCATTACCACCGCTGGCGAGATCCTGCGCAAAGTCGAGAGCATCAAGCAGATCGCCCAGGAGTTCTCCAACGAGAAGAAGGGGACCCTGTCGATCGCCACCACCCATACCCAGGCGCGTTATGCATTGCCGCCGGTGATCCGCGATTTCATCAAGCAGTACCCGGACGTGGCCCTGCACATGCACCAGGGTTCGCCGATGCAGATCGCCGAAATGGCGGCTGACGGCACCGTCGACTTTGCCATTGCCACCGAGGCCCTGGAGTTGTTTGGCGACTTGGTGATGATGCCGTGCTACCGCTGGAACCGCTGCGTTGTCGTGCCCCAAGGTCACCCGTTGGCCAAGCTGCCGAAGCTGACCCTGGAAGCCCTGGCGGAATACCCGATCGTGACTTACGTGTTCGGTTTTACCGGCCGTTCCAAGCTCGACGAAGCCTTCAGCCATCGCGGTCTCACGCCGAAAGTGGTGTTCACCGCAGCCGATGCCGACGTGATCAAAACCTATGTTCGCCTGGGCCTGGGCGTGGGGATTGTCGCCAAGATGGCGGTCGACACGCAGCTCGATAAAGACCTGGTCGTGCTCGACGCCAGCGAGTTGTTCGAGTCCAGCGTGACCAAGATCGGTTTCCGTCGCGGTACTTTCCTGCGTGGCTTCATGTGCGACTTCATCGAGAAGTTCGCCCCGCACCTGACCCGCGAAGTCATGGCCAAGGCGATCCAGTGCCACAACAAGCAGGAATTGGAAGAGCTGTTCGACGGCGTAGAATTGCCCGTCCATTAAGTGGTTTATCTGGCCTCGGTAACCGTAAAGTGTTGCCGGGCGCCTGCCACCAGAATCTCCACCTCATCACCTTCGAACTTGCCCAGCAGGCTTTTGCCCAGGGGGGAGCGCGGGGTGATGACGGTCACCGGTTGCCCCACCACATCCACCTTCAAGCCCGCCGCATCCGGTGCCAGGAACAGCCACTGCTGGCGGCCATTCTCGTCCTCCAGGCCCAGTAGCGTGCCGACTTCTATGCCACGTTGATCATCGTACGCACGCAGTGGCAGGTTCTGGCACAGCGCCAGCGACTGCTTGATTTCCTCGACGCGTTTGGCCTGTCCGGCCGCCAGGTAAGATGCCTCGAGTCCGAGGGTGTCGTATTTGTTTTCGGCGATATTTTCTTCGTGGGTCGCGGTTTCGTAGGCGGTCTGCGCGGCGCGCTGTGCAATATCGAGGTCGACGGTGAGTTTTTCCAGAATCAACTGGAGGACGGCGTGTTTATTCATGGCTGTGCTTGATCATTCGCAAAATTGCAGGACATTGGCCTTGCTCTTTTCATTCGGCGCGTTCTGGTCCTGTTGCAACCAGAACTGGCATTTTGGGTTGGACAGGTTGCGCGCATTGTTGCGCGCCTGGTCCAGGGTCTGCTGTTGTTCCTGCTTGCGAAGGTTGTCTTGATACTGCTCGAACATACGGTTGGGTGGTTCCGGTGCAGCAGGGGCCGGTTTGCCGAGTTGCTGAACGGCCTGGGCTACGGGGGCCAGGCTTTGCGGGAACAGGTAGCGCGACGCCAGCCAAGTGGTCAACGCAATGGCGATGAACCCCAGCCACACGCCGAGGGCGATGGCGACACAGAGCTTGAGCAACGACAATGGGCGATCAGACATGGCGGCCTCCTGGCAGGCATTTGTGGCGTGGCGGCGATTGTCGCACAGCCACTGTGCAGAATAATCGCGATCAAGCCTTCTGCATCAGGGCATTTATGCGGACAATCGAGCCTTTGAGCGTTGGAGCCCGGAATGAAAGCCCGCTGGGATATTTTTTGCAGCGTCGTCGACAACTATGGCGACATCGGCGTGACCTGGCGCCTGGCCCGGCAACTGGTGGTAGAGCACGGTTGTGATGTGCGTTTGTGGGTCGATGACTTGCGGGCGTTCGAGCGCCTGTGCCCTGAGATTGACGTGCAGTCGGGGCAGCAATGGCAAGAGGGCGTTGACGTGCATCATTGGCCGGCGGATTGGGCTGCCACGCCGTCCGCTGATGTGGTGATCGCCGCTTTTGCCTGCCAATTGCCCCCTGACTACATGGAAGCCATGGCCGCGCGCGCGCGTACGCCGTTATGGATGAACCTCGACTACCTCAGTGCCGAGGAGTGGGTGGTGGGTTGCCATCGCCTGCCTTCGGTGAAGTTCAAAGGGGTACAGAAGTACTTCTTTTTCCCCGGTTTTCGGCCGGGTACCGGTGGTCTGTTGCGCGAGGCCGGTTTGCTGCAACAGCGCCAGGCGTTTCAACAGGATGCCGCTGCGCAGCAACAATTCCTGCGCTCCTTGGGCGTACTTCCTGCAACCGGTACGCGGCTGATGTCACTGTTCGCCTACGAAAATGCCGGCCTCGCCAGCTGGCTTGACGTTCTTTCGACGGATGGGCGTGCCACTCATCTGTTGGTTCCGGAAGGCCGCATCCTCGGTGATGTGCAGCGTTGGCTCGGGGTCGATGGGTTGGAGGCGGGGGACGTCCACCAGCGCCAAGCCCTGACCGTGCAGGTGCTGCCCTTCGTGCGCCAGGAGCAATATGACCGCCTGCTGTGGTGCTGCGAGTTCAATGCCGTACGTGGCGAAGACTCCTTCGTGCGCGCCCAGTGGGCCGGGCGTCCTTTGCTGTGGCACATCTATCGCCAGGACGAAGACATCCACCTGGACAAGCTCGACGCCTTCCTGCAGTTGTACACCGCTGCATTATCGCCGGCCGCCAGGGCGGCGTTGGTTGCGCTTTGGCAGGCCTGGAATACGGACGGCGATATGGCGCAGCCGTGGAAAAGACTGCTGGAACACTGGCCGGAAGTGAGCGCACACGCCGAAACGTGGTGTCTGGAACAAGGCTTGCAGGCCGATCTTGCGACGGCGCTGGTACAGTTTTATGAAAGTTGGATATGATACGCGACCTTGATTTTTGTAAACCCCATCCAAATTTCGGATATCTGCAATGAAAACTGGTAAAGAACTGAAACCCGGTATGGTGATCCGTATCGACAACGATCCTTGGTTGGTTCAGAAAGCTGAGTTCACCAAGTCGGGCCGTAACAGCGCGATCATGAAGACCAAGCTGAAGAACCTGCTGACCGGTTACAAGACCGAAACCGTTTACAGCGCCGATGACAAGCTGGACGACGTGATCCTCGACCGTAAAGAAGCGACCCTGTCGTTCATCAGCGGCGACGCCTACACGTTCATGGACACCACTGACTACACCATGTACGAGCTGAACGCTGAAGACATCGAAGCCGTTCTGCCGTTCATTGAAGAAGGCATGACCGACGTCTGCGAAGCTATTTTCTTCGAAGAGCGCCTGGTTTCCGTAGAGCTGCCGACCACCATCGTGCGTAAGGTTGCCTACACCGAAGGTTCCGCTCGCGGCGACACTTCGGGCAAGGTGATGAAGCCTGCCAAGCTGGCTAACGGTACCGAGCTGCAAGTTGCCGATTTCATCGAAATCGACGACCTGATCGAAATCGACACCCGCGAAGGTGGTTCGTACAAAGGCCGCGCCAAGAAGTAATTCTGGCCCCGCTGATACGAAAAAAAGCCCGACCTTGAGTCGGGCTTTTTCGTGGGCGCTGCTTTTTACTTCAGGTGTTGCTTCAGCTCCTGCGATGCCTGCAGCAAGGCCGAACGCACCGCTGGCACTTGGCTGACCACATTGAGCAAGCCGTAGTCGTGGATCATGCCGTTATAGCGCACGGCGGTCACTGGGACGCCGGCCTGGTCCAGCTTGCGCGCATAGGCTTCGCCCTCGTCCCGCAGCACGTCGGCACCGGCCGTCTGAATCAGCGCGGGCGGCAAGCCCTTGAGCTGATCGGTGGTCGCCCGCAACGGCGAGGCGTAGATCTCGGCCCGCTGCTTGGCGTCGGTGGTGTAGTTATCCCAGAACCACTTCATCATGTTCCTGGTGAGGAAGTGCCCTTCGGCGTACTGGTTGTAGGACGCTGTCTCGAAGTTGGCATCGGTCACCGGCCACAGCAGCAACTGGAACTTGATCGCGGGTGTGCCCTTGTCCTTGGCCATCAGGCTGACGACGGCTGCCATATTGCCGCCGACGCTATTGCCCGCGACCGCCAGGCGTTTGCCGTCGACGTTGATGTCCTTGCCGTGCTCGGCGACCCATTTGGTTGCGCCATAGGCCTGGTTGATCGCCACCGGGTAGTGCGCTTCCGGTGAAGGCGTGTAGTTGACGAAGACCGCAACGGCCCCCGAACCCACCACCAGATCGCGCACCAGGCGCTCGTGAGTCGGGTAATCGCCCAATACCCAGCCGCCGCCGTGGAAGAACATGAACACCGGCAATGTGCCCTTGACCCCGGCTGGCCGCACGATGGTCAGGCCCAGCGGCTGGCCATCGACCTGGATGGTCTTCTGGCTGACGTCTGCCTTGGGCAAGGTCAACTTCACACCCGCCTGAGCTCCCGTCAGCACGGCACGGGCGTCCTTGGGCGTCAGTTGCTCCATCGGCTTGCCGGTGCCGGCGTTCAAGACATCGAGGAATGCCTGGGTGTTGTGCTCGACATCATCCGTCGCCGCGAACGCGTGGGTGATGGACAGGGCGAGCAGGGTGCCAGTAAGCGCTTTGCCAAATCTGTTCATGTTCTTCTCCAGGTGTCGCAGCAGGGTTAGACGGTTACGTGCAGGCGCACATCGACGTTGCCACGGGTGGCGTTGGAGTAAGGGCAAACCTGGTGAGCCGCGTCGACCAGGCTTTGCGCATCGTCCTGAGCCAGGCCGGGCAGGCTGATGTGCAGGTCGATGTCCAGGCCGAAACCGCCGGGGATCTGGCCGATACCGACATGAGCCGTGATCGAGGCGTCATCCGGGATCTTGCGTTTGGTCTGGCTGGCGACGAATTTCAGGGCGCCGATAAAGCAGGCCGAGTAGCCGGCGGCGAACAGTTGCTCAGGGTTGGTGGCCTGGCCACCGGCACCGCCCAGTTCTTTAGGTGTGGAGAGTTTGACGTCGAGGATGTTGTCGCTGGAAACAGCACGACCGTCACGGCCGCCAGTGGAAGTGGCTACTGCGGTGTAGAGAGTTTGCATGGTGTGGTCCTCTTGGTTTATAGCGCTAAATGTTTGCGCGCTAAGTAGTTGGTGAGGCGAATGTATAGCGCTAATGTTTTGTGCGCAAGATAAATTTACAAATATTTTTGTGGGGCGCTACAAAGCAATATGGGAGGGCGCTTGCTCCCGATGGTGGTGGGTCAGTCAATAGATTGGTTGACTGACCCACCACCATCGGGAGCAAGCGCCCTCCCACATGTTGAGTGTTTTGCTGTTGTGTTTAGATCGCGTTCTGCAGGTTGCCTCGCAACGCAATCAAATCCGCCTGCAACTTGCGCAGTTGCTCCAGCTCCAAGCCGCTGGCACCGAGGATGCACTGTGGGACCCCCATGGCCTTTTCCTGCAAGGTACGCCCGGCCTCGGTCAGTTCCACGACGACCACGCGTTCATCTTCGCGGCTACGAGTGCGGCTGAGCAGGCCCTCGGCCTCCAGGCGCTTGAGCAGGGGCGTCAGCGATCCTGGATCAGTCAGCAGGCGGCTGCTGATTTCGCCGACGGTCAAGCCATCTTCTTCCCACAACACCATCATTGCCAGGTACTGCGGGTAGGTCAGGCCAAGCGCTTGCAGCAGTGGCTTGTAGACCTTGGTCATCAGCAATGACGTGGAGTGCAGGGCGAAACACAGCTGGTTGTCCAGCAGCAGGGATTCGCAAGGGGCGGGATTTTTGCTCATGGCGGGGCCTCGAAAAAGCGTCAATGGCCTGGAATCTAGCGGGCAAATCTTTAATGCGCCAGATAATTCTGGCCGAGCGGTCAGGCCAGTCCGCTTTGCAATGCCAGATCCCAGGGCGGCACGGGGCTGAAACGGGATTTCAGGTATTCCAGCAACAACCGGCTGCGTGCATTCGGCTGTTGCTCCAGGCGCAGCGCATAGATCCCGGTGGTTTCCGGGCTGGGCAGGCCGTTTTCACAAAACAGTGGCAACAATTCGCCACGCACCAGGTATTCACTGGCCAGCCAGGTCGGCAGGTGGGCGATACCCAACCCGGCGAGGGCCCCTGACAGCAGGGCTTCAGCGTTGTTGGCGCTCATGCGGATACGTTGCGGGCGATAGGTGGCGCGGCGCCCGTCCAGTTCGAAGCGCCAGGCGAACATCGGCGCCAGGCCATCCCAGTCCAGGCCGTCGTGTTCGCTCAGTTCCCGCGGATGAGTCGGCGTGCCGCGGCTTTTCAGGTAGGCCGGGCTGGCACAGGCGATGCGCACGATACTGGCGAGCGGCGTGGCAATCAGCCGGGTATCGACGATATGCCCGGCGCGCAATATCAGGTCGACCTTGCCCAAATGCGCGCCCTGCATATCGACAAAACTGTCGATCAAATGCAGGTGCACATCCAGTCCCGGATACACATTCAGGAAGTCTGCAATCACCGGTGCCAGATGCCGTCGCCCGAAAGCCGCCGGGGCGTCCACGCGAATCAATCCTTCCGGCGCGTGGCTCAGGGAGACGGCTTCGGCTCGCGCCAGTTGCAACTCGCTGACAATCCGCCGCGCCCGCTCGGCAAAGGCCAGGCCGGCCGGTGTCGGCACCACCGCATGGGTGCTGCGCTGGAACAAGCGGCTGCCCACCGAATTTTCCAGGCTGTCGATGCGCCTGGCCACCGCCGAGGGCGTCAGTGGATGGCGGCGTGCGGCCGCGGAGAAGCTACCCGACTCCAATACATCGAGGAACAGGCTCAGTTGGTCGGTGAGGGTATTGGGGTTCATGGGCAAATGCTTGTGCGAAATTGGCACAGCCATTGTGCGTCGCTATGCATATCCGCGCCAGGGCCGACTGCGTAGCATGCAAGGCCTGGGATTTGTGGAGTGGCAAGTGGTGTTGGATCTAGCGATGTACTTGGTATTGGGCGCGGCCCTGGGCACGATGGGCGGTTTGTTTGGCATCGGGGGCGGGCTGATTGCCATCCCGGTGCTCGGCGTATGGTTCGGCCTGGATCAGCAGATTGCCCAAGGCACTGCCTTGGTGATGGTGGTGCCCAACGTGATGCTCGCCCTGTGGCGCTATCACCAGCGTAACCGTATCGAGCTGCGCCACGCATTGCCGCTGGGCGTGATGGGTTTCAGCTTTGCCTGGCTGGGCTCGATCTGGGCGGTGGGCCTGGATGCCGGCGCGATGCGTATCGGTTTTATTGTCTTTCTGGTGGCATTGTCGGCCTACAACCTGGTGCGCATGTTCACGCGTAATGCACCGCCGACTGCGCAGATGCGTTATTCCTGGCCATGGCTCGGGGTGTTGGGTGCCGTCTCCGGGTCCATGGGCGGCTTGTTTGGCGTGGGGGGCGCAGTGGTTGCCACGCCGGTGCTGACCAGTGTGTTTGGCACCACTCAGGTGGTCGCCCAAGGGTTGTCCCTGGCCCTGGCGCTGCCGAGCACGAGCGTCACCCTGGCCACCTATGCCTGGCACCATGAGGTCGACTGGATGATCGGCATCCCGCTGGCGCTCGGTGGCCTGCTCAGCATCAGTTGGGGCGTGAAAGTCGCCCATGCGCTGCCGGAGCGGTTATTGCGCGGGTTGTTCTGCGGCTTCCTGGTGGTGTGCGCGGTGATGCTGACCTTTAAAGTTTGAAACCTTCGACGATGTAATCGGCTAGGCAATCGGTGATGGGCGAGGCCATCAGCGGGTTACGCAACAAGCGCAGGTTCATCGACGGCAAGGGGGGGAAGCCGTCGTCGCTGCCGAGCACACGCAGGTCGTCGGTGACCAGGCTTTCCATGCTGACCATGGCCGCGAGGCCGGCGCTGACCACGGCCTGGATCGCCGCCCCGTTGGAGCTGTGATAGGCCAGGCGATAATCCCGTCCGGTCGTCTCCAATGCTGCGCAGGCCCACTGGGTGTAAAGGCAGTCGTCGCCAGAAACGGCCAGTGGCAAGGCGTCGTGTTCGTCCGTGCAGAAGCACGGCGCTGCCGCCCACACCATGCGCTCGGTGCGCAACAACTCACCGAGGTCGTTGCCCGGTTCGCGACTGATCACCGTCAACGCCAAGTCCTGTCGCTGCATCAGCACCGTTGAGGACTCACAGTGCATCTCGATCTGGATCAGTGGGTAAGCCTTGGAAAACTGTTTGAGAATGCCAGGCAGAAAACGCATCACGTAGTCATCCGGCGTGCCGATCCGTACCAGCCCGACCATATGGGGCTCGCGCAACGTGTTGAACACTTCGCTGTGCAGTTTCAGGATGCGCCGCGCATACCCCAGCAGCACCTGGCCTTCGGGCGTCAGCCGTACCTGGCGACCGTCGCGCTCGAATAACTTGCGCTGCAACACATCCTCTTCCAGGCGCTTCATCTGCATGCTCACCGCCGACTGTGTGCGGTTGACTCGTTCACCTGCACGGGTAAAACCGCCCAGGTCGGCGATGGCGACGAAGGTGCGTAGCACTTCGGTGTCGATGCTGGGGTAGCCGGACAATTGATCAATCTCCGAGATGTATTGCATAAGAAACATTCGTTGGATTGATCATAAGGCCAGGTACACACTCGCGTCATCCCCACGGGAGGGCGAGAAGATGAAAGGTCAAAGAGGTTTTGTGTGGCTGGCGAAGCGGCCGCTCTTCGGGCTGTTGCAGACGCTCGTGCGTTGGCAGACGCTGCGCCATGAGCGTCAGTTGTTGGCGACGTTGAGCGACGCGGCGCTCAAGGATATCGGGCTTAGTCGTGCCGACGTGGTGCGGGAAAGCCACTGGCATTTCTGGGAAGACCCGCTGCGAAAATGACCTGGGATGCAGTAGGGTAGGTCGCGAGCACCCAAGGAGATGTCCATGCCCGCTGAACTGTCCTTTTCCCTCAAGCAAGCTCGACGCATGGCGCTGGCCGCCCAGGGATTTTCCGGGCGCCCGGCGCCTGCGCTGATCAGGGCCGCGCACCTCAATCGTGTGATTGAGCGCCTCGGTGTGTTGCAGATCGATTCGGTGAACGCCGTGGTGCGCTCCCACTACCTGCCGCTGTTTTCCCGCTTGGGCACTTACTCCCCTTTGCTGCTTGAACAGGCCGCCTGGAGCCAGGGGCGACGGCGCTCGCTGTTCGAGTATTGGGGGCATGAAGCTTCGCTGCTGCCGATGGCGTTGTACCCGTTGATGCGTTGGCGCATGCAACGGGCGCAGCAGGGGCAGGGGATCTATCAGCAGATGGCGCGGTTCGGGCGTGAGCAGCAGGCCACGATCCAGCGCGTTCTGAAGATCGTCGAGCAACAGGGCGCCCTGGGTGCTGGCAGCCTGTCTACCCGCGAAGAGCGTGCCGGCCCCTGGTGGGATTGGAGTGATGAAAAGCACGCGCTCGAATGGCTGTTTGCCGCAGGCCTGGTCACCGTTGCCGGCCGGCGCGGGTTTGAGCGGCTCTATGATTTGCCGGAGCGGGTGATTCCGGATGAGGTGCTTCAAGCCTCGGTGAGTGAAGCCGACGCCCAGCGTGGTTTGTTATTGCACAGCACGACCGCGTTAGGCATCGGGACTGAAAAAGACCTGCGCGATTACTTCCGTCTGGAGCCTGCCGACAGTCGCAGTCGCCTGGCTGAACTGGTGGAGGACGGGCAATTACTGAGCTGTCAGGTGCAAGGTTGGAAGCAGCCGGCGTATTGCCTGCCCGAGCCGAAGGTGCCACGCAAGGTGTCGGCCAGCGCATTGCTGTCGCCGTTCGATTCGCTGATCTGGGAGCGTAGTCGCACCGAGCGGCTGTTCGATTTCCGTTATCGGTTGGAGATCTACACCCCGCAGGACAAGCGGGTGTACGGCTACTACGTGCTGCCGTTCTTGCACAACGAGCGCATTGCCGCGCGAGTCGACCTGCGTGCCGAACGCGCCAATGGGCGCCTGGCCGTGCACGCGGTGCACGAGGAAGAGCCGGGGCTGGATGAGGAGGGGATGCAGGCGTTGGCGCTGAACCTGCGGCAAATGGCCGACTGGCTGGGGCTGGAACACCTCCAGCTCAATTGCCAGCGGCCCAGTGCCGCCCGGTTGCGGATAGCCATGCTGCACTTGTAAGCGCACGGTACTTGTGTGGTGAACAAGCGTGTTGCGGCAAGCGGGTTTGATTGTGGCGAGCGGGCTTGCCCCGCGTTGGGCTGCGAGGCCGCCCCAATAAGGTCACCGCATTTCTTCTTGTTGAACCGGGAGACTGGTTTTAGGGCCGCTACGCGCCCCAACGCGGGGCAAGCCCTAATGCCGTTCAGTTAAGGCTTTTTTGTAGGAGCGAGCTTGCTCGCGAAGAACTCACAGGCGCCGCGTTCACTCAGGAAACACGCGTTATCGTTGACGTTTTTCGCGAGCAAGCTCGCTCCTACAGAAGGCGATGTACGCTTAACTGAACGGCATTAGGGCAAGCCCGCTCGCCACAGTTACAGTGTGTCTCCTTAACTGACCGGCATTGGGGCTTGCCACCGGTTCAGTTGTCCATCCTAGCGTTTGACCTGTTTCAGTGTTTCGGCAATCAGGAACGCCAGCTCCAGCGACTGATCGGCATTCATCCGTGGGTCGCAGTGGGTGTGGTAGCGATCCGACAAGCCATCCTCGGTAATCGGCCGCGCGCCGCCGATGCATTCGGTGACATTCTGTCCGGTCATCTCGATATGAATCCCGCCGGCATAGGTGCCTTCGGCTTCATGCACCTGGAAGAACTCCTTCACCTCACCCAGGATCTGCGCGAAATCGCGGGTCTTGTAGCCGCTGCTGGCCTTGATGGTGTTGCCGTGCATCGGGTCGGAGCTCCACAGCACCTGCTTGCCTTCGCGCTGCACCGCACGCAGCAGCGCAGGCAGGTGGTCACCGACCTTGTTGGCACCCATGCGCGCGATCAGGTTCAGGCGGCCGGGGTCGTTGTCCGGGTTGAGGATGTCGATCAAGCGGATCAGGTCATCCGGGTTCATGCTCGGGCCGACCTTGACCCCGATCGGGTTGTTGACCCCGCGCAGGAACTCGACATGGGCGCCATCCAACTGGCGGGTGCGATCGCCGATCCACAGCATATGGGCCGAGCAGTCGTAGTAATCGTTGGTCAGGCTGTCACGGCGCACAAAGGCTTGTTCGTAATTGAGCAGCAGGGCTTCGTGGGCGGTGAAGAAGCTGGTTTCGCGTAATTGCGGCGAACTGTCCATGCCGCAGGCGCGCATAAACGCGAGCGTTTCGTCGATACGGTCCGCCAACTGGCTGTACTTCTCGGCCAGGGCCGAGTTGGCGATAAAGTCCAGGTTCCACTTGTGCACCTGGTGCAGGTCGGCAAACCCGCCCTGGGCAAATGCGCGCAGCAGGTTGAGGGTGGCGGTGGACTGGTGGTAGGACTGCAGCAGGCGGTCCGGATCCGGCACACGGCTTTTTTCGTCGAAGCCGATGCCGTTGACGATATCGCCACGGTAGGCGGGCAGGGTGATGCCGTCGATGGTTTCATCGTTGGATGAGCGCGGCTTGGCGAACTGGCCGGCCATGCGCCCGACTTTCACCACCGGGCAACCGGCGGCGAAGGTCATCACGATCGCCATCTGCAACAGCACCTTGAAGGTGTCGCGGATTTTCGCGGCGGAGAACTCGGCGAAGCTCTCGGCGCAGTCGCCGCCTTGCAGCAGGAATGCACGACCCTGGGTCACTTCGGCAAACTGACGGCGCAACTCGCGGGCTTCCCCGGCGAACACCAGCGGCGGGTAGCTGGCCAGGTTCTGCTCCACTTGCAGCAAGTGTGCAGCGTCCGGGTACTGGGGTTGTTGCTGGATCGGCAGGGCGCGCCAGCTGTCGGGGCTCCAGGGTTGGCTCATCATGAACTCGATTGGCTGATTGACGGTCGGACGCCAATGTTATCAGCAATTAGTGCGTGACCTGTTGCCGCCGGTTGGCTGACAATCGCGCCTTTGCCATGCGGTAAACCCTTTTAGGAGTAGTGATGACCGAGGAGCGTGTCGAGCGCCTGCTGGCCGAAGTCCATGATGATTTCGGCATGATCCGTGTGCTCGAAGTGGCCGATTACCGTTTTCTTGAGTTCGGCGATGCCATCGAGCAAAGCTGTGTGTTCACTGCCGACCCGAGCTGGCTGGAGTACGACTACACCCGCGCGATGCTGATTGGCGCGTTGTGCCATGAACAGCCGGAGAGCGCGTTGTTCCTCGGTTTGGGCGCCGGTACGTTGACCCAGGCCTGCCTCAGGTTCCTGCCGCTGGAGGATGTCGAAGCCATCGAGCTGCGCCCCGATGTGCCGCGCCTGGCCATCGAGTTCCTGGGGCTGGACGATGACCCGCGCTTGTACATCCGTATCGGCGATGCCCTGGAGTTGCTGGATACTGCCGAAACGGCAGACCTGATTTTCGTCGACCTGTACACCGATGTCGGTCCAGGTGTCGGGCACCTGGCCTGGACATTCCTGGAAAACTGCCAGAAGAAACTCAACCCCGGCGGCTGGCTGGTCATCAACCAGTGGGCCACCGACGATGGCAAGCCGCTGGGTGCGGCCTTGCTGCGTGGGTTGTATCACCGGCATTACTGGGAACTGCCGGTGAAGGAGGGCAATGTGATCCTGCTGGTACCGTCGGAGCTGGATCAAGCATTGGACATCGACGCACTGACGGCCCGCGCCGAAGCCTTGGCGCCGCGCTTGGGGTATTCGTTGCAGCCATTGATCAAGGCGATTCGGCCCGCGACGTAGTTGTCTGTAGCGACGCCATCGGGGGCAAGCCGAATCGTCACACCACCCTCCCATATTTGAAATGAGTTCCAAATGTGGGAGGGGGCTTGCCCCCGATGGCGTCGCTACTACCAACTCAAATGCCTTTGAACACCCCCGGCCGCTTCTCGACCATCGCCCGCACGCCTTCTTTGGCATCCTCGCTGTTCAGCAATTTATCCACCATCGGCGGTAACGCAGCCGCCGCCACGGTTTCGCCTTCCATCCGCGCCAGGCGTGCCGACATCAAGGTGGCCTGCACGCCGAGCGGTGCCTGGCGCGCAATACGGCTGGCCAGTTCAATGGCGCGGGGCAGCAGGTCTTCGCTGGCCATGACCTCTTGCACCAACCCCAGGCGCAGGGCTTCGTGGGCGTCGAACTCATCGCCGGTGAGCAGCCAGCGCATGGCGTTCCCCCAGCCGGCGATCTGATGAAAGCGCAACGTCGCACCGCCAAAGGGAAAGATCCCCCGCTGGACTTCCATCTGCGCGAAGCGGGTGTTGCTGGCGCAGAGATTGATATCCGCTGCCAGCATCAACTCGATACCGATGGTCAGGCAGTAGCCCTGCGCGGCGACGATCACCGGTTTGCTGACCCTGGGGCCGGCGAATACCCCCCACGGATCACAGCCCCCCAGCGGGGGCTGCCAACCCCCCGCCATCACGCCGCTGACATTGGCCAGGTCCAGCCCGGCGGTGAAGTGGTCGCCATGGGCAAAGACCACCGCAACCCGAGCCTCATCGTTTCGATCAAATTCGCCATAGGCCAGGCTCAGCTCATTGAGTAGATCCAGGTCAAAGGCGTTGCGCTTGGCTACCCTGTCCAGGCCTAACAGCAGGACATGGTCCCGGAGTTCACGGCTGACGCGGCTGCTGCTGGCTTGATTCATCGGGTGTGCCCTCGGGCGCAGGGGAAGGTTTCAGACCAAAGGTCTCACGGGGGAGGTGAACCGTTTAAGTGTTCTGGCCAACAGGGCCGGGCCTTTGAAAAATAGACCCTGCCGCACTTAACTGCAAAGGCTGTGACGCGGTGCGGTTTATCGGCGCTTGGCGATAAAAAAAGCTCCCTTTTTCAGCTATTTCCGGTATAGTGCGCGCCGGCCTTTAACCGGGCCGCGTTTAGGTAGCGCAATTCCCCGAAGTCAGCTTCGGCTGCACGTCCGCACAGCGGACTCTTCCTTGACGAATCTTTTTCATTCATTCGTTTTCGCAAATCCCCGCCGACAAAGCAGCCAGGGCGACTCTTGAGTCTCAACACGGCATGCGCAGCTTTGGAGCATGGGTCTTTGCGGATGCACTTAGAGGCAGACCCATGACCCAGGAAACCGGCGGCTTCGCCGCTTTTAATCTTAACCCGAACATTCTTGCTGCCGTCATTGCGACCGGCTACGAAGAACCTTCGGCGATTCAGCAGCAATCGATCCCGATCATCATGGCCGGCCAGGACATGATTGGCCAGGCGCAAACCGGTACCGGCAAAACCGCCGCGTTCGCCCTGCCTATCCTGCACTGCATCGATCCTGCCAAGCGCGAACCGCAAGCCCTGATCCTGGCGCCAACTCGTGAGTTGGCGCTGCAAGTAGCAACCGCTTTTGAAACCTACGCCAAGCAAATGCCGGGCGTTACCGTTGTGGCCGTCTATGGCGGTGCGCCAATGGGCCCACAACTGAAAGCAATCCGTAATGGCGCACAGATCGTTGTCGCCACCCCGGGTCGCCTGTGTGACCACCTGCGTCGTGACGAGAAAGTCCTGTCGACCGTGAACCACCTGGTTCTGGACGAAGCTGACGAAATGTTGAAGCTGGGCTTCATGGATGACCTGGAAGTCATCTTCAAGGCGCTGCCACCGACCCGTCAGACCGTACTGTTCTCGGCCACCCTGCCACAGTCGATCCGTGCCATTGCCGAACGCCATCTGCGCGATCCGCAACACGTGAAGATCCAGACCAAGACCCAGACCGTTACCGCGATCGAACAGGCTCACCTGTTGGTTCACGCTGACCAGAAGACCTCGGCTGTATTGAGCTTGCTGGAAGTCGAAGACTTCGACGCCCTGATCATGTTCGTGCGCACCAAGCAAGCGACCCTGGACCTGGCCAGTGCCCTCGAAGCCAAAGGCTACAAAGCCGCTGCGCTGAACGGTGACATCGCCCAGAACCAACGTGAGCGCGTGATCGACTCCCTCAAGGATGGCCGTCTGGACATCGTTGTGGCGACCGACGTTGCTGCCCGTGGCCTCGACGTTCCACGTATCACCCACGTGTTCAACGTTGACATGCCTTACGATCCAGAGTCCTACGTTCACCGTATTGGCCGTACTGGCCGTGCCGGTCGCGAAGGTCGTGCACTGCTGCTGGTGACTCCGCGTGAGCGCCGCATGCTGCAAGTGATCGAGCGTGTCACCGGCCAGAAGGTTGCCGAGGTCCGCCTGCCGGATGCCCAGGCCGTTCTCGATGCCCGCATCAAGAAACTGACCAACAGCCTGGCGCCGCTGGTGGCTGACGCTGAGTCGACCCACGGCGACCTGCTGGACCGCCTGACCGCCGATATCGGTTGCACCCCGCGTGCCCTGGCCGCAGCCCTGCTGCGCAAGGCCACCAACGGTCAGGCCCTGACCCTGGCAGCCATCGAGAAAGAACGTCCACTGGTTCCGAACAGCGCGCCACGCGGTGATCGTCCAGAGCGTTCGGGCGACCGTCCAGACCGTGGTGATCGTGAGCGTCGTGCTCCGGTCCCATTGGCTGAAGGTCGTGCTCGTTGCCGTACCGCGCTGGGCGCGCGTGACGGTATCGCGGCTAAGAACCTGCTGGGCGCTATCCTCAACGAGGGTGGCCTGGCACGTGAAGCCATCGGTCGTATCCAGGTCCGTGACAGCTTCTCCTTGGTGGAACTGCCGGAAGACGGTCTGGAAAAACTGCTGACCAAGCTGAAAGACACTCGCGTTGCCGGTAAGCAGCTCAAACTGCGTCGCTACCGCGAAGATTGATCCGCCCTTGGGCTGATTGATCGCACATAAAAAATCCCCGACTGGTTCGGGGATTTTTTTTGTCATGTGGAAAAGGGGTGGGCCCCCACATTTAGATCTCCATCAGCCAAAGCGATAGATGTCCATGCCCAGGGCCCCCAGGGTGAAGCCCTGGTGCGCCACGCTGAAGGGCCCCCCGGCACCCCGCGCGAAGTACAGGGGCAACAAATGCTCATCGCTGGGATGGCTGCGCACTGCATGGGGCGCCTGGCGGCGATAGTCGTGCAGCGCGGCTTCGTCATTGGCAGCGAGCTTGTCCACCACCCAATCGCGGAACTCCCGCGCCCACGGTTCGATGCTCTCGGGGCCGGCGTGCCAGTTCAGTTCACCCAGGTTGTGGGTGATGCTGCCGGAGCCGATCAGCAGCACACCTTGTTCGCGCAGGCTGGCCAGAGCATGCCCGACTCGTGTCTGCAGGGCAGGGCCCATGCGACTGGGGAGGGAGACCTGTACCACTGGAATATCCGCCGCCGGGTACATCAGCGACAACGGTACCCATGTGCCATGGTCGAACGGGCGATGCTCGTCGATGCGGGCATTCAGGCCATCGGCATGCAACAGTTCGACAATTTCGGCGGCCAGTTGCGGATCGCCCGGCGCTGGGTATTGGACCGCGAACAATTCGCGCGGGAAGCCGCCGAAGTCATGCCAGGTTTCGGGGGCGGCGCCGCCGCTGACCAGTAGTTCCTGGCTCTCCCAATGCGCCGACACCACCACGATCGCCTTGGGCCGTGGCAGTTCAGCGGCCAGGCGCTGCAGGGCCGGGCCGCTGGCACCCGGTTGCAGGGCGAGCATGGGCGAACCGTGAGAGATAAATAGGCTGGGGAACATAGGAGGGATCCTGAGCGTTAATATGGCGCTATCTTCAATCAGATCATTGATCTAAATCTAATATAAGTTTTAGCGCCTTTTGATCGAATTTTCAGGGTGATTTATGGAGCCTACATTTTGGCGGGAGCGCTGGGCGCGCAATCAGATCGGCTTTCACTTGCCGCAGGTCAATCCACATCTGCAACGGCATTGGCCGCAACTGGGCTTGGCGGATGGAGCAAAAGTGTTGGTGCCGCTGTGTGGCAAAAGCCTGGACCTGGTGTGGCTGGCCAGCCATGGGCACCCCGTGCTGGGGGTGGAGTTATCGGAGCAGGCGGTGCAAGCCTTCTTCAGCGAGCAGGGGCTGACGCCACGTATCAGCCAGCACGGCGTGTTCAGCGTGTATCAGGCTGATGTGATCGAGGTGTGGTGCGGCGACTTCTTCGCCCTCGATGCTGAGGCCGTGGCCGATTGCTGCGCGCTCTATGATCGCGCGGCGTTGATTGCACTGCCGCCGCTGATGCGGGCGCAATACACCGAGCATCTCAATCGCCTGCTGGGTTCGGGCTGCAAGGGGCTGCTGATCACCCTCGATTACGATCAGACGCAAAAGGCCGGCCCGCCCTTTGCGGTCACCGATGAAGAGGTGAAAGTATTGTTGGGCGCACATTGGACCTTGGACATCCTCGAGGAGCAGGACATCCTGGGCGATAGCTGGAAGTTCGTTCAGGACGGCGTCACGCGCCTTGAAGAGCGTGTCTATCGCTTGACCAAGGGGTAAATCGCACGCACAAAAAAAGGGGCGATCAGATCGCCCCTTTTTGCGTGACTGCGGGTTATCAGCCGCGACGACGCAGTGCGTCGATCCGCTCTTCCAGCGGCGGGTGGCTCATGAACATGCGTGCCAGGCCCTGCTTGATACCGCCGTTGATGCCGAATGCGGTCAGGCTGTCCGGCATATGCACCGGCAGGCCCTGTTCGGAGCGCAGGTGTTGCAGGGCTGCGATCATCGCCCCGGTACCGGCCAGGCGGGCCCCCGCTTCGTCTGCGCGGAATTCGCGTTTGCGCGAGAACCACATCACGATCGCGCTGGCCAGGAAGCCCAGCACCACTTCGGCGAAGATGGTCGCCACGAAATAGGCAATGCCACGGCCTTCTTCGTTCTTGAAGATCACCTTGTCGACAAAGTTGCCGATGATCCGCGCGAAGAACATCACGAAGGTGTTCACCACGCCCTGGACCAGCGCCAGGGTGACCATGTCACCGTTGGCCACGTGGCCGATCTCGTGGGCCAGTACCGCCTTCACTTCATCGTACGAGAAGCGTTCCAGCATGCCCTGGCTCACTGCAACGAGCGCGTCGTTCTTGTTCCAGCCGGTGGCAAAGGCGTTGGCTTCATAGGCCGGGAAGATCCCGACCTCGGGCATCTTGATGCCTGCCTCGCGGGACAACTGCTCAACGGTTTGCAGCAGCCATTGCTCGTGGCGGGTACGTGGCTGGGTGATGACCTGGGTGCTGGTGCTCATCTTCGCCATCCACTTGGAAATGAACAGCGAGAACAGCGAGCCGGCAAAACCAAAGACCGCACAGAAAATCAGCAGCTGATTGAGGTTCAGATCAACCCCGTTGGCCGCCATGAACCCGTTGAAGCCGAAAAGGCTCAGGGTGATGCTGGCAATCAGCACGACCGCCAGGTTAGTGGCCAAGAACAGCAGGATGCGCATCATGGTTGTAGAGTTCTCCTCATGCTTAATATGTCGCGTACTGCGGGGTATATAAGGTGCGGCCTGGGGTGATTCAACCGAGCGACTATTTCAAACTGTGTCCTACAGCCTGAATGTAAAGCCTTGAAAGGATTTTCCGACAAGAAATCTCGCATGTTATCGGTCTCCCATCCCCTTGCCGCCCTGTAATTACAGGGGGTAGATGCTTTGCAGGGGGCAACGGACCTGCCGGGGAGAATGAAGGCAAAGAAGTGTTGCCAGATAATCGCTGTACGACCGAATGCCGGTCGTACAGCGCCATGGCCCTTACTGGCGATAGGACTTGAGGAAGTTGCCGATACGACCAATGGCCATTTCCAGGTCATCCACACGCGGCAAGGTCACCACGCGGAAGTGATCCGGCCACGGCCAGTTGAACGCTGTGCCTTGCACCACCAGCAGCTTTTCCGACAGCAGCAGGTCGAGTACGAACTTCTCGTCGTTGAGAATCGGGCAGACCTTCGGGTCGATCCGCGGGAAGGCATACAGCGCGCCCATTGGCTTCACGCAACTGACTCCTGGGATATCGTTGAGCAGTTCCCAGGTGCGGTTGCGCTGTTCAAGCAGGCGGCCCTGGGGCAATACCAGGTCGTTGATGCTCTGGTAGCCACCCAGCGCCGTCTGGATCGCATGCTGGCTCGGTACGTTGGCGCACAGGCGCATATTGGCCAGCATATCGATGCCTTCGATGTAGCTCTGGGCATTGTGCTTGGGACCGGAGATGGCGATCCAGCCGGAGCGGAAGCCCGCCACGCGATAGGACTTGGACAGGCCATTGAAGGTCAGGCACAGCAGGTCCGGCGCCAGGGACGCGGTGCAGATATGCACGGCGTCGTCGTAGAGGATCTTGTCGTAGATCTCGTCGGAGAACACTACCAGGTTGTGTTGGCGTGCGAGTTCGAGCATGCCCTGCAACACTTCCCTGGAGTACACCGCGCCAGTGGGGTTGTTCGGGTTGATGATCACCAGGGCCTTGGTGTTCGGGGTGATCTTGGCCTTGATGTCGGCCAGGTCCGGGAACCAGTCGGCGCCCTCGTCGCACAGGTAATGCACCGGATGGCCACCGGCCAGGGTCACCGCAGCGGTCCACAGCGGGTAGTCGGGCGCTGGCACCAGCACTTCGTCGCCGTTGTTGAGCAAGGCCTGCATCGACATCACGATCAGCTCGGACACGCCATTGCCCAGGTAGATGTCTTCAATGCCAACACCTTCGACCTGCTTCTGCTGGTAGTACTGCATGACCGCCTTGCGCGCACTGAACAGTCCCTTGGAGTCGCTGTAGCCTTGGGCGGTGGGCAGGTTGCGGATCACATCCTGGAGAATTTCGTCCGGTGCTTCGAAACCAAAGGGCGCCGGGTTGCCAATGTTCAGCTTGAGGATGCGATGGCCTTCCTCTTCCAGGCGCTTGGCGTGCTTGAGCACTGGGCCGCGAATGTCGTAGCAGACGTTGGCGAGCTTGTTCGATTTGCTGACCTGCATGGCGATGTGATCCTGAAAATGAACGATCCAGACGGTGCGGAGCCTACCGTGCCGGGAATCCTGCGTTGGTGCACCCATAAATACGTTTGAATGCCGCTAACGCGGGTGCCAGACTGGCGTGTTGAAGAGGCGCAATCATACGTGCCGCCTGGTTCATGGAAAAGACACAGATCAGGCTTTTTAAGTTGCCGAGGTGTATCGATGGAAAAGTTGCAAAAAACGGTTGAAGAGTGGAAGGCAATGCTCGATCCAGAGCAGTACAACGTGTGCCGGCTCAAAGGCACCGAGCGGCCTTTCAGCGGTAAGTACAACGACACCAAGACGGATGGCGTGTACCACTGCATATGCTGCAATGAGCCACTGTTCGACTCCAAGGCCAAATTCGACTCCGGGTGCGGCTGGCCGAGCTTTTATGAGCCGATCGCCGACAGCGCGATGATCGAGATCCGCGATGTCAGCCACGGCATGATCCGCACCGAAGTCACCTGCGCCAAGTGCGATGCGCACCTTGGGCATGTGTTTCCCGACGGTCCGCCGCCGACGGGCCTGCGTTATTGCATCAACTCGGTGTGCCTGGACCTGGTGCCACGTTGAGCGTGAGGCGTCCCTGTGATGTCGGCAGGGACGATCTATGGCGAGGTATCAGTCCGATCAATTAAATTGCACGCAATTGAATTGAGCGCTATGTTTTCGCTTCTCTCCCGATTCGAGGCACTGCCATGAGCGACAACCTGCTGAGTATCCCTTGCACCACCATCAAGGGTGAGCAAAAGACCTTGGCCGATTACGCCGGCAAGGCCATCCTGGTGGTCAATACCGCCAGCAAGTGCGGTTTTACCCCGCAGTACAAGGGGCTGGAGCAGCTTTGGCAGACCTATAAGGACAAGGGCCTGGTGGTGCTGGGGTTCCCCTGCAACCAGTTCGGCAAGCAGGAACCGGGCAACGAAGGCGCGATTTCCGAGTTCTGCGAGCTGAACTTCGGCGTCAGCTTTCCACTGTTCAAGAAGATCGATGTCAACGGCAGCGCGGCCCATCCCCTGTTTGTGCAGTTGAAAAAACAGGCGCCGGGCCTGCTGGGCTCCAAGGGCATCAAGTGGAACTTCACCAAATTCCTGATCGGCCGCGACGGTCAGGTCGTCAAGCGCTTTGCCCCGACGACCAAGCCGCAGGACTTGACCCAAGAGATCGAAGCCCTGCTCAAATGACTGGCGTACCTTCCGTGTCCCTGGCCCTGGACGACCAGCTGTGTTTTAAGCTCTACGCGGCGTCGCGGGCGGTGACACGCGCCTACAAGCCGATGCTGGACCAGTTGGGCCTGACGTACCCGCAATACGTTGTGATGCTGGTGCTGTGGGAATGGCATGACGCAGCGGCGACCCAGGCCACGGTCAAGGCCTTGGGTGAGCGCCTGATGCTCGATTCGGGCACCTTGACGCCGTTGCTCAAGCGCCTGGAGCAGCTTGGCGCCGTGAAGCGCCAACGCAGCCTGCGCGATGAGCGTGAAGTGCATTTGAGCCTGAGCGAAGCCGGGGTGCAATTGCGCGGCCAGGCCCATCAATTGAAAACCCGATTGCTGTGCGACAGCGGCGTCGACCTCAACCAGGCCGACGCCCTGCGCGACGGCCTGGACCAATTGCTGGCTCAGATCAGAGCGTTGTCGCCTTAGGCACCCACAGGTCCAGCAGGGCGTTGAGTTCTTCCCGGCGGAACGGCTTGGCCAGGTAATCATTCATTCCCGCGGCACGGCAACGCTCGCGCTCCTCCGACAGCGCGTTGGCCGTCAAAGCGACAATGGGCAGGTCTGGCCAGCGTCCGCTGCGGCGAATCTGCCGGCTGGCTTCGTAACCGTCCATCACCGGCATGTTGCAGTCCATCAGCACCATGTCGAAGGGGCGCTCTTCGAGGCACTTGAGCGCCTCGCCACCATGGGCGGCGACGATCACTTCGCAACCCAGCTTGCTCAGCATGCCCTTGGCCACCAGTTGATTGACCGGGTTGTCCTCCACCAGCAGGATCCGCGCGCGGTTTGCAGGCGGCGCGGCGTCGAGCGGGATGGACTCAAGGATCAGTTGTGGATCACTGCGCAGGTTGCGTTGCAGGATCTGGTACAGCGCGGTACGGCTCAACGGGCGAGCCTGTTGCTGTAATGGCGCCAGCGCCGCGACTTCTTCGCTGGGCATGAAATTGCCATAAGCGGTCACCAGCAGGATCGGCGCCGTGATCGCCGGCCGCAGGCGAAACAGGCACTCCGGGCAGTCGGTGATCAGCAGGTCCGGGGCTTGCCCGCTCAAATCATCATCCAGGGCACGACAATGGGCGGTCAGCCCCCAGTGGGGCAGCAGGGTGGTGAGCAGTTCCGTCAGGCCGCTGCCGGCGTTGGTAATGACCAGCACTTCACCTTTGAGCGGCGGTTGCCGGGTGGCGGGCAAATGGGCTGGCAGGGGCAGGTCGGCGCAGAACTGGCTGCCAAAGCCGACCTCCGAACTGATGCTCAACCGCCCCTTCATTGCCTCGCACAGGTTATGGGTCAGTGCCAGGCCCAGGCCGGTGCCGCCAAACTGCCGGGTAATCCCCGCGCCGGCCTGGGTGAACGGTTGGAAGATCTTGACCTGTGCGTCCTGGGCAATGCCGATACCGGTATCGCATACATCAATTTTGACCCGGCCATCGTGGGCGCTGAGGCGAACATCCACACGGCCAAAGCGCGTGAACTTGAGGGCGTTGGACAGCAGGTTACTGACGATCTGCCGCACGCGCGTCGGATCGCCGAGCACCTGGGCCGGAAACTGCGGGTCGATCAGGCACGTCAGTTCGACACTGGGCGCGGCGTTCTGCGACAGCAGGTTGGCGGTGTCTTCCACCAGCGAGCCCAGGTCGAAGGGGATGCGTTCCAGCTCCAACTGGCCGGCGTTGAACTTGGACAGGTCGAGAATATCGTTGAGCAATTCCACCAGTACTTTGCCGGAGTCGTGGGCGATCGACAGTTGTTGGCGTTGTTCGGCGGTCAGCGGGCTGTCCAGGGACAGTGCGATCATGCCCAGCAAGCCATTGAGCGGTGTGCGGATTTCGTGGCTCATATTCGCCAGGAACGCCGCCCGCGCCTGGGCCATGTTCAGGGCGGTCAGCTTTGCCGCCTGCAGTTCCTTGTTGGACTGGCTCAGGCGCTGGTTGCTGGCCTTGAGCTCAAGGGTGCGGGCGGAGACGATGTCCTCGAGTTGCCCCAGGTACTCGGTGAGACGGTCCTCGGCGTGGCGACGCTGCTGTATCTCGGTTTCCATGTTTTCGAATTGCTGGTTGGCGACGTTGACCAGCACACCGATTTCATCGTGTTCATGCCCTGGCGGGCAGTCCAGGCGTGCCTGTTTACGGGTGCTCAGCTCACGAATGATGCGCACCAGAGGCTGGGTCAGCATGGTGTAGAACAGGCCCAGCAAGATCCCCGTCAGCAGCAGGCTGCGCGCGAAGCCGTTGAGCAAGGTGATTTCGGCGCGACGCAGGAAGCGACTGCCAAAAGCGTAGGTGTCAACGTCCAGGCGCAACACGCCCAGGGCTTCGTTGGGCATATGGCTGAGGAAAAGGCGGTCTTCAAACTGGCGGTTGGCGCCGAACAGGAAGTCGCTGAAGGGCCGATACGGGCTTTCCTTGCGCGGTCGGTCGACGTCGGCCAGCACCACGCCGTTGTTGTCGATCAACTGTGCGCGGATGATAGCGGGGGAATGCAACAAACCCAGGGTCAATTCCTGGGCCAGTTCGGCGTCAATGTTGTAGGCAATGCGAGACGCGGGGTTATGGCTGATTTCGATCAGGGAACGAATTTCACGGTTGATGGATGCGTCTTCGCTGGCATAATCAATGCCGATTTGGATAAGGCTGAGCAAGGTTCCCAAGACGAAACCGACCAGCACCGTCAATCTGGCTTGTTTATAAGACAAGCGGTGGGCGAACTTGATATCCATCGAGTGTTGAACCACTTCACGTGTCCCTTCGCCCGGCAAGCATAGCTGAACATCCACAGGCTCTGGCTTGCCCGGCACGAATCGTTAGGTTTTATGGGGGCAGCCCCCAGCAGTCAGCCGTAGGGTTGCCAATACGCCATCTTTTGCAAGAACTTGCCAGAGGAATAGTCGTGGATTCTCGATTGAATGCCTTTCTTGAGCGTGCCGACGCTGTGCTCGCTCGCCTGGAACCCTTGTTACCCGCTCCGCGCCAAACCATCGACTGGAACCAGTGCCTCGCCGCCCGGTGGCAGCGTGACGGTCGCAGCGGCTTTTTGCTGCCCCTGGACGTGAGCCTGGACATGCGCTTGTCTGACTTGATCGGCGTCGACAAGCAGCGTGAACAACTGGCGCGCAACACCCAGCAGTTTCTCGACGGCTTGCCGGCCAACCATGCGTTGCTGTGGGGGTCGCGCGGCACCGGTAAATCGTCCATGGTGCGGGCCTTACTCGCCCAGCACGCCAAGGCCGGCTTGCGCCTGATCGAGATCGAACGTGATCACCTGGCTGACCTGCCGCGCGTGGTCGAGCAATTGCTCAAGTTGCCGCAGCGTTTCATCCTGTTCTGCGATGATTTGTCGTTCGAGGCTGGCGAAGGCGACTACCGCGTACTCAAGAGCGTGCTCGACGGATCCCTGGAGCAGGCCCCGGAGAACGTGTTGCTGTACGCCACGTCCAACCGTCGTCACCTGGTGCCGGAAAACCAGAGCGACAACGACAATTGGAAGCGCGTGGATGGCGAGCTGCACCCCAGTGAAGCGGTGGAAGACAAGATCGCCTTGTCCGACCGTTTTGGCCTGTGGTTGTCGTTCTACCCGTTTTCCCAGGAACACTTCCTTAACGTGGTCGAGCACTGGATCGGTGAGCTGGCGAACAAGGCCGGCTTGCCGTGGCAGCGCGATGAAGCCCTCGACATCCTCGCCGTACGCTGGGCCACCGGGCGTGGCAATCGCAACGGCCGGTGCGCGTATCAGTTCGCCCGTTACTGGGTGGGCCTTAAATTGCTGGAGCGTCAACCATGATCGATTTGCAACAGGCCGGTACCGGTCTGGATGGCTATGCCCTGTTGTGCGCGCAGCTGGAGTCGCTGCTGGCCGATGAGCGGGATTTCATCGCCAATAGCGCGCAGTTTTCTGCGTTCTTGTTCAACCAGCTGGACGACCTGAACTGGGCCGGCTTTTACTTCAACCGCAATGATGAATTGGTGCTCGGCCCGTTCCAGGGCCAGATCGCCTGCGTGCGTATCCCCTTCGGTCGTGGCGTATGTGGGGCGGCCGCGGCAACGCGGCAAACCCAGCGAGTGGAAGACGTGCACGCGTTCCCCGGGCATATCGCCTGTGACAGTGCCTCGAACAGTGAGCTGGTGGTGCCGCTGGTCAAGAACGGCCAACTGATTGGCGTCCTCGACCTCGATAGCCCTTCGCTGGCCCGCTTTACCGTGCAGGACCAGGCCGGTATCGAACAGTTGGCGGCGATTTTCCTGCGGTTGACCGACTGCTGACAGGTGGCGGCAGGCGCGAGCGGTCAAGCTCGCGTCTGCCTATCCCGATGAATTCAGGCTGTTGAGCTGCATGTGCAGCATTCGCTCCATTTCCAGCATGCATTTCTCCAGGGCCTTGATACCGGTTTCGATCACGCGGTAGTCATCGCCTCGGGCGCATGCCTGTTCCAGCGCTTCGCACTGACCGGCCAGCCCGACGGCCTGCACGATGCGGGCGGCGCCCTTGATCTTGTGGGCTTGCTCGATGATGTCCTGGGGCGAGGCCTGTCGAACCAACATCGCGACGAGTTCCTGGCGGTCATGGGCGCTGCTGCTCAACAACTCCTCGAGTAGGCGTCGACTCAACTGTGGGTCGCCTCCCGTCAGGGCGTCGAGGCTGGTGAGGTCCAGCTGCATGGCCGGCCGTTGTGGCTCGATCTGCGCCAGTTGCCGCTCCAATGCCGTGAGGCTGATGGGCTTGAACAGGCAATCATTCATGCCCGCTTCGGCGCAGCGCAGTTTCTCTTCGGGCTGGGCATTGGCGGTAAAGCCCAGCACGACACAAGCGGGCAGTTGCTCTCGCTGCTCATATTCGCGGATCGAGCGGCAGAGCTCATAGCCGTTCATGATTGGCATGTTGCAGTCGGCGATGACCAGGTCGAAGTGTTCCTGGCGCCACGCCTGGAACCCGGCCGCCCCGTGCTGGGCGGCGGTGAACTGATGGCCGAGGTAACCGAGTTGCTGGCACATCAGCAGGCGGTTTGCGGGGTGATCGTCCACCACCAGCACATTGAGCACCGGCGCCGGTGCCGCTGCTATGGGCTTGGATTCGTCCGCGGCCACGACCGGCAGCAGGCGGTTCATCTTCAGGCTGACATGCACTTGGGTGCCCACCATCGGCACGCTGCTCAGGCTCAGTTGCCCGCCCATCATTGAACACAGGCTACGGCAGATGACCAGCCCAAGACCCGCGCCACTCCTGGCCAAGTGGCCGGAATTATCGGCCTGGGCGAAGGGCTCGAACAGGCGTAGCTGGTCGTCCCGGCTGATGCCGATGCCGGTGTCCTCGACCACCAGCTTGAGCTCGACCTGCTGGGGCATTTCGGTGGCTTGAACGTCCACCTTGATCTTTACCTGGCCACGTTCGGTGAATTTGATTGCATTGCTCACCAGGTTGGACAGCACCTGCTTGAAGCGCAGTGGGTCGATCAGCACATCGGTGTCTTCGAGTTCAGGCTTGAACTCCAGCAACAGACTCAAGGTTTTCTGACGCGCCAGGCCGTCGAACACGCGGACCACCGATTCGATCACTTCCTTCAGGTTGACCCGCTCGGGGGCCAGGCTCAAGCGGCCGGATTCGATGCGCGCGATGTCGAGGATGTCGCCGATCAGCTCCAGCAAGTCCTTGGCCGAGTTGTAGGCGACCTCGATGGCCGGTCGATCGAGGTGACCCTGGTCGGCGCGCTTGAGGGTCAGCTCCAGCATGCCGATCACCGCGTTCATCGGCGTGCGGATTTCGTGGCTCATGGTCGCCAGAAACGTGCTTTTGGCCCGGTTGGCCTCGTCGGCCTGCTCCTTGGCGGCGCGTAGTTCATCGAACAGTTGGCGCCGTTCGCTGATGTCGATCCAGCCACCGATAATGCCTTGGACCTCACCGGTTGAGTCGCGGTAGGGCAGGATCCAGTGGTAGATCGTCAGTTTTTTTCCACGGATGTGCAGCGGGCGATCCAGGATCATTGGGTCGCCCTGTGCCACGACGCGCAAATAGTCCGCATGGTATTGCGCGGCCTCCGTTTCCAGCGCCGTACCGATCTGCACCACACTTTTGCCGATCACGTCCTCGCGCTTGGCGTCGAACACCTGCAGGTAGCTGTCGTTGCAGGTCTGCAGCAGGCCGTTGCGGTCGCGTACATAAATCGGGTGGGGCGTTTCGTTGACCAGCGCGCGCATGAACTCGAACTGATCGTTAAGGGCGCGCTCAGCCATTTGGCGGTGCTTGATCTGGCGACGCATGTAGGCGTTCCAGGTCAGGGAAATCAATAGCAGCAAGCCGGTGCCGATGATGATCTGGGCGATCAAGTGGTGGTAATTGCGCCAGTAGCTGTCGGAGGCGGCGGTGTAGCCCCGCCAGCGACTGTTGATCACGCCCAGTTCATCCGGGGCGATGCTCAGCAGGGCCTTGTCGAGGATTGAACTCAGTTCGGTGGCATGGCGTGAGGTCGCCAGGGAAAAGGTGGCCGGAAGAGTGCCGATGCTGGTGCTGATTTGCAGTTTGTCCTGGAACATCGGCGATGACAGGAAATAGTTGGCGATTACCAACGAATTCACCGCACCCTCCACCTGGCCCTGGGCGAGCAGCTCCGAGGCTTTGAAGGTGTCACTGGTCTCCACCAGGCGGATCAGTGGAAAGTCCCTGCGCAGGACCGCATGCAGCGGGTTGCCCTGGGTAATCGCCAGGCGCTTGCCTGCCATCTGCTCCAGGTTCGAGGGGGCGCCGGGCTCTTTGCGTGTCAGCAGCACGTAGGAGTTTTCCAGGTAGGGCCGGCTGAAATCCAGTTGCGCTTCCCGTTCGACACTGGGCGTCATGGCCCCGATGATGTCGGCGTCGTGGTTGCTGACCTGTTCGATCATCGCGTGCACATCCCGCCCGCGCTGGATCTCGAAGCGCAGGCCGGTGCGCAGGCGGATCAGCTCCAGGAGGTCGGCGGTAATGCCGCGAAAATTGCCGTCCGCGTCGAAAAAGGTCAGGGGCGCGAAGGTTTCGTTCACCAGCACTTTCACCACGGGATGCTCTTTGAGCCAGCGCTCCTCGCGCGGGGTTAATTGCAGTTTCTTGTCGGTCAGCAAAATATCGCTGCCGGCGCTCCAGCGCTTGGCGATGCTCTCGCGTTCGTTGGTGGGCACGGCCGCCAGCACTGCGTTCACAATGCCCAGCAACACGTGCTGGTCCCGGCGCAGGGCAAAACTGAAGCCATAGGCTTCATGTTTGCCGAAGTTGGCCATGTGAATGTTCTTCAGGTAGCCCTTGTTGATCATGTAGTGGGTCGAGATGGTATCGCCGAGAAACACGTCTGCCTGGTCGAACGCCACCGCATTCAGGGCATTTTGATAAGAGGGATAGGTGCTGATGATTGCATCGGGGTACAGCTTCTCCACTTCGCTCAGGGGCAGGTAATGGTAGACCAGGCTCAGGCGCAGCCCAGCCAGGGCCTCGCTGAGGCTGCGTGTCTCACCCTCCCGAGTGACCAGCACCGGTTGATCCACGGCATAGGGGGCTGATAGGACCAGGTTCGGATTCGCGGCCTCGAAGCCGTTGGAGGAGCCCAACAAGTCAATCTCGCCTGCTTCGAGGGCCTGGATGGACTTTTCCCGTGACGGGTAGCGCATCACCTTGATCGGCAAGTCCAGCGCTTTGGCCAGCAACCCGGCGTAGTCGGCAGTCAGCCCTTCGTAGTCGCGACCACTGGAGGTGAGGTCGAAGGGCGGGTAGTCAGGTGCCGCAGTGCCTAACACCAGTTCGCGTTTGTTCTGTAGCCACTGCCGCTGGGCAGTGTCCAGTTGGGAGTCCAGTTGAACGCCGACTGCGCGACTCAACAAGGTGAAGTGTTCCGGTTCTGTTTGAACGGCGAGCACGGCGGTGCTCAAGCACATGCCTGCGCTCAATATGATCAAATAGTCCTTTATACGCCTGGGCATCCGCTTTCTCACACTAGCGCGTTTCGTTTTGCCAACTCGATAAGTTCTACCAAGGACTTGGCTTTGAGTTTTTGCATAAGCCTCTTTTTATAGGTGCTGACGGTCTTGTTACTTAGAAACATGCCTTTGGCGATTTCTTTATTGGTGCGGCCTTGTGCAAAAAGTTGCAAAACCATTAATTCCCGGTCATTAACGGCCTTGAACAGTTCCAGCTCTTCGGAATTACCTTCCGAGCCGCAAGCGTTCAATGCCTGGCTCGGGAAATAGTTATAACCCGATAATACCGCGCGAATCGCACTCAGCAATTCACTCAGGTCGCCCTCCTTGCACACATAGCCGTCGGCGCCAGAGCGCATACAGCGGGTGGCAAACAGGGTTGGGCATTGTGCCGTCAGGATGAGGGTTTTCATCGGGGTGTTCATGGCGTTGAAGCGGCAGAGTACTTCGAGGCCATCAAGTTTCGGAATACTGATATCCAGAATGATCAAATCCGGAAGGCATTCGCGAACCATTTGTATCGCATCACAACCATTATCCGTTTCGCCGACGACCTTATAACCTTCATGTTCCAACAACATTCGAATCGCCAGCCTGATAACAGGGTGGTCATCGATGATGAAAACTGTGTTCATAATCACATTCCATGCAAGTGCAAATAAAGCGGGCACATTAGCTCAGAAGCTGAGGAAGGAGCATGAAGCTCAAGGGGAATAGGTACAAAACAGGAAAAATCCTACATTAAAAAAGGTATCGTCTTACGAGTTGCTGAGGCTTTGTGGGTGTTTGTGTCTGAGCATGGGGAGCGACGGGGCTCCTGTCGCTGCCAATGTTTTAGTAGCCGGGTTGTTGTAAGTTTTTCTTATATGAACATGTTTAAATTCCTACATTTAGAGTGGCGGGTATCAAGTCAATCAGTTCGTCGCGGTTTAACGGCTTTGCCAAGTAACCCAGCAATGGCAAGTTACGTTGCAGGGCTTGGGTATTCAGGTTTTCCAGTTCGAGTGCGGGCAAGCCGCTGAGCAAGATGGCTCCCACGATAAAACCTCCGCGACTGGCGATTTCGACCAACTCCAGCCCTGGCAGGTCGGGCAGGCATTGGTCGCACAGCATCAGGTCGAAGGGCTGTTCGCACTGCGTCATCAGCCGGATCGCCTGTTCGGCGTTTTCAGCCAGGGTCAACCGGTCGAAACCGAAGCTGTTGAGCAGGCACTGGGTCGCCAGCAACTGAAAAGGGTGATCCTCCACCAACAGGAGGCGAAGGCGATATCTAGGCATAAGAAGGGCACACGGTGAGTCAAGCGGCGATTGGGCGGGGCGTAGGAACGTCTCGCCATGCCCCCTAAGAGGGTGCGTGATTATTCATCGGCGGTTTGTACGAATTCGATCAGGCCGCTCTGTTCCCATCGTAGGGAGATTCTTTTCAGGGAACAGACGCGTGATCGAAAACATTATTGAGGGCTTGAGCGCCCGGTCATTTCCCGCGCCATCTCAGTGGCGTAGCTGTCGGTCATGCCGGCGATGAAGTCAATCATTCGCAGGAACGAGGCGTGCAGCGACCAGGCCGGATCCGGTGCGCTATTGCCGAGCAGATCGAGGATGCGTCGGTTCTTGAACGACGGCGTGCGCCCGCCATGTTGCTCAAGGGCTGCACCACAGAAGGCGTTGAGGAGAATTTCCAGCGTGGTGTAGGCGCCGATTTCATGCAGGGTCTTGCGCTTGTCCTGGAAGATCTTCTTGCGCGCCATGTCTTTGGCATCCAACACACAACGCTTGGCGGGGCCGTGCATATGCTCGACCAAGTCACCAGGCAGCATGCCGGCCAGCAGGGCGTCCTGTTGTTCGACAAAGGCCCGCGCCGCCGCATTGGTCAGGTGTTCGATGGCCTTGCCGCGCAGGATCGCCAGTTTGCGTCGACGCGAATCCTGGGCGCCGAGTTGCCGATAGGTCTGCGGCAGGTCGTCGCCCACCAGGTCGAGGAGCAGCGACTCGACCTCGGCGTATTGCAGCAAGTCCATTTCCAGGCCGTCTTCCAGGTCGATCAAGGCGTAGCAGATGTCGTCTGCCGCTTCCATGAGGTACACCAGCGGGTGGCGGGCCCAACGTTGTTCTTCGAGTTGCGGCAGGCCGAGCTTGTGGGCGATCTGTTCGAGGATCGGCAGTTCGCTTTGATAGCAGCCGAACTTGTGCTTCTTGTAGCCCAACGAGTCCGCGTGGCGCGCGGTCCAGGGATATTTCAGGTAGGTGCCCAACGTGGCGTAGGTCAGCCGGGTACCGCCGTCGAACTGGTGGTATTCCAGCTGCGTGAGTACCCGAAAGCCCTGGGCGTTGCCTTCGAAATTGAGGAAGTCATTGCGCTCGGCGGTGCTCATGTCGTCCAGCCAGCCGCGCCCGGCCGCCTGCTGGAACCAATGGCGAATCGCATCTTCGCCGGAATGCCCGAACGGCGGGTTGCCGATGTCATGGGCCAGGCAGGCTGATTGCACCACCATGCCCAGGTCGCTCGGGTCGCACCAGTCGGGCAGGGCGCTGCGTAGCGTTTCGCCCACGCGCATGCCCAGTGACCGTCCGACGCAGCTGACTTCCAGTGAATGGGTCAGGCGCGTGTGGATATGGTCGTTGCTCGACACAGGGTGCACTTGGGTCTTGCGGCCCAGGCGGCGAAACGCGCCGGAGAAAATGATGCGGTCGTGGTCTTTGTGAAACGGGCTGCGGCCCAGTTCTTCCGGGCTGTGCAGCGGTTTACCAAGACGTTCGCGGGTCAGCAGGGTGGGCCAATCCAAGGCGGGTACTCTCCGTGCGGTGAATGACCCGCCCAGCTTCCCGGTTCCGCCTTGGCGGGGCAAGCAAAAATCTACAGGCCGGCCGCGTCGATATCGATCAACAGCAAGCGCTGGCCATTATCGAAGAATTGTCCGGCGGTCAGGCAATACTGGTTGGTGGTGGCATCGCGGTAGGTCGAGGACAGCGTCAGGCGCCGCTCCTCCCAGCCTTCAGCCAGCAGATGATAGAAGTATGGGCGCCACGACCAGTTGTGGCCCAGATAGCGGCTGTCGGCTTGCCAGGCGTCCTGGCGCCATTCGAAGTTGGGCGTCAGTTGGGTGCCATGGCGGTCGCATTGGTAAAAGCGCAACAACCATGGATAGTCCGGCAGTTGCGGCAGCTGGCTCAGTGGCGCCTGGCCCTGGGCCCAGGCCTGCAGGATGCTCATCAGCTCGGCCAATTGCCGGCGCAGTTGCATGACGCGCCCGCGCTCCGCCAGTTTCTGCTGGACGTACGCGGCACGCAGTTGGGCAAAGCGCGGCACGAAGGCATCGGTGGCAAACCAGTCCAACTGGGCCTGGGCGAACAGATAGCCCTGCACATAACGCGAGCCACACTCCAGGGCGAAGCTCAACTGTGCCTCGGTTTCAACCCCCTCGGCGATGATCCAGCAGCCGGTTTTTTCCGCCATTTGCGCCAGGGCGCGCACCACTTCGCTGCTGGGGCCTCCGCGGGCGGCTTCCTGGAACAGGCGCATGTCCAGCTTGAGAATGTCCGGCTGCAAGGCCAGTACCCGGTCGAGCTGGGAATAACCAGCGCCGAAGTCATCGATGGCAATGCGCGCGCCGGCCTCGCGATAGCGCGCCACCACATCGGCCAGGCGCTGGATATCACCACCCAGTTCAGTGATCTCGAACACGATACGGGCCGGGTCGACGTCATGGGCTTTGAGCTGTTGCAGGCTGGGCAAGGCCTGGCCGACGCGCAAGCGGTTGATCCAGCGCGGCGAGATGTTCAGGCTGAGGAACCAGTCCTGCGGCACCTCATGCAGGCGGCTCAAGGCGTTGTCACGAATCTGCCGGTCCAGGCGACGCAATGCTCCGCCTGGGGTGCGCGGGTCGGCAAAGAGCGGGCCGACGGAGAGCAGGCGGCCATCAGCCTGGCGCAGGCGGCCGAGGGCCTCAACGCCGGCAATGCGTCCGGTGGCGGTGTCGATAAACGGCTGGAAGCAGGCGAGCGGTTGCCCGTCAATCACGGGGCCTCCTTAAAAGCGTTGGCGAAAAAAGACCCGGCCCTCGCAGGAGGGCCGGGTCGTTTCTGTTTGCAAGAATGCAGCCAGCAGGGCTCAACCTTTGCGTGAAGCGCCTTGCATGGCCAGTTTGATCAGTGGAATCAAGCCAGCGCCCAGTCGCACTAGGCGGGTCAGGCTACTGATGCTGCCGCCCTTGGCACCCTTGCCAGTAAAGAAGCCGATCAGCGTCACCGCCGCCACGCCCCACAGCGGCGCGTGCTTGATGCCGAGGCTGTCCTGCCAGTTATGGCTCATGTTGCGCACCTTGGTCAGGGGCAGCATCAGTTGCTGGGACTCGTGGCGGATTTCCTGGCGATGCATTTCCATGCGCAGGCGGATCAACGCCTTGCGCATTTCCCGACGGGTCGTGGAGGGCGGGATTTCATTCAGGCTCATGGCAACAGGCGCTCCCGATCATTGGCCAGCTCTTCGAGCGTGGCGTGGAACGGCGTGGACTCATCGAACACCGCTGCTTTCAGGCGCACGCCGCAAAAGGCTGCCGCCAGGGTATAGAACACGCAGAGGCAGACGATCCCGGTCAGGCGGTAGCCGGTGTCCCACACCAGGATCATCACCAGGGTCGACAACCCCACCAGCAACAACAGGGCAAACACCAGCGCCAGGCCGGCAAACAGCAGCAGGCTGACCGTGCGCGCCTTCTGTTCCTGCAATTCGATACCAAACAGTTCGACATGGCTGTGCAGCAAGCCCAGCACAGCCGCACCCAGGCGCCGTGAGGTAGAACTTGGGCCCGTTGACGAGCCGGATTCGCCGATAGACATGATTTAGCGCCTTGTAGCCAACAGGCCGATCAGAAAGCCCACGCCGGCGGCAATGCCCACCGACTGCCAGGGGTTGGCCTGCACGTAATCTTCCGTTGCCGTGACGGCGGCCTTGCTGCGCTCGCGCAGGGAATCTTCGGTCAGTTGCAGGGTTTCGCGGGCCTTGAGCAGGCTGTCGTGGATCTTGGCGCGCAGCTCGTCGGCCTGGTCGCCGGCCAGGATGGCGGTGTCGTCGAGCAACTTTTCGGTATCGCTGACCAGGGTTTGAAAATCCGCCATCAGTATTTCTTGAGCCGTCTTCGTCGTTTTGCTGGCCATGGTTATCTCCGTGAGTGGCTGATCTATGCGTGTGGTTTCGAGTCACCGGTGTCGGTGAAGGTTCATTGCAATTGTGTGGTACAGCTTTTGCTTTGCCTTGGTGCGCCTGCCCCTGGGCCTGCGCTGAATCTGGGCGGTCGGGGCTCAAGCCTACAAAAACCTTACCCAAAATAACTGAAACTCGCGGAAAAACCCTGTCGGGGATGGCCCGTTGTGCTGATCGCTGCGCTAAAGCGGTTCACACCCTCGCAAGAGGGGTGGGGCCGCTGGTGCCAATTTAGTGCGCGATTCGCTGGCTTGAACCGCTTTGGTGCTTTTTGCCTTTAATGCAGGCCTGCCAACCTCCATGGAAAATTTGCAAAGCGCGGTGGACACTCTTGTCCATAGCTCCAACACTCTGTTCATCCTGATTGGTGCGGTCATGGTCCTGGCCATGCATGCCGGTTTCGCCTTCCTCGAAGTCGGCACCGTGCGCCAGAAGAACCAGGTCAACGCCCTGTCGAAGATCCTCAGCGACTTCGCCATCTCGACCCTGGCCTATTTCTTTATAGGCTATTGGATCTCCTATGGCGTGAGTTTCATGCATCCGGCCGCGGTGATCAGTGTCGATCATGGCTATGGCCTGGTGAAGTTCTTCTTCCTGCTGACCTTTGCCGCCGCGATCCCGGCGATCATTTCCGGGGGCATTGCCGAGCGTGCAAAGTTCGCTCCGCAGTTGTGCGCGACGGCGTTGATCGTAGCCTTCATCTACCCGTTTTTCGAAGGCATGGTGTGGAACGGCAATTTCGGCCTGCAAGCCTGGTTGCTCGCGACCTTTGGTGCCCGCTTCCATGATTTTGCCGGGTCGGTGGTGGTGCATGCCATGGGCGGCTGGCTGGCGCTGGCGGCGGTGCTGTTGCTGGGGCCGCGCAATGGACGTTATCGCGAAGGGCGCCTGGTGGCGTTTGCGCCGTCGAGTATTCCGTTCCTGGCGCTGGGCTCGTGGATTCTGATCGTCGGCTGGTTCGGCTTTAACGTGATGAGCGCCCAGACCCTGGACGGGGTCAGCGGCCTGGTGGCGGTCAATTCGTTGATGGCCATGGTCGGTGGCACCGTGGCGGCCCTGGTGATCGGTCGCAACGACCCCGGCTTCCTGCACAACGGCCCGCTGGCCGGGCTGGTGGCGATCTGCGCCGGTTCCGACCTGATGCACCCGGTGGGCGCTCTGGTCACGGGGGTAGTGGCCGGTGGCCTGTTTGTGTGGTGCTTTATCGCCGCCCAGGATCGTTGGAAAATCGACGATGTACTGGGCGTGTGGCCGCTGCATGGCCTGTGCGGCGTGTGGGGCGGCATTGCCTGCGGCATCTTCGGCCAGGCGGCCCTGGGCGGTTTGGGCGGCGTGAGCCTGCTCAGCCAGTTGATCGGTACGGCCCTCGGCGTGGTCGTGGCGCTGGGCGGCGGCCTGCTGGTGTATGGCGTGATCAAGCACGTACATGGGCTGCGCCTTAGCCAGGAAGAGGAGTATTACGGCGCGGACCTGTCGATCCACAAGATCGGCGCAGTCAGTCAGGATTGATCGGCGCCTCTTCGTCAGTGCCCGGGTGCGAATAAAAGCCGTGCAGCAGGCGGTAGCGGTTATGTCGCACTTCATCCACCCGCGCCTGCACCTGATGGTCCGGCAGGCCCAGCAGGATCAAGGCGTGGGAGGCGAGCATCAGGCTCGACTCCAATAGCTCCGGCACCACTTCGCTGGCGCCGGCGGCTTTCAGCTCGGCCAGTTGGCTGTCGTCGCGGGTGCGCACCAGGATCGGTACCTGCGGGTTGATCCGGCGCGCCTCCTTCAGCACCGCCAGGGCCACATCGGTATTGTCCACCGCGATCACCACCAACCGCGCCCGCTCCAGGCCGACCGCGCTGAGCAAGGCGCCACGGCGGCAGTCGCCGTAGTGCACGCTGCTGTCTTCGGTGGCGGCTTCCTGCACCCGTTCCGGGTCATCATCCAGGGCGATGTAAGCCTGTTGTTCCCGACGCAGGAAACGCCCGATGGATTGGCCGACCCGCCCGTAGCCACAGATCACCGCATGCCCGTGCAATTGGGCGTTGAGCGCGGTGATGGCTTCCAGTTGTACTTGCTGGTTGGGTTTACGGTGCAGCCGCAGGGCGATGGCCGGTGCGGCGCGCAACAGCAGTGGGGTCAGCAGCATCGAGCAGAAGGTCGCGGCGAGCAGCAGGCCGTTGAATTCATCGGGTATCAGCCGGCCCTGTTGCATCTGCGCCATCAATGCAAAACAAAATTCGCCGCCCTGGGCCAGGGCCAGGCCACTGCGCCAGGCGGTTTCGCTGTCGCTGCCACGCAGCTTGACCAGTGCGGCCACCACACACCCTTTGACCAGCATCAGCGTGAGGGTCAGGCCGAGGATCAGCAGGCTGTGGCTAAGGAACAGTTGCAGGTCGATCAGCATGCCGATGCTGACGAAAAACAGCCCCAGCAGGATGTCGCGAAATGGCCGGATATCCGCTTCGATCTGGTGCCGGTAGTGGCTTTCTCCCAGCAGCATGCCGGCCAGAAAGGCGCCGAGGGCAGGGGAGAGCCCAAGCAAATGGGTGAGCCAGGCCGTCAGCAGGACGATCACCAAGGCCAGCAGCACGAACAGCTCAGCCGAGTGGGAGGCGGCGACTTCATGGAACAGGCGTGGCAACAACCAACGGCTGGCGAGCAACAGGCCAATGAACAGCACCCCGGTCTTGCCCAGGGTCAGTGGCAGCGCCCAGTACCAGGCCTGTTCACTGCTGCCGGTAAACACCGGCACCAGCGTCAATAGCAGCACCGCGACCACATCCTGGAACAGCAACACGCCAATCGCATTCTGGCCATGGCTGCTGAAGATTTCTCCGAGGCTGGTCAGCTCCTTGCTGACGATGGCCGTGGAGGACAAGGCCAGCCCGGCGCCGAGCAACAGTGCGACGCCGGGCGCGAGCCCAAACCCCATCAACAGGCCTCCCAGCAGCATCCCGCAGCCCAGTACCTGCAAGCTGCCCAAGCCAAACACCACGTGGCGCAGGGCGAGCATCTTGGTCAGGGAAAACTCCAGGCCCAGGGAAAACAGCAGGAACACCACGCCGAGTTCGGCCAGGTCGGGCAATGCTTCACTGTCATTCACCCAGTCGAGGGCGGTCGGTCCCACGGCCAGGCCCACGCACAGGTAGCCCAGCACGGGGGGCAATTGCAGCCGGCGAAACAGCGCAATCACCACCAGGGATGAGGCCAGAATGATCAGCAGGTTGGCGAACACAAGCATCTCCGTTGCGGGGCGAGCGGACAAAAGGCCGTGAGAGTGGCTGAGTCAGTTATAGGCCATGGTGATCTGGGTCAGGGTTTTATTGTGGTCGGCGGGCTTATTGTGGTTGATGAGCTGCCGTGGCAAGCGGGCCTATTGTGATGTTTGTGGCGAACGGGCTTGTTGTGGCGAGCGGGCTTGCCCCGCGTTGGGCTGCGTAGCGGCCCCAATGGGGGTGTCAGAAATTTTGTGTTCGGGCATAACATGAGTAAGAGGTGCATGTATGCCAACCAAAAAGAAACCTGCGT
>NZ_JBXAFK010000047.1:0-64961 GCF_058793055.1 Pseudomonas sp. MPR-R2A5
AAAACGTCAACGATAACGCGTGTTTTCTGAATGAACGCGGCGCCTGTGAGTTTTTCGCGAGCAAGCTCGCTCCTACAGGGTGCGGAGATAAATATGAGCATCGCACTGAATGTCATCACCGGCTTCCTCGGCAGCGGCAAGACCACCTTGCTCAAGCGCCTGCTGCACGGCGAAAGCCTCGGCGACACCGCGTTGCTGATCAACGAATTCGGCGACGTCGGCATCGACCATCTGCTGGTCGAAGAGGTGGCCCCGGACACCGTGCTGCTGCCCAGCGGCTGCGTATGCTGTTCGATCCGTGGCGAGTTGAAAGACGCGCTGCTCGGCCTGTTGCAACGCCGCGAGCGCGGCGAAATCCCGGCCTTCAAACGGGTGATCCTGGAAACCACTGGCCTGGCCGACCCGGCGCCGATCCTGGCCACCCTGAACAACGACGTGCAACTGCGTGGGCGCTTTCACATTGGCCTGGTGATCACCCTGGTCGACGCCAGCCACGCCGCCCTGCAAGAACGCTTGCACCCGGAATGGCTGGCCCAGGTCGTGGCGGCGGATCGCTTGCTGCTGAGCAAGACCGACCTGGAAGGCGACTGCGCGCCCCTGCGCGCGCATTTACAGGCGCTCAATGCCGGTACGCCGATCCTCGATACCCATGATATCCACAGCGGCGACCAGTTGCTGCTCGGCGAAGGCTTGCGCAGTGCCGAACCCGCCGTGGAGGTCAGTCGCTGGCAACTGCACCAACCCACGGCCGCCACCCACGGCGCTGCGCAAGTGTGCTGCCTGACCTTCGACCAGCCATTGGATTGGGTCGGCTTCGGGGTCTGGTTGTCGATGCTGCTAAGATGCCACGGCGAACGAATCCTTCGCGTCAAAGGACTGCTCAACGTGAACGCAAGTTTGGCCCCCATCGTTATTCATGGTGTGCAGCACTGCCTGCATGCTCCGGTCCACCTGCCGGCCTGGCCAGGTGCCGAGCGGCAATCGCGCCTGGTGTTCATCCTGCGCGGCCTGGACCCGGCGCAGTTGCGTCGCTCGTTCGACGTGTTCTCACGGCGGTTCGCGGCATGATCACATTGCGCGTGCTCGGTACGTCGGTAACGCTGCTCGAATGCCTGCGTGTGCGGGCCGAACAGGAGTTGGGCATTCGCCTAGTGTACCAGGTGCACGATGTCGAACAGGCCCAGCGCATCGCAGTGATGCAGCCCGACAGCTACGACCTGTATGACCAGTGGTTCCACAACGTCGACTTCGTGTGGCCGGCGCGGGCAATCCAGCCCATCGACACCCGGCGCATCGCTTTGTGGCACGAGATCAACGACCTGCCCAAGCGTGGCCGCCTTTCGGCCCATGACCGCCTGGGCAGCGGCAGCGTGCCCAGCGAGCGCCTGTTCGTACAGCACGACGGCAGCCTCGGCAGCACCGTCACCGAACGCATCAGCATGTTGCCCCTGACCCACAATGCCGACAGCTTTGCCTACCGCCCCGAGCGCCTGCCCGAGGGTTTCAGCCACGGCAATGAAAGCTGGGGCTGGCTGCTCGACCCCGCCTGGAGCGCGCGCACCGCGTTGCAAAGCGACGCCGCCATCGGCGCCCTGGACGCCGCGCTGGCGGTGCAGGGCGCCGGGCTGGCGACGTTCAAGGACATCGGCAACATGAGCATCGAAGAGATCGATGTACTCGCTGACATTCTGGTGCGCAAGCAGAAGGAAGGGCACTTCGCGGCGTTCTGGTCGGACGATGAAGAAGCCGCGCAATTGATGCTCAGCCCGAGCATCGATATCCAGAGCCTGTGGTCGCCCACCTTGATGCGCTTGCACCGGGCGGGGGTGAAGTACCGTCTGGCGGTGCCCCGCGAAGGCTATCGCGCCTGGTTCGGCGGCCTGTCCCTGTCGCGGCATGCCCAGGGGGCGGTGCTGGATGCGGCGTATGCGTATCTCAATTGGTGGTTGTCCGGTTGGCCGGGCGCGGTGATGGCGCGCCAGGGTTACTACATCGGCAACCCGGCGCGCAGTCGCGACCACCTGAGCAGCGCCGAATGGGATTACTGGTATGCCGGCAAACCTGCCCGTGAGGAATTGCTCGGCAGCGATGGCTTGCCGCTGATTGATATCGGCGAAGTGCGCGACGGCGGTTCCTATGAGCAACGCATGGGGCATATCGCCGTGTGGAACTCGGTGATGGATGAGCACAACTACCTGGTGCGTCGTTGGGGGGACTTTATGCGCGCTCGTGGCTGACGGCCCGCCCAACGTTTGTCGCCAATAAAATGACAGCGAAGTCCCCGGTTTTATTGGGTGCACTTGTCCGTGCTCCCAGCTAATCTGCTAAAACTGAATGTCCATCGGCGATGGATATTTTTTTGACGCCAGGTCAGCAGTTCGCGAGGGACGCGCTATGACACAGGGACGCAGTGGCATAAAACGACGAACGCTGCCAGAGGGCACGGCAATGGCGTGGCGCCACACGTTTCAAACTCGTATCGCCGGAGTGCTGGTGTTGCTGCTGCTGGTGGTGGTCGGCGCCACCTACCTCGCCGTCAAGGCCGCCACCTCCCAGGCTGTGGAAAACCAGGCCCAGGTCCAGTTGAAGACCGGCAGCCAGGTCTTCGAACGCTTGCTGGAACTGCGGGGTCGCCGCCTGCAATACGGGCTGGATTGGCTGACCGCCGATGGCCCCTTCAAGCAAGCCGTGATCGAGGGCCAGGCCACACCGATTCTGGCCGCCGTACGCCGCCATGGCAGCGGTATCCGCTCCAGCCAGGTGTTTGTGCTGGGGCTCGACGGCAAGGTGATCGCCAGTACCTTGCCGCTGCTGAGTCGCGGTCAGCTGTTTCCCTACGATGCGGCGTTGCGCCAGGCACGGCGCAGTGGCTTGCAGATGTTGATCGTGGCCATGGACGGGCGACCCTACCTGCTGGTGCAGGATGAAGTGCTCGACCCGCTGCCCATTGCCCGAGTGGTCATGGGCTTCCCCATGGACAAAGGGTTCGCCCATGAATTGCGCTCCATGAGCAACCTTGAGGTGTCGTTTCTCAGTGTGCAGGACGGCCGTCCCGGCACGCTGTTCAGCACCCAGCCCGACGCCTACCAGGCCACTGTGTTCAACCTGTTGCGCGACACACACCTCGAACGTGACGCACAGATCACGTTGTTTTACGGGCAACGCGTGCTCAGCCAAGTGCTGCCGCTGGCCAATAACGGCGATGGCGATGGCGATGACGTGCGCGTGCTGCTGCAAAGTCCGCTGGACCATGCGCTGGAGTCCTTTGCTCCGCTGGACCGGCAGTTCCTCGGGATTGCCCTGGCGGTGCTGCTGGTGTCATTGGCCGGCGCGCTGTTCCTGGCGCGCCGTGTGTCACGACCGCTCAATGCGCTGGTGGAGGCGGCTGGACGCATTGGTGCCGGTGATTACCGCACGCCAGTGCGGGTGCGCAGCCACGACGAGTTCGGCCTGCTGGCCCGCGCCTTCAACGCCATGCAAAGCGGTATCGCCGTGCGCGAGCGGCAACTGGCGCATAACGCCTTGCATGACCCGCTGACCGGCCTGCCCAACCGCGCCCTGGCCATGGAGCGCCTGGGCAGTGCGATCAGTGCAAGGCGGCCCGTGGTGTTGCTGTACCTGGGCATCGAGAACTACCGGGTGATCAACGAAGGCTTCGGTCCTGAGGGCGTCGAGGAAATGCTGCGCGAAGCCAGCCGCTGTCTGTCCATGAGCCTGTTGGCCAGCGACACGGCCGCGCGCATCACTGGCAGCGAATTTCTGCTGCTGCTGGAAAACACCGAGATCGACCGCGCCGTGGCCCGCGCCGACCGGCTGTATGCACTGCTCACCGAGCCCCAACGCATTGGCAATGACGAACTGCGTCACGAAGTCAGTATCGGTATCGCCGCGTACCCCGCCGATGGCCAGCAGGTGGAAGAGTTGATCGGTCGCGCCGCCATCGCTCGTCACGATGCGGCAGCGCTGCCAGGCTACCTGCAGATCTACCAGCAGGACCGCGACCTTGCGCACCAACGTCAGATCACCTTGATCCGCGACTTGCGCCGGGCCGCCGTCGAAGGCGAACTGTTCCTCTGCTACCAGCCCAAGCTCGATCTCAAACAGGGCGACGTGCGCCAGGCCGAAGCCCTGCTGCGTTGGCAGCACCCGAGCCTGGGCCTGGTGTCTCCGGCCGAATTCATCCCCTTGGCCGAGCGCACCGGCAGCATGCGCGGCCTGACCCAGTGGGTGATCGAAGAAGCCATCCGCCAGGTGGGTGAATGGGCACAGCGCGGTATATCGATCCAGCTGTCGGTGAATATTTCGGTGGATGACCTGGGCGATGATGACCTGGCCACTCGAGTCACCACCTTGCTGCTGCAATACGGCGTATTGGCCCAGCAGTTGATTTTCGAGATCACCGAAAGCGCGATCATGCACAACCCGCAACAGGCCCTCAGTGTGCTGGACCGGTTGCGTGGTTGCGGCATCAGCCTGTCGGTGGATGACTTCGGCACCGGTTATTCGTCGTTGGCGCAATTGCAGCGCTTGCCGGTGCAGGAGTTGAAAATCGACCAGTCCTTTGTACGCAACCTCGACAGCACCAGTGGCGATGGAGTGATCGTGCGTTCCACCATCGAAATGAGCCACAACCTGGGGCTCAAGGTGGTGGCCGAAGGGGTGGAGTTCGAGCCGAGCCTCAAGCTGCTCAAGCTGTGGCATTGCGACACTGCCCAGGGCTATCTGATCAGCCGGCCGCTCAGTGCCATGGCGTTCGAGATGTGGATGCGGCGCGAGCGGGTACCGCTATAACGACGGGTGCAGTCCACCGCCTCTCCCATATTTTGATTTTCTTCGCTCATGAAAAAGGCGGCTACCTGTGAGGGTAGCCGCCTTGGTTTGCCGCCGATACAGCTTAATCCGGCAGTTTGAACGCCATCACGTAGTCACCCTGCTTGGTGCCCAGGGAACCGTGACCGCCGGCCATGACCAGCACGTATTGCTTGCCGTCCTTGCCGGTGTAGGTCATCGGGGTGGTTTGCGCGCCGGCTGGCAGGCGACCTTCCCACAGTTGCTTGCCGTTTTTCACGTCATAGGCACGCAGGTACTGGTCGAGGGTACCGCTGAGGAACGCCACGCCACCGGCGGTGGTGAAGGTGCCGCCCAGGCTAGGCACGCCCATGGTCAGGGGGATTGGCACGGGCGAGCTGTCGCGCACGGTACCGTTCTTGTGCATCCAGATGGTTTTGTGGGTGGTCAGGTCGACCGCTGCCACATAACCCCACGCCGGTGCCTGGCACGGCAGGCCCATGGGCGACAGCATGGCTTCGAGGATCACGCCGTAGGGCGCGCCTTTGTTCGGCTGTACGCCTTGGGTTTCGCTGATGCGCGGGCCTTGCTTGGCGATATCGGCGGCCGGGATCAGTTTCGATTTGAACGCCATGTAGCTCGGGTTCACGAAGGCAATCTGGCGTACCGGGTCGACGGAAATGCCACCCCAGTCGAACACGCCGAAGTTACCTGGGTACACGATCGAACCTTGCAGCGATGGCGGAGTGAAAGCCCCGTCGTAGCGCATGGACTTGAAGTCGATACGGCACAGCAACTGGTCGAACGGCGTCACGCCCCACATGTCGCGCTCTTTGAGCGGCGGTGGCATGAAGTTCAGGTCGGACTTCGGTTGGGTCGGCGAGGTGTGGTCGCCAGCGACTGCACCTTGGGGTACTGCCACTTCGTGGATCGGCACCACCGGCTGGCCGGTTGCGCGGTCCAGGACGTAGATGCTGCCTTGCTTGGTCGACGCCATCACCGCTTGCTTCACGCCTTCAGCGGTCTTGATGTCGATCAGCGAAGGCTGGCCGCCCACGTCCATGTCCCACAGGTCATGGTGGGTGAACTGGAAGGTCCACTTCACATGGCCGCTGTCGATGTCCAGGGCTGTCAGGCCGGCGCTGTATTTTTCCGAGTCTTCGGTACGGTCGCCGCCGTATTGGTCAGGCATCTGGTTGCCCATCGGCAGGTAGAGCATGCCGAGCTTTTCATCCACGGCGAACATGGACCACATGTTCGGCGAGTTACGGGTGTAGGTCTTGCCCTCGGCCAGCGGCGTGGTGTCGTCGGGGTTGCCGCTGTCCCAGTTCCACACCAGCTTGCCGGTGTGCACGTCGAACGCGCGGATCACGCCGCTGGGTTCGTCGGTGGAGACGTTGTCGGTGACGTGGCCGCCGATCACCACCAGGTTCTTAGTCACGGCCGGTGGCGACGTGGAGTAGTAACCGCCTGGGGCGAAGCTGCCGATATTGGCACGCAGGTCGACCTGGCCTTTGTCACCGAAGTCTTCGCACATCTTGCCGGTGTCGGCGTTCAGGGCGATCAGGCGTGTGTCGGCCGTCGGTACGAAGATGCGTTTCGGGCAGGCATTCGGCGCGACGGCGGGGCTGGCGCTTCCGGTGGGGCTCTGCTCGGACGCGTAGACGGCGTCATCGTGATACGACACGCCACGGCAGGTCATGTGCGCCCAACCCTTGAAGTTCTCGGCACCTTCGGTGCTGATCTTCGGATCGAAACGCCAGATTTCCTTGCCGGTATCCGGGTCGAGGGCGATGACTTGGCTGTGCGGGGTGCATACGTAGAGCATGCCGTTGACTTTCAGCGGGGTGTTTTCCGCCGTGGTCTCACCCGGGTCGTTCGGGCCGGGGATGTCGCCGGTGCGGTAGGTCCACGCCGGGACCAGCTTATGGGCGTTTTCCGCTGTGATCTGCGCCAGGGGCGAGTAGCGATCGCCATAGGCGGAACGACCGTAGGAGTTCCAGTCGCCATCGGCCTGGGCCGGTGCCGCACTGGCCATGCCCGGTACCGCGTCGCGGTCCAACTGGCCTTTGATCTCACCGGGGTTGGTGAACTGGCTGGCGATGGCTGCGGCGCCCGCCAGTACCACGGCCACGCTCAGCGCGCCGGTACCCAGCGGGGCCGGTTGGCCACGCAGCAACGGACGGCGAAACCATGGGAGCAACATGACGATACCCAGGGCGAACAGCAGTGCCAGGCGCGGCACCAGTTGCCACCAGTCCAGGCCGACTTCCCAAAGTGCCCACACGGTGCTGGCGAGCAGCACCAGTGCGTACAGGCCCAGCGCAGCGCGGCGGGTGGCCAGCAGCAAGAGGCCGGTCAAGGTGATGCCGATACCGGCCAGCAGGTAGTACAGCGACCCGCCGAGCATCGTCAGCTTGATACCCCCGGCCAGCAAGGCCAGGCCCATGATCAGCAGCAAGACTCCAAGCAGCCTGGGCAGCAGGCGACTTGGACTTGAGGCACCGTCAGTGCTCATAGTTGTGTTTCTCCGTTACGTTGGAATTATGTAACCCCGTGCTTCACTGTAGATGACGATTCGGCGCGGGCTTGGTTCAGCGTTCATTCGGGTTTTTCTGTGGATAACTGGGTTATCCACAGGCGGGCGATTTATACCCAGGCGCAGGTCGGTGCAAGACAGCGCTGTCTCTGTTGCGAGGGGAATTCGGCAAGATGGGGTCGACCGGAGAGTGAAACGTTTCAGTTTATTGCGGCAAGGATAATGGGAGGACGCGCCGAGAGAAAGCGCAAATCGCAAGATGCATCATTTCCGATTCGGTAACAGTGATTGTGGCAAGCCCGAATGCCGTTCAGTTAAGGCAGAACACCGTAACTGTGGCGAGCGGGCTGGCCTGTGGCGAGCGGGCTTGTTGTGGCGAGCGGGCTTGCCCCGCGTTGGGCTGCGCAGCAGCCCCAAAACCAGGCACCGCGGCGTGTCAGTTAAAAACACATTGTCTGTAATGGGGCCGCTTCGCGCCCCAACGCGGGGCAAGCCCGCTCGCCACAACAAATCCGTTTGCCACACCAAGCCGGCTCGCCAGCTCCCACAGGTAGGATTCGCGGTTTTTTTAGAAGGTGGTGCGTATGCCGAATTGCACGCTACGCCCCGGTGCCGGCGCGATGTCACGCAGGATCGAGCTGGCATACCGCACGGTCTGGTTGGTCAGGTTCTCACCGTTGACGAACGCCAGCCACTGGCTGCCTCCCACATTGAAGCGATACCCCGCGCTGGCGCCCAGGGTGGTGTAGCCATCGGTGCCGCTTTCGTTATCTGGCACACGGCCTTGGCCTGCGGCATGTTCCACGTCGATGCGCGCCTGCCAGCGGTCCAGTTCCCATAGCAGGCCGCTGTTCAAGCGCAGCGGTGCAATACGCGGCAAGGCTTCGCCGGTGTCGAGGTTGGTGGCGCGGGTGTAGTCGCCCGACAGTTCCAGCGCGAACTTACCGTAGGCGCTTTCGCCGAGCTTCCAGTGATCCTGGGCTTCGAAGCCGGCGAAACGGGCGCGCACGCCGGAGTATTCATACTCAGGGATGCCGCCTGCGTCTTCTTCGCCTTCGTCGTTTAGCGTACGACCCGTTCCCAGCAGCCCGATGTAGTTGGAGAAGCGGCTGTAGAACACACCGAAGCTGCCCTTGTGGGTGCCATTGTCAAAGCGCAGCGCCAGGTCGCTGGACACCGCCTTTTCTTTCTTCAGGTTGGCGTCGCCCAGTTCGTAGGTGCCGGTGGCGACGTGGGCGCCATTGGCGTACAGCTCATAGAACGTCGGTGCGCGTTCGGTGTAGCCTAGGGTCGCGGCCACGGACCAGACGGGTGTGAGGGTGTAGACCGCCCCGGACGACAGGCTGCCGGCGGTGAAGTCATTGGCCTTGTCGGCATTGGCGAAGCGCGCGTTGCCTTTGGCGTCCGGGTCCACACGGGTGTGTTCCAGACGCCCGCCGAGGCTGAGTTTCAGGCGTTCGGTGGCCTGCATGTCCTCAAGGATAAACAGCGCGCCAGCGTTGGTGTCGGTTTGCGGCACGAAGGCTTCTTCACCCAGGGCCGAGAACTCATTGCGAGTCACTTGCGCGCCGACCACGCCGTCGAACGGGCCGATTGGCTGGTGGCGCGCTTCAACCCGCGCTTCATAGCCCTTGTTCTTGAAAATCGTGCCGGTTTCACCGCCTTCGATTTCGCGGTGTTCGTAGTCGGTGTAGCCGGCGTCGAGTTTCACCGAAGTAAACGGGCCTTGCAGGTTGCGCATCTCGGAGGCGAACGCGTAGTGATCCTGCTTCATGCGGATGCGCACGTCCTGCTCGGCGGGGGAGCCGTAGTTACTGTCATAGCTGCTGTAGGACAGCCCGGCGTAACCATCGTCCCAGGTGTAGGAGCCGCCGACTGCACCGCCGTCCTGGCGCCCGTCACTGTTGCCCAGGCGGCCATTTTTACCGGGGCCATCTTCGTTCTCAGGCGCATGGCGGCTGCGGGCAAAGCCTGGGATTTTCAGGTCGTTGAATTCCCGCGCATTGGCGTCCAGGTGCAGGGCGAAGGTGCCATTGCCGGCTTCCAGTTTGCCGGCGCTGCTGCGCGTGGTGTCGGCGCCACCGTAGCGCAGTTCACCGGCACCGTGGATGCCTTCGATGGCTTCGGTGGGGATGCGGTTGTCAAAGGTATTGACCACGCCGCCGATGGCGCTGCCGCCATACAAGAGGGCGGCCGGGCCACGCACGATTTCAATGCGCTCGACGTTGACCGGGTCCAGCGGCACCGCGTGGTCGTAGGACAGTGACGACGCGTCCAGCGCGCCGACGCCATTGCGCAGGAGGCGAATGCGGTCGCCGTCCTGGCCGCGAATGATCGGTCGGCTGGCACCGGGGCCAAAGTAGGACGACGACACGCCCGGCTGCTTGTTCAAGGTTTCGCCGAGGCTGCCTTTTTGTTGCAGGGTCAGGTTATCGCCTTCGAGCACGGTGGTCGGCGATGCGAGTTGTTCGTTGCCCAGCGGGTTGCCAGTGATGACCTGGGGGGGTAGTTCCAGGGCGTGGGCTTCGGCGCTGATCAACAGGGCGGCGGCCAGGGGGGACAGGCGCCAGAGAGGGGAGCGGGACATCATACATTCCTTGGCAAAACAGCAAAAAAGAGAAGGCTGAAACGGTAGTGAAAGGCTGGATTTTGGTAATTATTGTTACAATATAACATCTCTTTTTTGGCTGAAAAGGGGAACTTTTTCCCAGGGGCTATATTCAATGCGGTGCTTCCACCTGTACGCCCCGTCGGCTAAGGTGCGCGGCTGTGTTTCCTCTTTTTGCAAAAGGCCCGGCATGACCGCGACAAGCAACGACCCCCTCCACGGCGTGACCCTTCAGCACGTCCTCACCACCCTGGTGGAACATTACGAATGGGCGGGCCTCGCCGAGCGCATTGATATCCGCTGCTTCAAGAGCGACCCGAGCATCAAGTCCAGCCTCACCTTCCTGCGCAAGACCCCCTGGGCGCGCGAAAAAGTCGAAGGGTTGTACGTCAAGTTGATGCGCACCAAACGCCCGCTGGACTGATGACATGAAGCGGTATGTGGCGGCAGCGGCGCTGGCCGGTTGGACAGGGTTGGCGATTCAGCAGTACCTGATTTTCTATTCGCGCTGGCAAGCCGGTGCCAGCCTGTTGGGCGGGTTGATCAACTTTTTCAGTTTCTTCACTGTGCTCACCAACACCCTGGTAGTCGTGGTGATGAGCTATGCGCTGGTCAACCGCGAGTCTGCCGCGAAGCGGTTTTTCCATTCACCCAGGATCAGCAGCGCGATTGCCGCGAGCATCATCGTGGTAAGCCTGGCGTACAACCTGCTGCTGCGGCATTTGTGGAGCCCCACGGGCTTCCAATTCATCGCCGACGAATTGCTGCATGATGTGATGCCGGTGTTGTTTTTTATTTACTGGTGGCGCTGTGTGCCCAAGGGTAGCTTGCGCGTCAGGCACATCGGCGCATGGGTGGTCTACCCGTTGGTGTACTTCGCCTATGCGCTGCTGCGCGGTGACCTGCTCGGGCAATATCAGTACCCGTTCATCGATGTGAGCACCCTCGGTTATCCACAGGTCTTTGTGAACGCGGGGGGGATCCTGGCGGGGTTCGTGGCAATCGCCCTGGGCCTGGTGGGGCTGGACAAAGTCATCAAGCCCCGGCCCTGACTCATTCTTCTTCAGTGCCTTCGGCACGCCAGTAACCGACGGCCTTGAAGAACGCTTGCATCGCCCTGGATCAAATCGCTTTCCTCCAGAAAAGTCAGCGTCGGGTAGATCACGCCTGAGCTGGGGGGGACGCGCCATCGAACAGGCTTTCGATCTTACAAATCAGCTCATAGTCATGACACGGCTGTTCGACGATCAATGCCGGCAGCAGCAGCTTAAGGTCGCCGGGCAAGCACCTCTGTGTGTATCAATATATAACTTGAGATATATCTTGTTATCTGTCCAAGGGCTACCCGCAGGTGGTCTTGGGAGGGGTGTTAATTATTTAACGCTTAAAGGCAATTAATACCGTCAACGCTCGTGTTTTTTTACCTTGGTGAGAACTTTCTTACATATTCGTTCTGCAAGTTATTCAGATTAATCTTCGAGTAGGCTGTTTCTTACAGTTTATTTTGATGATTTGATCGTGTTCGTTAATTTTCCTACTTCTCTTGGTGTTGCGGGGCTACGCAATGATGAGAAACGTACGGCTTACATAAATCCAATTGTAATAGAAGCTTTCCTGGCCTTGAGCGTGTCCTGATTTGCAATACAAATAATTGGAAAAGTAGTTTTGCGTGCTATTGCATGAATCGCACTTTTACCAAGAGGGAATCAGATACAGACACCTGTTCGGCGCTTGTTTGATAAGTCCTGCGCACTACTTCGGCAGGGTTTCCTTATGACGTTCATTGATGTGTGAGTATTGGCAAATGAAAACCAAAATGAAAACTGCGCTGTTGTCTATTGGCTTGTTGGTAGGGGCGACCTCCGTTGCTCACGCCGCAGATGGAACAGTGACGTTCATCGGTTCGGTCCACTCGGGCGCCTGTTCGATCAAACCTGACTCGGTGGATCAGACCGTTCAACTGGGGGCGATCGCAAAGCATCAGTTGCAGTCGGGAGGGAAATCTACTGCCCGGCCTGTGCGTATTGAACTTGAAGGCTGCGACTTGACCGGCCTTACGGATAAGACGGTGACCACCACCTTCACCGGGGCACCGTCCAGTGCCGTGCCGGGCGCAATCGGCACTGTGGGTGGCGCGGGCGGTGTGGGCGTCATGATGACCCATGGCGGCAAACTCATCGAACTGGGCGTCCCTACAACCCCGCAGGCCATTGGCGTCGGTGACAACACCCTGGAGTTCGGGGCCTACGTACAAGGCGCCGCTACGGATCCGATCATCCCGGGTAGTTTCAGTGCGGTAACCAACTTCACCTTGGCTTATCAGTAAGTTGTTCCCCCGCCACTCAGGTGGCGGGGGACACTGGCGGGAGATAACGGTGAAAACATTCATAAACCTCGCTATCACCTCTTCATTGGCGATGTTCATCAGCCCTTTGGTTTTCGCGCAGGCACCTGCACAAGGTGCTGGAGTCGTCACACTCGGTGGAGAGGTCATCGACTCAGCGTGCGGGCTGGAACTGGCCAGTGTCGATCAATCCATCGAGATGACGCCCGAGCCCATTGGCCGGCTCTTGCGGAACACGATAGGAGCCCCCCACCCCTTCCAGCTACGCCTGGTCAACTGCTCATTGACTCGACCTGACCCGTCGCGTCCGGGGGCAACGCTGCCTGATTGGCAGCACCTGCAAGTCACGTTCGACGGTCCTCGCGATAGAAACGGGCGCTCGTTTGCCGCCCTCGGTGATTCACAGGGGATTGCCATTCATATCTGGGATGCGGCTGGCCAAGAGAGTGTTCCGGGCGAGCCGATGGCCCTGCTTCCGTTGGCGGAAGGTGACATGACACTTCACTACACGCTTCGCCTGGTCGGAAACGGACTGCCGCTGATGCCTGGTGCTCACAGTGCCGCGGTGCGATTCAAGTTGGACTACTTTTGAACAGTGATGGGTTGCTTTCATGTTGAATGCGTCGAAGATCAAAAATAACCTCCGCCCGAGTCTCTTTGGCGGGTTGATGTCCCTGGCAGGCACTGTAGTAGCGGCCGGTGATATCGAGTTCAATACCGATGTTCTTGATCTCAGTGATCGCACCAATATTGACTTGTCTCAGTTTGCGCGTAGCGGGTTTATTCTGCCGGGCACCTACTCGATGGTTGTACAGGTCAATAGCCAGCCTATCGCTGAGCAGTCGGTGGCGTTTTATCCCCCTGACGATGATCCCAAGGGCAGCCAGGCGTGCTTATCGCCCGATCTGGTGGGGCAACTGGGCCTCAAAGAGTCTGGCGCCGCCCCGCTGACGTGGTGGAAAGGCGGCGAATGCCTGGATATTCAGGGGCTGCCGGGCATGGAAGTCAGTGGCGATCTGGCGAGCTCCACGCTGAATATCAACCTGCCCCAAGCTTACCTTGAGTACAGCGCCATCAACTGGGATCCGCCCTCGCGTTGGGATGACGGGGTGCCGGGGTTGCTGGTTGACTACAACGTGACCGCACAATCCAACCACGAGAAGAATGACAGGGTTCGCCATAACGTCAGCGGTAACGGAACATTGGGGGCCAATGCCGGGGCTTGGCGTCTGAGGGCGGATTGGCAGGGACGTGTCGACAAAGACCGCGAGCGCGCGTCCAGCCAACCGAAGCTGGAGTGGAGTCGTTACTACGCGTATCGCGCCATTCCCGAGTTGAAGGCACGACTGGTGGTGGGGGAGGACTACCTGTATTCGGACCTGTTCGACAGCTTCCGCTTTACCGGTGCCGCGCTCAATTCGGATGAAAGCCAGCTACCGCCGAACTTGCGAGGTTATGCGCCTGAAGTGGTCGGCGTGGCCAAAACCAATGCAAAGGTCATCATCAGCCAGCAGGGGCGTGTGCTGTATGAAACGCTGGTGGCGGCAGGACCTTTCCGTATCCAGGACCTTCACGACGCAGTCAGCGGCAGGTTGGATGTGCGCGTGGAAGAGCAGGACGGTTCGGTACATACCTTTCAACTTGATACGGCAGGCGTTCCTTACCTGACGCGTCCGGGACACATTCGTTATAAGTTGGCGAGTGGACGCCCGTCCAATCTTCAGTACGGGGCCGATGGCAATTTCTTCGGCAGCGGCGAGTTTTCCTGGGGGATCAGCAACGGCTGGTCTCTGTATGGCGGCGGTATCACCGATAACAACTACCATGCGGTATCGGGCGGGGTCGGTCGTGACCTGTTGGCGTTCGGCGCCATATCGCTGGATGCGACTCAGTCCCACGCCCGAGTGTGGAACGAGACACTCTCCGGCAAATCGTACCGGCTTCAATACTCGAAGAACTTTGAGCAATACGACAGCCAGATCACCTTTGCCGGGTACCGCTTTTCCGAGAAAAACTATTTGAGCATGAGTGAATACCTTGATGCCCGTCATTACGGCAGGAATGGCGAGCGCGCGGGGCTCAATGAGTATGGTGAGTACAACGGAAGTTGGAAACCTATTGGTGGTAGCAAGGCACTTTATACCGCGACGATCAATAAGCAGTTTCGCGACTTGGGCGCGACTGTGTATGCCAGTTACAACAAACAGACTTATTGGTCGCGCCCGGCCACCCATCGCTGGAACTTGTCGGCGTCACGTTATTTTAATGTGGGGAGCGTCAAGAACATGAACATGTCCCTGAATATGTTCCGCACCCAGGAATATAATTATAAGGATAATGGCATGGCGCTGACGGTCAGCCTGCCATTGGGTCCCTCCGGCACGCTGTCGCTGGACGCTAACAGGATTGCCGGCAAGAACAACTTTTCAACGCGCTACAGTGACCGCCTCGATGAGCGTAACAGCTACCAGCTCAGCGCAAGCGACAACGCCGCCAGTGGCTACCTGAGCCATATTGGCGACCAGGCCGACATCGATCTCAGCGTCAGTACACAAGAAGGCAATAAAAGCAGCATCGGTATGTCCGCGCGCGGCGGCGGCACGCTCACGCCTTACGGTGCGGCCCTCCATCGTACCAACAGTACGGGAGGAACACGCCTGATGGTCGATACCGCCGGGGTACCCGATGTGCCTGTGCGGGGTTACGGCACGCCGACCCGTAGCAATGCGTTTGGCAAGGCGGTCATCTCCGATATCGGCAGCTATCAGCGTACGGCGGCCAGTATCGACCTGGAGCGTTTGCCCAACACGGTCGAAGCCACTCAGTCGGTCACGCAACTGACGCTCACCGAAGGGGCTATCGGTTATCGATCCCTGGACGTGATTTCCGGTGCAAAAGCCATGGCAGTGCTTCGCCTGCCGGATGGCAGTTCACCGCCCTTCGGCGCGACCGTGAAAAACACAAAGCAGCAAGACACCGGGATTGTGAACGACGGCGGCAATGTCTACCTCAGCGGTATTCAGGCCGGCGAGCAGATGACTGTCAGTTGGGCAGGGGCCGAGCGATGCGTCCTCACGCTCCCGGTCGTTCTACCGGCTGATGGCTTGACCGATGCCCTGCAACTGGGCTGCCGCATGGTCGCCGCTGATCAATCCTTGCCCGAACCCGCGGACCTGACCGGGAAGCACATCCATACGGAGAACACATCCTCATGATGCTGAATACGCGCCTCACACGCCAGGCTTTCACGCTGCTGGCCCTGGGCTTGAGCCAGAGCGCCCATGCCGCTGTCGGCCTGGATCGTACCCGAGTGATTTTTGATGGTGGCAAAGATGCCACCAGCGTGAACATCACCAATAACAACACGCAGCTGCCGTATCTGGCCCAGGGCTGGATCGAGGATGAAGAGGGCAAGAAAATCACCACGCCCCTGATCGTCCTGCCGCCGGTTCAACGTTTGGAGCCCGGCAAACAAAGCCAGGTGAAAGTTCAGGCGTTACCCGCGGCCAAGTCGCTGCCCCAGGATCGGGAGACGGTGTTCTACTTCAACCTGAGGGAGATTCCACCGCGCAGCGATAAAGCCAATACCCTGCAAATTGCGCTGCAGACCCGGATCAAACTGTTCTATCGACCGCAAGCCATTGCGCCCAGCCAGCAAGACTTGTCCAACCCCTGGCAGGAAAAGCTGATCCTGACCCGCGCAGGCGAGCGTTATCAGGTCAACAACCCTACGCCTTACTACGTGACCCTCGTGGATGCACGCAGCACCAAGGACGGCAAAACCGTGCCGGGCTTCGAGCCCGTGATGGTCCCGCCCAAAGGTTCGTTGGACCTGGGGCCAACGGCCCAGGTACTCGGCACGAGCCCTTACCTGGCCTACGTGAATGATTACGGTGGCCGTCCGCTACTGGCCTTCACCTGCAGTGGCGACACTTGCAAAGTGAACGCGCACGCTTCAACGCCCAATGAGTAGGGCCTGCTGCCGGAGAACGTCATGAAGTCGCACACTGTGAAGGCCTTGGGTGGCCTGTTGCTGGCCTTTGTGGGGGGCGTGCACGCCGCGGATGATGTCGAAGGCATGAATGGAATGCTGAACATCTCCGGGGCCATGCATGAAACGCCCTGCAGCCTGGAGATGACATCACTGCATCAAACGATTGATCTAGGCGCTGTGTCGACCAGCCGGTTGCAACGCCCCGGCGATCAGGCCACTCCCGTGGCATTTCAACTGCGCTTTACCGACTGCCACCGCACCGCCGGCAGCATCCGCAGTGAACGGACGGGGAACCTGACATGGAGTGCCTTTCAACCCGTACTGTCGGTGGCGTTCCTCGCGCCCGCCGATGCCGATGATCCCCGGCTGGTCAAAGTGCAAGGTATCACCGGGATGGGGCTGCGGCTGACCGATGCCCTGGGGCGTGACGTGCAACTGGGGTCAAGGGGCGAACCTTTGTTCTTGCCCCTGGGCGGTAACACCCAGACCTGGCATGTACAGCCCACCCGCACTCCCGCGCCGCTGAGCAGCGGGGCATTCAGGGCCGTGGTGGATTTCAGGCTCAATTATGAGTAGGGGGAGAACGATGGCAACCGCAACCGGCCCGTGGGCCATTCTTATCGGTGCTGGGCTGCTATGGGCGCTTAGCCAGGGTGTGCAAGCTGACACCAGTTTGACCATCCGCGCGACCATCATCGCGCCGCCACCGTGTGTGATCAACAGCGGCAGTACGCTCAATGTGCCGTTTGGCAATGACCTGCTGACGTCGAGGATCGACGGCGTGAACTATCGCCGGAATGTGCCTTACACCGTCAGGTGCGACTCGCCCTTCAGCAACGCGTTGACGCTGGAGCTCAAGGGCACCGGGGCTGCGTTCGACAATCGTGTGCTCGTGACCCGCAAGGCGGACTTGGGGGTCAAGCTGTTCGTCAACGGCGCTGACTGGCCGCTGAATACCGCCGTGAACTTTACCTACCCCAACGTTCCGGTCGTGCAGGCGGTCCCCGTCAAACGCGCGGGCAGCAAACTGACGGGAGGGGCATTCGATGCGGCTGCCACTCTTGTGGTCGATTACCAATGAAGAGAAACGATCAATGACATGTTGGCAGCAGCGAGCGTTGCTCGCCTTGTGGTCGCTCGGCCTTTGCAGTGGTGCATCGGCCAACCTGACGTTCAGCGGAACGCTGAATGAGCCCCCGCCGTGCACGATTGATGCGGGCAACACGATTGAAGTCGATTTTGGCGATGTCGGAATAAAGCGGGTCGACGGGGTGAAATACCGCAGAGGGGTGGGTTACACCATCAGCTGTGGCGCCGACACGCTTCCCTGGCAACTGAAGCTGAGTGTCAACGGTACGGCAACGGCTTATGACCGCTCAGCGGTGCAGACCAGTGTGCCGGCGTTGGGCATTCGGATTTATCAGAACAACCTGCCATTTCAACTCAATACGCCATTGGATATCAGCCTGTCGTCACCGCCGGTATTGGAAGTGGTGCCTGTCAAACAGCCCGGCGCGACCCTGCTTCCCGCAAGGTTTGCCGCGGTGGCCACGCTATTGGCTGAATACGAGTAGGAGCTGAGTCCATGGGACATGAACGCGTTCATAGGGCTTGGCCATGTGCCGGGCTGGTATTACTGCTGACCTTGGGCCTGATGCCCCAGGGGCATGCGGCGGACAACCTGAGGTTCAAGGGCAATCTGGTTGAAGAGGCCTGCACGATCCGTCCGGGTGATGAGGCCATCACGCTGGAACTCTGGGACGTTACCAGCAAGCACCTTTATATCAACACACGTACACAGGGCAGGGGGTTCAAGCTGCACCTGGAGGACTGTGACACCACGATTGGCAACACGGTCACCATCACGTTCGGCGGCAGGGAAAACGCCGAGCTCCCCGGATTGTTCGCGCTGGATGGTGGAAGTGGTGCCTCCGGTATCGGGATCGGTTTAGAGACGCCGAGCAACAAGCCTTTGCCCCTGAACACCGTCAGTGACGAACACCGGCTGAGTAATGGCAGCAACGTGATTGAACTCAAGGCCTATGTGCAGGGTGAGCCTAAGGCCATCAGGGATCAAACCATCGGGCATGGTGCGTACCGGGTGACCTCGACTTTTACCCTGGACTATCCGTAGGTGTGAAGCGTCATTCAAGAGCTGAAAACGACCTTGGGCAAACTTCAAATCTCTGCTGGACAGTTCTGATGGGCGAACTGTCAGGCGGTGTCTGGGTAGAAGCGCAACGAGATATCGAAATGAAACAACTATATAGTGCCATTGTACTTCTCGTCCTGATGACCGTGGCTACTGCCGTGAGGGCTGCTGATTGCCGGGTGAATGGCGGACCGTGGATAGGGATAGACGGGACTCTCCCCCTGCAGGTCCCCGTCACCGTTCGATTGGGCTCGGACACTACCCGTATTATCCTTGAAGGTGTGAGGTTGGAGTGTCGATTCACGCCCGGTCAGCCTCAACCTGGGCGAACGGATTATTGGTCAACGTCGGCACAAGCAGGACCCCCCTGGACACCCGGCCCAAAATTCATCAACCAAGGCACCGGCTTACGAATAAACGGTGCGTACTACAACACCCCTGTCCCCTATAACATTCGGGTGTCGACCTTGCCCAATAACGGGGCGGCTTATCCCATCGATGTAACGCCCTATATTTTGATACGAAACAACCCGACTAACCCTATCGACGTTCGCATAGGGGATGTCCTTGGAACGTTGCGACTTCTCCAGACAAACAATTATGACTCTGCGTGGAGGGGGCTCTCGGTCACGTACACCGCCGCCAACAACTTCTCTATCTCTCCATCCACCTGCACGATCAACAATAACAATCCAATCGACATAGACTTCGGCAACGTCCACCAGCGCGCAATCGGCACCGACCCACTGACAACCACCATTCGCAGGGACCGCCGGCTCACCTACTCATGCCCGGATGGCGGCATCAACACACCGATCACCATCAGCTACAAAGGCACCCCATCGGCGTTTGATACACGGCTCCTCAGGATGAGCAATCCGGACGTGGGCACTGCCCTGGTTCGTGGCGGTTTTGCGGTGCAGGTCGGCGGTTCGTTCCTGACCCGTATTACCAACAGCGGGGGCGGTGACGATGTGACGTTTACGCTCGTTCGGCGAGCCGGGTCGCTGCCTGCCGCTGGAGCCATAAGTGGCAGCGGCGTACTCGTGATGGGGGTGCCGTGAGCCACGATGAGGTCAGGTGTTTTTACGCTGGACTCGCGCACTTGTGAGCCTTCATTCATAGGCTGAAAACAGCCTTCGTCAAACTTCAAATCCCTTCCGGGCTGCTTAAAGCCCGGACAGATGTTCCATGGACGGCGTTTGAGTATAGAAACAACGAGAGGTCAAAATGAAACGACTCTGTGGAACCACAGCGCTCCTTATGTTTATGGCGGGGGCTACGAGCGTGAAGGCTGCTGAATGCCGTGTGAATGGAGGCTCGTGGCGGGTGATAGTCGGGGAACTCCCCCTGCAGGTCCCGGTTACAGTTACCCTGGCCGCAGATCGTACGAGGATCATGTTGGAAGGTGCACGGCTTGAATGCAGATTTTCCCGAGGCTCGCAAAGCCCGTCTTCACGACAGGACTACTGGTCAACGGGCAGTTCAACGGGGACGCCCTGGATACCGGGCATCAAATTCAGCGGCGAAGGGGCCGGTTTACGAATCAATGGAGCGTACCGAAATATCCCTATCCCGAGTGGAATACGGGTTACTACGCTGCCTGACAACATTACGGGTTATCCGATCGATATCACGCCTTATATTCTGGTGCGCAACAGTCCGTCCAATCCGCTCGATATTCGAATAGGCGATAATCTCGGACGCCTGCATCTCACTGTCACCAATAACTACAACTCAAGCACAGGCAGGATCAACATTACGTACAACGCTGCCAACAACTTCACCGTCTCCCCATCCACGTGCACGATCAACAATAACAATCCAATCGACATAGACTTCGGCAACGTCCACCAGCGCGCAATCGGCACCGACCCACTGACAACCACCATTCGCAGGGACCGTCGGCTCACCTATTCATGCCCGGATGGCGGCATCAACACACCGATCACCATCAGCTACAAAGGCAACCCATCGGCGTTTGATACACGGCTTCTCAGGATGACCAATGCGGACGTGGGCACTGCCCTGGTTCGTGGCGGTTCTGCGGTGCAAGTCGGTGGTTCGTTCCTGACCCGTATTACCAACAGCGTGGGCGGGGACGATGTGACGTTTACGCTCGTTCGGCGGGCCGGGTCGCTGCCTGCCGCTGGAGCCATCAGTGGCAGCGGCGTACTCGTGATGGGGGTGCCGTGATCCACGGCAAGGCCAAAGCCACCGGTGACCCACGCCGGTGGCTTTGGCATTCCGTTCCGTGAATGCCGCAGGGGCACATCGACGGTGATGGGGCATGAAACGTTATCAAACCTCACCCTGCTTCACACTTCGTCGCTGCCGTCGGCGCGCCAATAACCGACCGCCTTGAGGTACGCCTCATCGACGTGATGCGTGTCCAGCAGCACCCGGCGTACCTGGCGCGACAGCTTGGTTTCGGTCGCGACAAAACTGTACAGCGAGCCGCCCGGCAGGGTCAGGTTGCGCACCGTATCGAGCAGGTCATCCTGGCCGCGTATCACCCAAATCACGTCCACATCGGCAGCACTGTGCAACGCTTGTTGTTCCGCCGTGTTGTCGATTTCAATCACCGCCAGCACCTTGCGGCCCGCCGGCAATTCTTCCAGGCGCCTTGCGATAGCCGGGATCGCGGTTTCATCACCGATCAACAAGTAGCTGTCGAAGATATCCGGCACGATCAACGAACCCCGTGGCCCGCCGATGTACAGGTGCTGGCCGACCTGTACCTGCTCGGCCCAAGTGGACGCCGGGCCATCGCCGTGCAGCACGAAGTCGATATCCAGCTCGCCGATGCTCGAGTCAAAACGCCGGGGCGTGTAGTCGCGCATGGCCGGTTGCGGGCCATCGCCCTTGACGTTGAAAGTGGGACTTTCCAGCGCGGCTTGTTCGGCGGCGTTCTGCGGGAACAGCAGCTTGATATGGTCATCGGCGCCCAGGCTCACAAAACCTGCCAGCTCAGGCCCGCCCAGGGTGATGCGCCGCATGCGCGGGGTGATATCCACCACCCGCAACACTTGCAGGCGACGGCGTTTGATTTCGTGGCTGACGCGATGGATGGTTTGCGTATTCATTGGTTTTTTCCGTCTGCGATGGCTTGAGCGGTGCCGTTGAGCAGTGCCGCGACACGTACGATTTCTTCCGGGGTCCAGCGCCCGTGGTGCAGTTGCAAGGCGTGGCGCAGGTTGTGCACCGCTTCGTGGATCTGTGCCGGTCGATCATGGCCGCGCAGCGAACGCTTGCTCACATCAATGCGCATGCGCACGCCCTCCAGCGCCACGGCCTGCTCATTTAAAGAAAGACGACCGGCGTCGGTGATGGTGTAGCGTTTTTTTCCACCTTCGGCGTCGCCGCTGACCAGCTCGCTTTCTTCAAGGAAGGTCAAGGTCGGGTAGATCACGCCTGGGCTGGGGCTGTAGGCGCCGTCGAACATGGTTTCGATCTGGCGGATCAGGTCATAGCCATGGCACGGCTGCTCGGCGATCAGGGCCAGCAGCAGCAGTTTCAAGTCGCCGGGGGCGAAGACGCGGGGGCCACGTCCGCCGCGTTCGCGGCCGGGGCGTTTCTCGAAGCCGTCACCGTGCTCATGGGGTTCGCGGTGGTGGGGGTGATGCTCTCTCATGGGGATACCCTCTATTGTCTTAAGATACAACGTAAGATATATCTTTAGCCCGTGCAAGCCTTCGCGACCGACGGTTCACGCTTCCACGGCCAGCGTTGGCATTCTGGGCTAAAAGTTATTATTAGAGTCATTATTCAGGTCGTTGACCCGGTTGAATAAGTTAATGCTTTTTGGCTTAATATCGTAATTCTTGTATTGTAAGTTTCTCCAGTTTTCCCACATGTACTTAGCAAGTAGTCTTGTTCCTACAGTTGAGTTTTAAGTTTTGGCTAAGTGCCATGTTTTTCTCTCGAGTGGCGTCTGGCTTGGGCTACGCCTTCATGGGAAGTAGACTGCTTACTTGTGTTTCAACTCCGTGGATGATCTTCTCTCCCCAACTAATGCTCTTGGGGGAATATGCCGATTTCAAAAAAACATTTGATGTTGGTAGTCCTAATTTGAATAACAGGTAACTTGCTATGTTCAAGAAGTTTGCACTTTCCGTTCCTCTGGCTGTTATGGCGATGAGTGCTTCAGTCACCTTCGCGGCGGGCGAGGCGAGCCATACCGTCACCCTCAAGGCCAACATCCCGACGACCGTGTTCCACGTTCAGCCACGTGACCCCAACTGGGGCCGCGACGAAACCATGAACTACAACCTGGTGAGCGGTGAGCTGGCGCCGCTGAGCGCTATTTACGACATGCGTAATACCAACGGTTCCATCCATGCCTACATCGAAGGTGGCCCGGCCGTGCTGTTCAACGGTGATACCACCCAGAACATCCCGCTGACCACGACCCTGAACGGCGTCACCCTCACCGGCACCCCCCAGGAAGTGGTCAATGATGCCGACTCCACACCGGGCATCGGCGCTGAGTTGCGTATTGCAGCAGCCAAGCCTGGCGCCAGCCAGCGTGGTGCCTACACCAGCGTCATGCCATTGGTGTTTGACGCGGTACTGCCTGTAGGCCCTTGAAGGTGACGGGGGCCTGCTGAGTTCCGTGCTCGCAGGTGATGGTTTACAGGTCGGCCGATATTCCCCGGTCTGGCCGGCCTGTTTTTGCCTTGCAATCTGGTAATTAGAGTATCCGTCCATGTTCCCGATGACACCCATCGCGGTTGCCCTTGCGCTATTGATTTGCACGGGCGCCTTGGCGGCGCCGGCCACGCCCGCCATGGCGCCCGGCAGTCTGGTCGCCCAGGCCCAAGGCTTGCCAGCGGGTTTTACCGAGCATTTTTTTGAGGTTCCGCTGGCGGTACGCGTGGAGCTTGATCAGCAACTGTTGGGCGAGGCGTTGATCGTTCTGTCTAAAGACGATCGCGTGACACTGCTTGAGTTTACCGACACGCAGGGCAGCCCGGTGGCCGCGGCAACTCGTGACACCTGGCAAGCGATTCTGGAACAAGGCATTGCCTTGGGCGCATGCACTCAGTCATGCCCGCAGCAACTGGTGTCGGCGTTCTACAGCCTGGAAAGCTCCCAGCTGTCGATCATTACCCAAAACGTGGAGCGCGATGGGACAGCCCCGCGCTTTTACGAACTGCCCGTGGATGGCAGTCGGGGTTTGATACTCAACAACCAGCTCAACCTCAATGGCGGGCAGAGCCAGGATCTCGGTGGGCGCTACGGCCTGCAGGCCAGTTCCAGCCTGGGCAACTGGACCCAGATGTTCAACCTGCAAGTGGCACGTCAGAGCGGCGACGAAGAACACCTGCGCCATGCCATCCATGAGCTATATACCCAGCGTGAGCTGGAAGGGCGCTTCCTGCGCCTGGGCCACTTCACACCCAATTCCGATGGGCTTACCCGCCAGTTGCGCACCTTCGGCGCCAGTCCGGACACCGCGCTGGGCGTGATGTATGGCAGTTCCGACAGCCTGGCCATCAACAGCGCCAGGCCCAGCGTTTACCCGATCTACGTCACCGCGAACCGCCAGGCGGCCGTCGAGATTTATCGTAATGGCCTGTTGATCAATACCCAGGCGGTGGCCGCCGGTTTGCAGACGCTGGATACGCGGCCTTTACCGGGCGGGATATATGAGGTGGAGGTCCGCATGATCGAAGACGGCTTGACCGTCAGCACCACCCAAGAGCTGGTCTATAAGCCGAGTAATTGGCGCAACGTCGAAGACCGTTGGCGCTATAACGTCTTTGCCGGGCGCGAAACCAAACTGTTCAGCAATTGGGACGACCAGGCCTCGGGTGCGCTGACCACGGGCGCGTCGGTCAACTACCTGCTGCATCCACGGGTCATTCTCGGGTTGTCGGCTCGCGAGGTGCGTGAGCAATTGCAATACGGTGGTTCGATAGACTGGACCCTCTCCAACTACTCCAGCGTCTATGCGAACCTCTACAAAACCCAGGACCATGGCACGGGGCTGGACTTGCAGGGCCTGTATACCTTCGGCGCCACCAACCTGGTGTTCAGCCACAATCGCAGCTGGCTGGATACCCGCGATACCTTCGAAACCCTGCCGGACGGCACGCGTTTACGGCGCAACACCTTCGTCGGTGAGGCCAGTAATACGGCGCTGTCGGTGAACCACCGTGTCGATGAAAAAAACACGCTGAATGTGCGCATGGCCTACAGCGAAGGCAACGTCGAAGGCGCCGGCCTGGACCTGGGCTGGAGTCGCCGCGACACACTGCTGGGCAGTGATGCCAACTGGCGCTTTGCGGTATTTGATCGTCCTGGTTCCAGTGCCACGAACGAACAGCGCAACCGGGGTGTGGATATCACCCTGAGCCTGGCGCTGGGCAGCGATGGCCGGCAGATTTCCGGCAGCGTCGGTACCCGCACGGCCCGCGACGGTGGGCGTGATAACAATGCGTCGGTCACCGTCCGGCAGGACCTCACCGATCATGTGCTGCAGAGCGTGTCCGCCACCGCCATCACCGACACCTATGGTGTGGGCCTTTCAGGCATGGCCAGTTTCAGTACCGAGTCAATCGGCGGCGATGGTTTTATCCAGCGCAGCTCCTTCAATGATGAGCTCACCGGTGGCCTGAACCTGAACAGCACCCTTGTGGCCGGTGCCGGCAAAATGGTGTTGAGCAATCAATACCAGGGCAACGGTGCGGGCATGATCGTCGATGTCGAAACCGACCTGGACGATATTGCCATACGGGCCGATGACCTGAACGGTGGTGGCACGCTTCTGCGTCCAGGGCGTAACTACATGCCGGTATCCGCCTACCGAAGCAGCAGCCTGAGTTTCGATTTCGAGGGCAACCACCCACCGGCGGCCAATATCCAACCGGCGCGCTCCGCTTATCACTTGAACAAGGGCGGCGTGGATTACCGCAAAGTCACGGTGATGAAAACCGTCAGCGTGTTGGGTCGCCTGTTGGACGCCCACGGCACGCCGCTCAAGGGGCATCAGGTGATCAACCACGCCAGCCGAGGCGTTAGCGAAGTGGACGGGTTTTTCTCCATGGAAATGACCACCAGCGCGCCGACCCTGGAAGTGCGTTACCAGAGCCAGTTGTTATGCCGGTTCCGCCTGGACCCGAATAACACCCCTGCCGAAAACGATGTGTTGATGATCGGTGACCTGCGTTGCACGCCCGATTCACTTGCCGACGCCACTCTTCAGGGCGCAACCGCCGGTTGATGGCGACCCAGACACTGCCAGTGGAATTTCTATGAGCCTATTCACAACCCTGAAAAAAACCTCAGCGCCGAGTGCATTGGCGCTGGCCCTGGTGTTTTCAAGCCCATTGGCGCTCGCCTTCGTCGAAGAGGTGACGGCGGTGTTTCGTCCGGATCCCTCCAACCCGATGAGCAACAAGTTTAAAAACACCACCCCGGAAGGCGGCGTGTGCGCCTGGCATCCCCCGGCCATTCCCAAATGCAGGGCGTTAAACATTTTCGGCATCCGCAATACTGGCTTTAGCGCCAGTTCCAGTGGGCCGATTCTGGCCAATCCCACCGATCCACGTCAGGGCGCCTATTTCAAAGTGCCTTCCGAATGGCGTGATCTGCAAGTGACCCATGTGGGTACCGGCGAGGTGGAAACCGTACAGATGCGTATCGCCGGTGTCGGCGCGCGCTGGAATCTGCCACGTCCGCCGGGTGTGTCCGCGTTTATGACGGCCGAGACGCCCGGTTGGTCCACTTACTGGTATGGCGCCCCGGAGCCGTGCCAGCCGATCAACTATTTGGCAGCAGGCAACAACTTTGCGTTGTTTTTCTGGATCGTGCCGGAGGGCGCGGGGGCTTGCAGCGTAAAAAACGGCACCGAAATTCCGTGGTTCACCTATTCTCACCTGGAGTACGCCTACGAACTCAAGACCCCCAACCCGCTGACGATGAATACGGGGGAGTACCGTGGTTCACTCACCTATTCCATGGGGCCGGGTGGGGATTTTGACTTCGGCGACATCATGAAACCCGGCGACACAGTCGCCACCTTCAACTTCACCCTGAGCGTTGAGCACCAACTCAAAGTCGATATTCCGCCGGGAGGCAACCGTATCGAACTGTTGCCCCAGGGCGGCTGGCAAGCCTGGCTCAATGCTGGCCGCCGGCCGGACAGGCTGTACCGGGACCAGACGTTCCGCCTGTCGGCGTCCTCGCGTTTCAAAATGCAGATGGAGTGCTCGCTGGTAATCGGCAACACCTGCGGCCTGCGTAACGGCAATGGCGACGAAGTGCCCTTGCAGGTTGCCGTGAGCCTGCCCTATGGCCTGCAGGATGGTCACGACCAAGCGGTGAACAAACGGCCATTGCGCCTGGATGGCAGCGGCACCGAACTGTTCCAGCCGTTGCAGTACGTCAACGATCGGCCCGCCATTCTGCATTTTGAAGTGGACCGGGCGAATGTGAGCCAGATGCTTGAACATCCCGGCACCACCTATTCGGGTGTCGTCACCGTGATTTGGGATTCCCAGGTGTAGGGCCGTTATTCCTACAGTCCATTTATGAGGCGTCGTTGAAATGAAGCATGCAGTGTTGTGGATCGGTGTGTTGCTGTTGTCCGTCAAGGCCCATGCGGGGCCGATGATCAATGTCGGGGTGGTGTATGACTATCTGGAGGCGGATCGCAGTTCCTTTCTCAAGCGGGTATTCAATGGGGGAACCAGCACCGCGTTCGTGAAGGTGGATGTGCTGGAAATCCTCTACAACGCCGATGGCACTTCCCAGGAAGTCGCCCTCCCGTCCCTGGCCGATGCTCAGGGCAACACCACTGGGCGCGATGGCTTGATGGCCAGCCCTGCGCGGTTGATCGTGCCCGCCGGTGGCCGCCAGGGCACCCGGCTGTTGTATCGGGGGGAGCGGGATAAGGAGCGTTACTTTCGGGTGCGGTTCATTCCGGTGGTCCCGCAAAAGGAAGACGATTTTGCTGTGACCGAGCAGGAACGCGACGACTATAAAAACAACCTGGCGGCGGGCGTGAACGTGATGGCGGGTTATGGCACGGTGTTTTTCGTGCGCCCCAAACAGACGCGTTTCGACACGCAGGTCGACGAGACCGCCAGCGAGTACCGGTTGCACAACGCAGGCAACAGCGTGGTGGTGCTGGACGAATTTCGCGACTGCGCCATCGCTCGGGCCAGCGATTGCGCGCCCACCACCAAGCACCACATTCTGCCTGGCCGGCGCTTGACGTTCGAAAAGAAACCCGATCGCCAATACAGCTTTCAAATGATTGAAGGGCAGCAGAAACGGTCGATGACGGTCAAGGTTAATGGGTGAATACGATGCTCAAGCAACTGACAACCCTTGTCCTTCTGACCTTGCCGGCAGTCCCCGTGGCGTGGGCGTCTTTTATTCAGGAACGCCATAGCTTCGACGTGTCGGTAACCATTCCGGTGCGCGACGCTTATGTGCTGCCCTCGGAGTCCAACTGGATGGGCCAGGAGCAAGAGCTGGCCTGGAACCTGGTCACCTCGCAACTCAGTCGCTTGCGCAAGCACTTCGACGTCAAGAACCTCAGTGGCGGTGTGGCCGCACGGTTGCTGGATACGCCCTATCTGCACAGCGGGCGACACCGTATCGACCTGCAGGTGATGTTCAATCAGGTTCCGCTGACGCTGGACAGCACCGAAGTGGTCGGCGCCGAGGTGGCCAGGACAGGCACGCGCGCCGAGCTGGAGATCGCGGCGATACAGCCCGACGACGGTTACCAGGGCGGCAGCTATTACGGCACCGTACACCTGATGTTCGACTTCCTGGCGCCTTAGGGCGTGTGCCCACCCGGTTGCAAATAGGGCATCAGGATCGGCGCCATGCCCTTGAGCACCTGCACGGGCAGCGCCGAGGTAAACGTGAAGTGCTGCGCCGAAGCGCCGGGCACAAAGGCGGTGAGGGTGCCGAAGTGATGCTCACCGATGTAAAACACAAAGGTCGCGGTGCGGTTGATGGATTTTGAGCTCAGGATCCGCCCGCCGCTGCCCATGGCTTCGATACGGTTATCGCCGGTACCGGTCTTGCCGCCCATGGCCAGCGGCGTGCCGTCGGCCAGGGTGAAACTGCCGGCCACGCGCTTGGCCGTGCCGGCGTCCACCACTTGTGACAACGCGCCGCGCAAGGCGGTGGCCACTTCACTGGGCATTACGCGCTTGCCACGGTTCGGGTCGTTGACCACGTAGGTTTCATACGGCGTGCCCTCGGCAAAGCGCAGGCTGTCGATACGCAGCACCGGCAGGCGTACGCCGTCGTTGAGGATGATGCCCATCAGTTCGGCGAGGGCGGCGGGGCGGTCGCCGGAGCTGCCAATGGCGGTGGCCAGCGATGGCACCAGGTGGTCGAACGGATAACCCACGGCCCGCCAGCGCTCATGTATCTCCAGGAACGCTTCGATTTCCAGCATGGTGCGGATGCGGCTGTCCCGCGCGCTTTGGTGCCGGCTCTTGAACAGCCAGCTATAGACTTCCTGGCGCTCGAATTCGCTGGCCTTGACGATCTCGCTGAAGGTCGCGTCCGGGTGGTTGAGCAGGTAGCCCAGCAGCCACAGGTCCAGCGGGTGCACCTTGGCGATGTAGCCTTGGTCCGGCAGATCGTAGGCGCCGGGGCCGTAGCTTTGGTAGAGCGTGGCCAGGCGTTCGTCGGTGAGCTTGTCGGTGGTCTTGATGCTTTTCAGGTGTGCGCGCACGAAGCTGTTGAAGCTTTCCTGGCTGGCCTGGGGCATCAGGTAGCGGTGCACGGCGGCCAGGCGGATCGCGGTGGGGTGCAGGCTGTCCATGAAGGTGTCGAGGCGCGACTGGGTGTCTTTGTTGCGGTACTTTTTCCAGAACTTGAGCAGGAACGCCGTGCCTTCGTGGTCGGCGAACCTGGCCAGGTATTCCTGGCGGCGCGGGTCGTTGTCGTCTTTGAGCAAGCGCGCGCTGTTGTCTTCGCCGGAGTAGGTGGTGTAGCGCACCAGGTCGCGCATCAGGCGAATGAAGGGCAGGTTGATCGACTCGCGCAGGGCATCGCGCAGGGTCGGGGTGCGGCCGTTGTCTTCGTTGCGAAAGTTATGGAAACGGTGCAGGCCGCCACCGGTGAAGAACGCCTCGCCGGGGTTGGCCGAGTAGGTGCGGTCGAGGGCGGCGTCGAGCATTTTCGACAGGTCGCGGTCAGTGTTGCGGATCAGGTAGTCCAGGGCCCAGCGGGAGAGTGGGTCTTGCTCGGGGACCGTGACTTTTTTCAACTCGGCGGGTGTCTGTGCGCGGTAGCGATCATGCAGCTCAGTGATGATTTGCAGGTAAGTGGTCAGCACCCGCAGCTTGGCCGTGGAGCCCAACTCCAGTTTGCTGCCTTCGTTGATGTCGAACGGTTGATCGGTGTTGTCGGTTTGCACCCGCACGCGCGCGCCATCGGGTGTCAGTTCGAACAGGGTGAAGCTGTAGCGCACCTGGGGCGTACTTTGCGGGGTGAGCAAGCGCGGGCCGAGCAGGCCCGTTTGCCCGGCGAATACCGGGTCGGCCAAGTGCTTGAGGTAGTCGGTGGCCTGGGTTTGCAGGGCGTAGTCAAGGGTGCTGGAGGCGGCCAGGTCAAGGCGGTCGAGGTCATACAGCGGGCGGTTGAGCAAGGTGGCGAGACGGCTGCGGGCGACGTTGATCGCTTTGTTGGTCTCGACCGGTTGGATCGTCGGTTGCTGCTGCCAGTCGCGATACGTGACGTGGCTGGCGAGGGCGGCCTTGGCCAGCGCCGGATCGATCACGTTGTTCTGCGCCAGCAGGCGGATATGGCTGTCGGTCAGTTGCGCCAGCTCCTCGCGGCCCTTGGTCAAATAATGCGAGGGTCGACGTTGGGCGATCATCAGCGACAGTACCTGGCGCAGCGCCAAGCCTTTTTTGGCCAGGTCTTGCGGTGCGTTGCCGGCCAGCAGGGCATTGACCTGGTTGAAGTCGGCGCCGTACCACACCCGCAGGCCTTCGGCCATGCCATGTACTTCGCCATGGCCCGGCACGGCCGACAGCGGCACGCTGTTGAGGTAGTCGCGCACGATATTCTGCCGGCTGCCCAGGGTGTTTGGCCCAGGTTGATAGGCGCGGACACTGGCGGAAATCATCTGGCGGATTTTTTCGCCGCCCGACAACGTCAGGCCATCGGGTGAATGACGATACTTTTCCAGTTGCGTGGCCAAGGTGCTCCCCCCCGCGGTTTGCCCAGGCAAATGCAGGAGTTTGGCCACCTGCGACCAGGCGGCCTTGGCGAAACGCGGCCAGTCCACCGCCGGGTTGGCCAGGGGTTGCCGGGGATCGAGCAGGTCACGGTCCTCGATAAACAACAGCGCTTGCACCACCAGCGGCGGGACCGCGGCGAAGCTGGGGTAGAGCTGTTGCGGGTAGGTGAAGGCGTACAGCGGCGTGCCGCGACAGTCCGTGATGCTCAGGCCGGCCTGGACTTTTTCCGCGTAGGGTACGAACAGCCCGTGTCGGGCGTAGTCCATTAACGCCGGGGAAAAACGCGCCTGCGCCTGGACCAGGTAATTGTGCTTGAGCAGGCGCGGTAGGAATTCATCGAGGGCGCTGTAACCCAGGCGCCGGTCAAACGGCCCGTCCCCCGGATAAACAACCGCGTCGCTGGGGCCGGGCTCCACGCGATAGGTCAGCGATGCCGCAAACGAACTCAGGTATTCGGCTTGCAGGCGCGAGGTGCGCATTTCCTGGTTGGCGGCCCAGGCCAGGGCCACCAGCGCGAGCAGCAGTACCAGCCATGCCACTCGCCACCCCATGCTGTGCAAGCGGGGGCTTCGTGGCAATGGCGGTTGATCCGCGCTGTCGGCGTGTGCCACAGCGGGTTTCGAATCGGTTTGCCATAAAGCGCCCATAGTCGATTGATCCATTCACGCAGATTGATCGGACTTGGTTGAAGCTTAGTCGCTGCTGGCGCGGCGTGAAAATATTGTCCAGTCAGGTCTGTGGGCGTTTCAGGGCGGTGCGCAACAAGGTCAGCCAGCCGCGGTCGTGGGCCTGGACCCAGCGATAGGTGCCTCGGTCATTGAAAAATATGGACATGTCCTGAAGATACCAAGTGTGCATTTTGATCGTGAGCTGCGCCATGTAATCCCTGGCAGGGCTCACTATCCCCGCCCATGGATCGCAGATCCACAGGTCCGTCCAGGCGGCCTCACTGAAATCCACCGTGGGCGCCAGTGTTGGCGGCGGTGTACCCACGACCACGAACGCATGGGCGGGTGGCGTCATACCCCATACCCGCGCGGCGCCGCCGTTGAGCCGGATCAGTTCCGTCGCAACGTGGGCCATCTGGTCGCAATTGCCCGCGCCGGTCCTGAGGATCACCTCCGTAAAGTTGGGCTGGCCCACCCGGCTGTACTGCCACATCACCACGGATTCAGCGATATCCAGGCGCGCCATTTCTCCCGCGCCGACTCCGACGACATTGGACGGCCCGATACCGGTACTTTGAAGCAGGGCCACGGTGTGGGTATGGGCCTGTGTGGCGAGGTACTGGTTCAGCGTGTGCCCCGATTGAGGCGCGTAAGGTGCCCAGGTTTGCAGCCGTATCGGTTCGACCGCCACGCTCATCCCCAGGCGCCGGCCTTCGTCGCTGGCGTTCAGCAGCAGTTCGCGCTGTTTTATCACCCGTAACTGGCTGGCTTGTGCGCGAAGGAGTGCAATTTTTTCAGGCGTGAAATTGCGTTTGCTCAACTGCGAGTACAGCACTTCCAGGGTTGGCAGGTTGACCAGGGGGCGGCTTTGGATAAAACCACCGGCGCTCAGATAGTCGAGCTTACGCTTGCAGTACGCTCTGATCAGTTGCTCGTGTACGCCGCCCAGGCTGAAGTCCAGGCGATCGAGCCGCAGCGACGGGGCTGGATCGATGGCGATGACGTCGTAGAAGACGCCGGCATCGGCCTCCACCACCGTTCGCGACCTGGGCGCTGCCCCCGGAGGGTTGAGGTCGATCACCAGTGCGCGCAGGGTCCGGCGGTCATCGACAGCGTCAACCAGCCCCTCCAGTTCGACTACCCGGGTGTCGCGGGTGAGCAGATTGTCCACTTGATTGATGGGCAGGCCAAATTGCGGTTCATTTTCTATGAGTCGCCCGTTTACCTGGGCTTTATAAGCCAGCGGTGCGTTCATGGCCACCGGCGTCATTTCGAAATCGAGCACCTGGGGCGTTGCCTCATACAGCCTGCGGTTGTACACCAGTTTACGTTTGTCGGGGCCGACGGCGGGCGCGGGTATCAGGCGGATGTGCTCGATGGCCTGGGCCCTGCGCTGATGGATCGAGCTATTGAACGCCGCGAGCTTCTTGGTGAAGCAGATCAACGGGATCGGGCTGCGTTTGGTTCGAGTGGCGGCACAGGTGCTGTCGAAACCGTCCGCGGCCTTGAAGTAGGCCGGTGATGCCAGGTCGTCCAAGTGGGTGGGGGCGCGGTGATCGAGGCGCCGCACGGTATTGCCGTGCAACAGGTCGGTGGCGTCGGAGCGTGGGATGAGCAGGGGCTGAGTCCCGAATAGACGGTCGGTCACCAGCGCCTCATACCCGTTGCTGGTGTGCATTGGGGTCACGCCGAGGGCGCTGTCCAGCCGGAAGTTATCCACCGCAGGGCCATAGGGCTTGGCGCTGAAGGGATGGCAGGCGTGCCAGCGGTTTTTGTGCAGGATGGCGTTGAGGCGTACCAGGTCGCTGGTGTGCAACAGCGAACCGCTGCCAATGTCGGCGCGGGCCAGCAGTTTCAGGTGATCGAGCAGCGGGATGTCGGCTACCAGGCGTTGAACTTGCCCAATGGCCGTATCGAGGATGCGGCGTGCGTCGACGCTGAGCTGGATCAGGCCGTTACGGGCCAGCCGGTAGAGGCCGGGAAGGCCATCCAGGGGGTTCAAGACGCTATGGAGAAAGGCCGTGCTCAAGCGACCTAGTTGGAGCAGCTTGATCGGCAGGGGCATCGTCCTTTTCAAGACCGCCAACGATGCCTTGAGATAGCGCTGGGTGGGGAACAGCATCGTCAGCAGGTCGATAAAGCACGCATAACTTCCATCGATCATCCGGCGGGTGTCTCTGGAGGCGATGTCTTGGCTGCAGGACCAAAAGGGTACCAGGGATTTGAGACGGTCCAGCACGCGGTCCCAGCGTTGTTGAATGTGTTCGCGCTGTGTCGATCCCCGTGCTTGCCGACGCAAGGCATCGACTTCGAGGAAGAAATGCTCTTGCACGATGGCTTGGGCAATGGCGCGATTGACCGTTGAACCGTAGGTGAGCGGTGCCAACACGAGCGGGTCGGCAGGTGTCGAACGGCGCGACCACAATGTGTGGACGATGACCTTGGAGCGCACTCCCGGCCTGGGCTGGCGTCCGGTCGCGTACGCCTCCCAGTCCAGGGGCAGCTCATTGCCCTGCATCAGTGTGGTGATCGGACGGGTCGAGTGGGCGCCGCCGGTGGTCACCGGTATCGGCGTGCCTCCCTCATTGAATACCAGGGGCGGGCCACGGCGCTTGAGTGCGCGGTTCAACAGCGGGAAAAGCTCGTATTCGCACACCTTGGTGGGCGAGGTGCCGCGCAGGATCACGCCCATGCGGCCAATGCGGGCGATTTCCTGCTCCGGGCTGAGTAGCACGAGATCCTTGCCTGGTTCTTTTTTCAGTATCAGCAGTTGCAAGTCAGCCTGTTGCAGATGCAAGCGGTCGGCCAGGGGCAATTGCGCCAGCAGGTCTTCAATCGTGGCGCTGTAGGCCTCCTTCATGCGCTCGATATAGGCACCGAAGGCGTCGTCGAAGCGCTGATTGATGTCGCCCAGGCGCCCAAACGATTGACGCAGTTTCGCCAGGTCCACCTCAGGGTTGATGGACTGCCAACGGGTGTCGTCCAGCAGGCCATCCATGTGCAACTCCAGCAGAGAATGCAGGCTGTAGTTGCTGCGGTCGTGATGATGCATTGGGAAGCGTAGGCTGCTGCCGGCGATCGGCGCGACGGGTCGCCACAGGCAGGCCGTGTCCAGCATCGGTTGCCCTGGAAAGACCTTTTCCAGGTCGGCCAGGGCAATGCCGCGACGGGTGGGCAGCTCGCTGGCGAAGGTGATCAGCGCATCTTTCAAGGCCTGCAGGCGCTGAGTGAGGCGTCTTTTCAGGGCCGTGATTTCGTCCACCAGGTAGTGCCCATTCTCGCGCTCGGGCAGTTCGCCCTGGGCGATGGCCCAGTCCAGTAGCGTGCTGGTGGCGGTGTAGTCGCGCCACTGCTGTTGCTGGAGGGTCGCGGGCGGCTGGGACGCCAGGGCGATCATGTCATCGTAGGTCATGTGCTGCGTTGAACCGGGCGCCAGCGCCTGCGCCATCATCACGCCCTGCCTGAAGGTCATCCAGGTGATCGAGGTGCGATAGCGTAGGGTCATGGGCAACGCCTGCACCAGAAACTCCGGCGCGACGCCGGCCAGCAACAGATGGGCCGCCAGTGGCGCGGCGGCGCTCGAGACTTTACAGGTGCGTACCAGGTGCAGCTCCAGGTCGCGGCGCAGATCGACAGGGGAGTGACCCCAGTGCGTGTCGGCGGCCAGGTTGAAACCGGCCAGTGTGTAACCGCCGTTGCCGGCCCCAGGGTCCAGGTCGAGGATCAGCGCGCTCAGCACCAGCAGGCCAAGGCTTGTCTGGCTGGCTGATTCGTCCGGGTGCTGCCCATACCAGTGCAGCGCCTCGATCAGTTGCTGGCCCAACCGACGCGCAGGCTCGAGGCTCAACAGGTGGGTGAGCAGGGCGTCGGCCTGCCGACGCACCTCGTCAGTGCTTTTGTCGTTCAGCAGCATGCCGCACAGCCTGTCGAGCAGGCGTGGGGCGTTCTCCGGTTGCCCGTGGTTGACGCGTTGCACAATCGTTTCTCGTGCTTCGGTATTCAGCCGTACCGGGGATGGCGCCGTGGTGCTGAGCAGTGCGTGGTAATCGCCGTAGAGGGAGCGTCGGGGCAGGTTCATTCGCAGGCTTTGCAGGGTGTCCTGGGCGTCGCCGGCCGTGTCCGGCGGGTCGAACTGGTGATGCTGCAACAGCTGTTCGAGGGTGAAGGGGCCACAGGCGGGACCGGCAGTGATGGCCGGGTGGCGCATGACACCTGGGTGAAGCACGCTGGAGTTGCGGGCGGGGGTCAGTTCCACGCTGGCGGTATCGATAAGGGCGTCGCTGGGTTGGCCATCGATCAGGCCCGCCAACCCCACGGCCATGATGTCGCGGTCCTGGTCCAGGGCCAGCCATTGCAGGTGCTGCATCAGCGCGAGGTCGGAGTCGGCGAGGTCGTTGACCGGCAGTATCGCCAGCGGCGTCGACTGGCGTAGCGTGTTGACCAGTGTGCGGGCCTCTTCCGGGGTGTCGGGCACCGGCAAGTCGTGGCACCTCAGCAGTTGGGCGAGGCTGAACAGGCCGCTCTGGTGGACGAAGGTGCCGAGTTGTTCGGCGACACTGATCAACGAATTCAGCCCGGCTTCTTCGGGCAGCTTCACCAAGTGTTCCACACCGATATCCACCAGCGTGCCCCAGGCGTTCTTGCCGCTGAGGCGCCGCGTGGCGGGATCGAATGTATACGCGCCGGGTTGCAGGCCCTGCACCAGGCCCAGGGCCAGAAATGCCGGGGTAGTGGTCAGGGTGTCGAGCAGGGCTGCACCGGTTTGCTGATGGGTGGCCCAAAACGAACCGGAGTCGAGCTTGAAGTAGGTCTTGTAGGAGGAATACAGGCTGAAATCTTCATCGTCGATCAAACCCTCCAGGCGGTCGGCGATCTGGCGCAGGTCCTGGTCCAGTCGCTTGAGCTGATCGTTCAGGCCCGACCTGGGGTGGGCGAAGGTGTCCAGTTGGTCCAGGGCCTGGGCGATGACCATCCGTTGCCCGCGATGCCGGGGATGGGGGTAACCGTAGAAATTCAGCACCTGTTGCGCCGGCAATTTCAGCTGGGTGGCGTCGCGTTCCACGCCCAGGCTGGCCAGGTCCAGTGGCAGTCGCGTGCGCACGTTCGGGCGGTCGAGCGTTTGCTGGTAGAGCCGCAGCCAGCAACCCAGTGATGAGTGGGCGGGTACCTCCACGGGGGGCGTGCGGGCATTTTTCAGGTGGTGGATCAACTCGGCCATCAGGCTACGGTCGGCTGCCTGGCGTTGTGCCTGGCCCTGCCTGAATACCTCGAGGATGTCTTGCATGGTGTGCCTTCCTGGCAATTGTGAGTCGCCATCGTGAAGGGCCGGCGCCGGGCTGGATATCGCGAAGGTTCCGGTTTGCCTGTGGTCGGGTTCGGTGTTGTCAGTGTGAGGAGCCGGGTTTTATCGATGCCGGGTTTGACAGGGGCAGAGGCATGACTGTGCACCATTGCTGTGCAATACTCGCCGCCGTTTCCGGACGGCCAGGATTCGCTCCTCAAGCAAAAGCACTGGGTAAAAAGCGCTTTTGCCGCGACTTCCCGCTGAATCTTGTCGTTTATAGAGTGAAAAAAACTGGGTTGAGCTTTTTATACTGCCCCCCCACCGATCTGGCCCGACCAGACGCGTTCGCCCACGAGGCGCGCCCGGTGTGATGGCGTCATGGCAAACCCGTCGTGACGTCGTGCACTCGGTGACTCAATCCAATAACAAGACGAGGTTGTACCCCTATGCCAGTTGGCAACCACCTGCCCCATGGCGAGACCGCTCAGGGCGGTCCGCTCAAACGTGAATTGGGCGAACGGCATATCCGCCTGATGGCCCTCGGCGCCTGCATCGGTGTCGGGTTGTTTTTAGGCTCGGCCAAGGCCATTGAAATGGCCGGCCCGGCAATCATGCTTTCCTACATCATTGGTGGCCTGGCGATCCTGGTGATCATGCGCGCCCTCGGTGAAATGGCGGTGCACAACCCTGTCGCGGGTTCTTTCAGCCGTTATGCCCAGGATTATCTCGGCCCGTTGGCAGGCTTCCTTACCGGCTGGAACTACTGGTTCCTGTGGCTGGTGACCTGTGTCGCCGAGATCACCGCGGTGGCGGTGTACATGGGCGTGTGGTTTCCCGACACCCCACGCTGGATCTGGGCCCTGGCGGCCTTGATCAGCATGGGCGCCATCAACCTGATCGCGGTCAAGGCGTTCGGCGAGTTCGAGTTCTGGTTCGCCCTGATCAAGATCGTCACCATCATTGCGATGGTGATCGGCGGTGTCGGCATCATTGCGTTCGGCTTCGGCAATGACGGCGTGGCGCTGGGCATTTCCAACCTGTGGGCCCATGGCGGCTTCATGCCCAACGGTGTGCAGGGGGTGTTGATGTCCCTGCAAATGGTGATGTTCGCCTACCTGGGTGTGGAAATGATCGGCCTCACCGCCGGCGAAGCGAAGAACCCGCAGAAGACTATTCCGAATGCCATCGGTTCGGTGTTCTGGCGCATCCTGCTGTTCTACGTCGGCGCATTGTTCGTGATCCTGTCGATCTACCCCTGGAATGAAATCGGCACCCAGGGCAGCCCGTTCGTGATGACCTTCGAGCGCCTGGGCATCAAGACCGCCGCCGGCATCATCAACTTCGTGGTGATCACCGCGGCGCTGTCGTCCTGCAACGGTGGCATCTTCAGCACCGGGCGCATGCTCTACAGCCTGGCGCAGAATGGCCAGGCCCCGGCGACCTTCGCCAGCACCTCCAGCAACGGCGTACCGCGTCGTGCACTGCTGCTGTCGATCGGCGCACTGCTGCTGGGTGTGTTGCTCAATTACCTGGTGCCGGAAAAAGTCTTCGTCTGGGTGACCTCCATCGCCACGTTCGGCGCGATCTGGACGTGGGTGATGATCCTGTTGGCGCAGCTTACGTTCCGTAAACGCCTGAGCCCGTCGGAACAGGCCGGGCTGAAATACCGCATGTGGCTGTACCCGGTCAGTTCGTACCTGGCGTTGGCGTTCCTGGTGCTGGTGGTGGGCCTGATGGCGTACTTCCCGCAGACCCGTATCGCGCTGTACGTCGGGCCGGTGTTCCTGCTCGTGCTGACTGTGTTGTTCTACGTGTTCAAGTTGCAGCCGACGCAGACGGCCCAGGGTGAGGTCCGCCCGGTTTAACCGCGTGATCCGGGCGGGGTCATTGTCCAGGGGCAGCCACGGCGGCCCCTGGCGTGGTCACGGACGTCGCATGGCGTGAACCGCCGCTTCGGTCAACTGCCTGATCAGGCGCTGGCGTTCGGCGGTTTCCAGGTCGATCAGCGCTTGCAACCGGTCCAGGTATTCATCCGAATGCTTGTCGGGCACTTCCCGGTTCAACTGCTCTTTTTGGTACCGGGTCACGTTTTTGATCGTCATGAACGGTTCGGGGAACCGGCGTTCCAGGTACCTGAGCCAGAAGTCCCGAGTCTTGTACGACTCCAGCAGCAACGAGGGCGTGTCCAACGCGCGCAGCGTCTGTCGGGCGGCGGTGATATCGGCTTCGCGCACACCGTAGGTCTCCACGGTGTACAGCATCTGCTCGGTGGCAATGGGCAGGTTGAATTCCTCGCGTAGCCTGACCCGATAGAACAGTATGATTTCTGCCGGGTCCGGCGGGGTGTAGCGGGGAGTGTCGGCGTACGCTTGATTCAATCGACCGATGTGATTTTCGGCGAGTCGATCCAGGTGCTCGAGGAAATACACCTGCCTGGCCAGGCCCAGCAATTCCCGATCGATCCGATCCTTGTCGTGGCGAGCGAGGGTCTGGTGAGTACGGTACATCAGTTCCATGTTGCTGAAGGTCAGGATGGCGCCGTCGCCACAGGTACCCGCCGCATAGGTGTTGAGAAACACCGTTTCCCGCAGTTCGGTGGAGTCTCCCAGTGCATTGAGCAACCGCCAGACCCGCAGGCTCAGGTTCTTTTTGATCTGCCCGCCTTGCCTGTAATCCAGCGATTGGGTCAAGTCTGCCAGGACGCTGAATACATCATCGGATCGAGCACCTTCATGGCTGGCCAGTGCTTGCCAGAGTTCTGTCGCCGTTCCCCACTGAACCCGGTCCAGGGCATCGAGCCACGGCGTGACATCAGGCGCCACGGCCACGAGGTCCGCCGCAGCGCCCTGCATGCTGTTGCCCCTCTGGGCGTTGTACCGCGCGATACGTTGCCGGGTTTGATCAGACAGCGGGTTGCCGCGCAGCTCGATATTGCGGTTTCGCAGGAACGCCCCTGGATGGGTAAAGACCGCTTCGGGGATATCGGTGATCAGATTGTCCCGCAGGTTCAGGCTGGACAACTCGTCATGTGTGGCGGCGCCCACCGGCCATTGGCTGATACCGGTTTCCCTTAGATCGAGGGTATGCAGTAGGGGCATCCGAGTGATATCGGGAGCAATGCCCAGGGGGTTGCCGCTGAGCTGGAGGGTCTTCAGGTTGACCATGCCTGCCAGGCGGGTGGCGGAGTCTGGGGTCAATACAATCGCGTTATCGCTCAGGTTCAGACTGGTGAGGCTGGTCATGTCGGTGACCGAGGTGGGCAGCTCGGTTAACTCGCAGTCGAGGTGCAGGTAGCGAAGCCCGGAAAACTTGGCGAGGAACGCATTGCCGTTGGCGGGGAAGCGGTTGCCTGAGAGCCTCAAGTGTTCGATATGACTGAAACCGGTGGTTCCCGTGAGAAAGGACGCTGGGGGCAGATCGTTCTCGTCGAGCTGCAGTTGCAGCGACGAGGTATACATCAGGTGTTCCACGTATTGCTGCGGTTCTTCGCATCGCCAGGCCCGGCGCAATTGGTTGGCGATGTAGCGACGTTGGCCGAGGTTCAAGCCCAAGGGGTCTACCTGCGGGTCATCGATGGCTTGCGGCGTGTCGCTCCAGCGGGACAGCTCGATGTCCATGGTGCGGAATTCGGCCTGCCGCCGGTCCAGCTCGATCAACAGATCGGGTTCACTCAGGCCCAGGCCGCGGATCAGGGCATTGGCGGTAGTGTTGTCGAACCGGGGATACAATTCCTGCACCCGGCTCACCAGGTCTGGCGCTCGTTGGCCACCGAATGGCCAGAGCCAGCTGAAAACGGGATACGCCAGGAATGAGCGGTCCAGGCCCATGGCCGGTTGCAGCCAGGGTTGCAGATGGGGCAGGCCCAGCAGGCTTTTCATTTCTACGCGCTGGGAGAATGCCAGGTTGGCGATCTGCGCCTGGAGCTCGGAAAGGTCGAGTTCGTCGGTGATCCCCAGTGATGTCCGTTCGCTAGCGCCCAGGGTCTGGACGATGGCCGGGAGCAGGTTGCTGCCGCTGCCGAGCGGAGCGGCAAGGGCCGTGCCTTGAGGGCTGTAGGGGTGGTAGACCGCGCCTTTCTTGACCAGCACTTTGCGGTTCGTGCCGGCCGCGTCTCCCGCACCTTCGATGCTGGGGCCGTTGAAATGCCTGTCGCGTACCTCAATGCGCAGGTCCGCGGGCCAACCGGTTACAGCCTTGAGCAGGTGCAGGGTGATCTTGTCGCTGTCCGGGTTGACCAGGCTGTCCATGTACAAGCCTTCGAAGGCGCGATTCAAGCGCACTTCGTGGGCGGTCAGCCGGGCTTGTTCGGTCAGGCGCAGGCTGGTCTTGCCGTGTTCATGCAGTTGCTTGAGTTCGCGAGGGGTTGCATGGCCCAGGATGCCCTCGATAGCGCTGTTGGGGAGTTCGGCATGTTGGGTCTTGAATTGCTCTCGCAGTGCATGGGGACGGTACTGTTCACTTTCCTTGTAGAGCGAATCGAAGAGTTGGTTCGTGTGATCCTGTGCGAACGTGACGACTTTTTGCACCAGTTTGAACAGCCGCTCGTCAGCCAGGCTGGGCAACTCCCCGAGCAAGGCGTTGATCAGCGCGTCGTGGCGGGTGAGTTCGTTCAGTAACCGGCCTTCTTTGTAGTGTTGCTCGGTCACGTTGATCGTTTCAACGTTGGTCGCCTGCGTCGCGGGGTATTGGTAGCGCACCTGGTTCCGAGGGCCGAGGATCTGCAACCTGTGGCTGTCTGGCCACCCCGGCAACCCGGAGATAATCAACAGTTGCAGCTCCGGGTTGGCGTCCTTGCTGTTGGGGTCCACCCGCAACGCGCCGATGAAGTGTTGGATCTGTTGTTCGATCTTGAAGCGTTTGCTGGTGTCGGCGAGCAAGGGCGGTGCCGGGTGACCGGCGTGGTGGACCTCGCGCAGGACATGCGCCGGGGTGTCGGTCAGGGCCAGGATGCGGTTGGCCTGTTGCTGGGTGACCGCGTAGTGCGGGTGGCCCAGGCGATGGAACAACTGATGAGTGTCCCATACCATCGGCTGCTCGCTGGCCAGCCGCCAGGCGCCCTGGCCGTTGTGCTCCAGAAGCGGGGTGTCGACCCCGAGTTTGCTGGGGTGTTTAAGCCGCCACTTGAACAGGGTTTTATCGAACGTGACCTGGTAAAGGCGGCCCGAAAGTGGCAGGTAGTCCTTGCCCTCAAGGGTGAAAAGCCCGTTGGCGCTGGGCGGGAGGTGCGATGGCAGCATCAGGTCGTGTTCGTACTGCATTAACGATCCATTGAGCAGGCTGACGAAACCTTCGGGGTTGCGTCGGGCGCTCATGGTATCGCCCAGGGTTTTGCGCAGGCCCTTGGCATCGGTGGCGCTGTTCATGCCCAGTAGTTCGCGCTCGTGAGGCTGGAGCACCGAGGCAATGGCCAGGTAAAAACTGTCGTGGGCGGGCGAGACGGGGATCTCTCCACCATTGGCAATGTCGTAGGCCTGGTAGAGACCGTTGGGGTAAAAGCGCAGGTTCACCGTGCGATCGTCCGGGCCGCTGGGCACGTAGGGTTTTCCCAGGGCGACCTCGGTGATCACGAAGGGACGCTTGAGTGTGCCGCGTATCAGGGAGCCGGCGATCTCCCTGGCCCATAGGTCAGTGTCTGCATTGAATTCGCGTGGGTGGTACAGGGCGTCGATGATCGCGTCGATGCGCAATGCGGTGCGGTGATGATCGATGACGTCAACAAACGCAGTGGGCAGTGTGCCGCCCGCGAGAAAAGCCTCCTGCTGGCGCGCCGTCAACGGGTGTTGGCCCAGTATCAGATCCAGGTTGGCGGCGGTCAGGGGCGGGTTGAGGTCGCGCAGTTTTTTCAGCAAGGGCGTGAGGGGGGCCAGGGACCGTGACACCTTGATCGGCAGAAACCGTCGGGCGCCGGGGGCGACGCTCAGTTCGGCTTTTTCGTAGCCCCAGTAATTGAACAGGGCCGAGAACAGGGTGAGCCTCTCGGTGCGTGCCAATGCCGCGACCTGTTGGCGCACGGTGCTGATGCGCTGGGCTTCGGAGGCGCCGGGCTGGCCTTCCTTGCCCAGGCTCGAACCCCCTGGCTGCTGGCGAATGATCAGTTCAAGCAGGTGTTCGTTGCCTTCGGGGCCAATGCTCTGTGGGCTCAGGCCCGTGTAACTGCCATCGTCACGGCGCTTGAGGTTGATGGTGTGCGGGCGCGATGGCGGTTGTCCGGTCTTGCCATAAGTCTCGATCAGCGTGCCTTGTGGGTCGTGGATGTTGAGCCGCGTGTCGGCCGGCCAGCCGCTCAATTGCGTCAGCAGGCAAAAGACCGCGCTGTCGGCATGCGCGGGCAATTGGCCGGGCAAGGGGAACTGCTCGATGACGTGCTGGATGACCCGGTCGACTTGCAGGCGCCTGACCCCTTCGATCAGGTTCAGTGGTGCCGCCTCGGCGCGCCAGACGTTATCCAGGGTGGTGCGCGTGGTGGCGGTGCTGCGCAGCATATGTTCAAGGTCTTGCGGAGTGGGGGGCGACGCGCCGTTGGGCAGCATGCGTTGCACCAACTCAAGGTTGGAGAGGGTATGGGCGTTCTGCAAATCGAAGGTCCACGCCTGGGTCGCCGGGTCGAAGACAATCGCCGGGGTATATCCGTCGGTGGCTTTGATGAGTACGTAGCGTTTGCTCAACGGGTCGAACCGGACCTCGACCAGCACGTCCATTTCGCCCTGGCACAGTTTGGCGTAGTGGCGTGCATTGAACGTATAGATGCCCAAGGCGTTGGGGGTGGTCCCGTCGACCAGGCGTTGATTGTCATGGGCATAAGGCTGGGCGTCGGGTTTCCATAGCCCATGGGTGCCGTCGGGACGTGTGATTTTTTGTGGGTGACCGAGTTTTTCCAGGTATTGGAGCATGCGCTGGCGATGGACGCGGCCCGCCGTTGAGATCAATTTGCCGCTGATCGCCAGGTCGGCGACATCGGCCAGCGCCGAGGCAAATCCACTGGCTTCGCCTTTGGCCAACTCATTCACGCCCTGGGCGACGCTGTAGGTCAGGCTGCCCATCACCGCGAGTTGCATGACCCGGTTCATGCCCGTGACGCCGCCGGGCAGGGGTGTCAGCAGCAATTGCAGCACTTCTGCGGCGATGGCTGCCACCGCGTCCTTGAGCGCTTGCCAGTCCTTCTCGGCGCGTGTTTCGGCCAGGGTATCCAGGTCTGCCTGAAAGCGCTGGACCTGCCGGTAGGTATAGGCCTGCACCAGGGAGACTTCACGACTGGGCTTGATATCAGTGCTGAAGCGGATGTTGTCGAGGGTTTTTTTCGGGAACGCGCGGTGAAATGCGTTATAGAGGCTCCCCCCCAGCCAGTTGAACCGTGTGAGCGGCTCCTGTTTGTCGATCAATGATTTGAACACCGACATGCCGACCAGGGGCAATTGCCGGGCGAACCAGCTCAGGTCTTTGTGCTCGTGACTCTGGTGCAATTGCTCCCGAAACGCGCGTTCGGCAGCCTGGGCGTCTTCGTGGTAGCGCAGCGCGCCGCCGGGGCGGAAGGGGAAATAGGACAACACGCCCAGGCTGGCCACCCGGATCAAGAACAAGGGCGTGGGTATGCTGGTTTCCCAGGGCACGAAGGGCACCGCGATGATGGGTGTGACGCCGGAACTCAGGCTCAGGGTGTCGAACGGCAACTGTGGGCCGTCGCCGCTGATGGCGGCGTCCAGTCGGTTGAAGTGCTCCAGGGTGACGCCGGTGGTGGCGCGGTTGCGGTAGGCTTCGATGGCCTCGAAGCGCAGGCTGGCTTTGGCGCAAGCGGCGAATAAGGGGCGCAGCGGGCCATCGGCGGCCATGGCGATTTTGGTTTTGTCACGCAATTGGCCGCCCAGATCCAGTTCACGAGCGACCTTGATAAAGGTTGCCGCGTTCAGGCTTCTGTCATTGTCCGGCCCGACCACATAGCTGGCTTCGACCACGCTGAAACCCGAGTCGCCGGGGATGGCGTGGGTGAAGCCAAAGTTCAGACACGCGGCCTCCCACAGCGACAGCTGCTTGAGATGATCGATGTAATGAAAGTCGTATTGGGCCCGACGCCGTCGGGTGGTTCTTCGGGTTAACTCTTCCCTGAGGCTTATCGCCTCATCGGGTGGGTCCCAGGGGAAGGGTTGCTCGCGTTTCTCCTTGTAGCGGGTGAACAGGGTGTATTGCTCGGGGTCGCGCCCACCGAGCTTTTCCCGCAATTGCGCCAGGCCCTCGGCCTTGAAGTCCTGGGTATGGGCTTGCTGGGCATCTTCCAGGGCCTTGTGGGCGTCCAATGCCTCGCGCTGCAAGGTGAGGTATCGCGTTCGTTCCTGCGCATTCAAGCTGCTCAGGGCTTGAATCACGTTGTGCTGGATCTGCTCGAGGGCCTGTTGTCGGGACCAGGACGCGCTGGATTGCAAGTTTCCTGATAGCCCATTGAGCAGTTGATAAGTGGACATGTGCCATAACCTTTCACGAAAGTGGAAAGGTTCATGGAAGCATCGCCCGCGGCCTCGCTGGCGCTAACTATTTGTTAGGTGGGCCGCGCGGGTGCGCAATGTTTCATCCAGGCACTTGTTGTAGTCCAGCCAGGCCGCCAGCAACGCCATGATCAACACGCCCGATAGCGCACTGAACAACTGCATGGCCAGCGCGTCGCCGGCCAGGGCATTGAGCATGTCAGCCAGCGGTGCCAACAGCACCCCCAGGCAGAACACCTCCAGGGAATAACGGCCCATGCGGCAGCACTGCTGCGCCAGCCAATGGTGGGCCCAGCGGTCATGGGGCAAGAGTTTGGCCGTGACATAAGCCAGGGCCAAAAAGTGCAAGAGACGCACGGGCGACAGGTCGGTTTTGCTGATGGGGTACAGCAGGTCGCCGAGTGCCGCTGGCATCAGGGCGTCATGGAACTCGGGCCAGCGCCAGGAGAGGGTCAGGAGCCCGGCCAGCAGCAAGTAGAGGGCGGCTGCGACAAACAAGGGCTGACGAAGCCGACCCTGTGTTTGCGCCGGGTGCGGCTGGCTGGCATGGATCGCCGCAGCGCCGCCGAGCACAAACAGCAACTGCCAGGTGACGGGGTTGAAGTACCACACACCGTCGGCAATCGCCCGCAGATTCCAGCCCAAATGCGGGGCCAGCAGGTAGACCGCCAGCGACACACTGACTACCGCCCACGTATTGCGCAGCAACAGCGGGAGCACCAGCGGCAACCCCGCCAGCAGCACGATATACAACGGTAGCGGGTCCATCAGGTTGGGCTTGAAGCGCAGCAACAGTTCATCGGTGAGGGCTTGCTGCGGGTGGGTGACGAAGTGCGTCAGGCCCATTTCTTCGACCAGGTCGCGGGTCTCCACATGGCTGTTGGCGAAGAAGACGATGCCCATCAGCATCGCCAACAGGAAGATATGCACCACGTACAACACCCAGGCGCGGCGCAGGATTTTCAACGAAGCCAGCCAGTAGCCGTCGCGTCGCAGGATCTTGCCGTAGGCCAGCACGGCGGCGTAACCGGCGAGGAACACAAACACTTCTGCCGCGTCGCTGAATCCGAAATTGCGCAGGGTGATTTGGCCGAGAGGGTTGTGGGGGACGTGATCCCAGAAAATGAAGATCAACGCCAGGCCCCGAAAAAAATCGATGCGTGGGTCGCGTCCGTTCAGCATGGCAGCGGGCTCTTGAACAATAGGTTTAGTAATGACCGGCGCAGGTGGGAGTTGTCATACGCCGCACGTCGGGCGGGCGCAGGTTGGCGGTATTTGTAAGCAATTGCAAAGGCTGGGTATTTCTGAATGTCTCAAGTCTACGGGTGGGCTACCTGTTAAGTCTGACAGTAGACGTATCGCGTTTGCCGTGGCCTGCTGGAACGGGACGCGACAGGGCAACGGTATGACCAGACTGTGGAAGGGATTCTCCCGCTATACGGCAATTGGTATCGCCAATACGGTGATCCATTGGCAGCTGTTTTTTGTCTTCAGGGTGGCGTTTGAACTCAATCAGGCTGCGAGCAACTTTTTCGCGTTTTGCGCCGCTGCGTCCTTCTCCTTCTATTTGAATGCGATTTACACCTTTGCCATGCCGGTGTCGCTGCCGCGTTATGCACTGTTCATGCTGTGCATGGGAGGGGTGAGCCTGGCCGTGGGTTGGCTTGCCGATCGCTGGCGCCTGCCGGGGCTGGTCACGGTGGTGGCGTTCTCGCTGGTGAGCCTGGTGTGCGGTTTCCTGCTGTCGAAGTGGGTGGTGTTTCGTGAGCGTGGGCAATGAAACTCTCTCTGGTGGTGCCGCTGTTTAATGAAGAGCAGGCGGTGAAAGTGTTTTACCAGGCTGTTCGACAAGAGCCCGCATTGCGCGATTACACGGTCGAGATCGTATTTATCAACGACGGCAGCACCGATCGCACCGCCGAAAACACCCGGGCGATCGCCTTGGTCGACCACGACGTGGTGTTGATCAATTTATCGCGTAACTTCGGCAAGGAAGCAGCACTGTTCGCCGGGCTTGAACATGCCAGGGGAGACGCCGTCATCCCCATGGATGTCGACCTGCAAGACCCGGTCGAAGTGATCCCGCAACTGCTGGCCGAATGGCAGAAAGGCGCGGATGTGGTGCTGGCCAAGCGCCGGGACCGCTCCACTGACGGCTACCTCAAGCGTCACAGTGCATCGCTGTTCTATCACCTGCTCAACCATATCGCTTATCCCCACATCGAGGAAAACGTCGGCGACTTCCGGTTGATGGACCGCAAGGTCGTGGACGTGATCAAGGCCCTGCCCGAACAGCAGTTGTTCATGAAAGGCGTGTTGTCCTGGGCCGGTTTTGACGTGGCCATCGTCGAATACAACCGCGCCCCGCGTGTAATTGGCCAGAGCAAGTTCAACGCCTGGAAACTGTGGAACCTCGCGCTGGATGGCATCACCTCGTTCAGCACCTTGCCCCTGCGGTTATGGAGCTATATCGGTGGCTGTATTTCGCTGCTGGCATTGGTGTATGCCGGGTACCTGGTGCTCGACAAAGTGCTGTTCGGCAATGCGGTGCCGGGGTATCCGTCGTTGATGACGGCGATCTTGTTCTTGGGCGGCGTGCAACTGATTGGGATTGGGATATTGGGCGAGTATGTGGGGCGGATTTATATGGAGGCCAAGCATAGGCCGAGGTATGTGGTGAAGGACGTGATACGGAGCAGAGCGACCGAGGAGGGCATGCGTCATGTGGAATGAACCGGTATTGACTAAAAAACAGGTGGTGGTGTTCTTCAGTGTGGTTTCACTGATTTATGTGTACCCCGTCATTCGCGCGGACTATGCCTATATCGATGACAGTTGGCGCTCTTTATTACTGGCGGGAGACGGTTGGAAAAATCAGGGACGAATCTTGCTTGAAGTGCTGCATAAGTTTTTAACCTTCACCGGCGGCACCACCAATATATTTCCTTTGCCATTATTGATTTCTGTATTTGCCATGGTTTTGGCTATGACACGCCTGACGTGCTGGTATTTTCCGACGCCAAGTTGGGTTGCCTGTCTGGTGGTATTGCCTGTTCTATGTAATCCGTTCTTTCTGGGTAATATCGCCTATCAATACGATGGTCCTGGAATGATACTGGCGGTGGCGGCGGTTATTTATGCGATCACCTGTACAGTCGAAAACGTGTTTCTGCGCGGGTTGGTGGCGGCAGTGTCGATGGCTGTAACGCTGGCGTTATATCAGTTGACGATTACCCTGTTCATCGGCCTTTGCTGTATTGAGTGCTTGTGGGGGGTGAGAAACAGGATCGAGGTCAATAGCATCCTGTATACATTGCTCCAGCGCGGGTTGCAGTTGCTCTGCGCAGGCTTGATCTACTATCTGACGGCTTATCAGTTCATCACCAGTCATCGCGGTGACAGTATCCTGTTCGACGCGAACTGGCTCAGTGTCGTACAAAGAAAGTTCCTATTTTCCATGGGCAGTATTTATTCACTGGCGAATCCCTGGAACGCTGCTTTGTTTGTGGGTTTGCTGGTTGTCGCGAGCGTGGGGTTATTATCCTGGCTTGCAAGTATCGCTACGCTGCAAGGCCGTCCGCTGGGGAAAATAGTGGTCTTGATTGCGTGCCTGGGCGTTCTACCGGTTTTGTTGTTATGTGTGCCAGGGGCTATCTTGTTTTTGGCCGAACCTAACTTGGATGCCAGAAACTATATTGGTTTTTCTGCCGTGTTGGTTTTGTTGCTGTTACTGAGTTACGACGTATTAGGCCGGGTCTGGAAACCATTGCGCGTGCTGTTAGTGATGCCGGTGCTGTTCATGTTTTCATTCTGCTACGCCTTTGGGCAGGTATTAATAGCCAAAAAAGAGCTGGAGACGGCCGTGGCCCAATACATTGCCTATGACATTGTTGCTCACGAGTCACTGAGCGCCGCACCGATTTTTTATTATGTCGGTCCCCTAACGGCGGGTAACTGGTTGCCACGAGGTCACGCGGCAATGACGTACATGCCATCCCTGAGGTATCTATTGAGTGATGCTAATACCTTGCTGCATCCTCAATTCATGACCCGGTTAGGCATCAATAATGTGGTGGAGGGTGACCGGGAGAATTTTGAGGCTGCCATCGCTGCTGGCAATCGCTATAGCCGAGTGGTGGACAGAAAGTTCTATTCGATTTACCTGACGGAGCAGGGCGGTTTTATTGTGTTCAAGGAAATTCTCGACCCTGAAGACTACACCCTGCAACTCAATGAAAAATGAGCGCAGGCATGGGCGCCGAAAGCCGGCGTCCATGCCTCTTTAAGCGGCCGCCACCTCATGGGCCTCAAAACTATCCGCCCGCGCCATCTGCCACATGCGCGAATAAAACTCGCCGTTCACTTCCCCAGTCAGCAACTCCCCCGGCTTGAGGAACACATGCAACTGCGAGAACAGCTTGATCTCGGTGGCCGACATGCGTCGCACCAAGTGCTTGGCTGACAGCTGCGACGGATGGTCCAAACCCGCGGCAGCGAGCATTTCGGCGAGGGCCTTGAGGGTGTTGCGGTGGAAGTTGAATACGCGCTGGGCCTTGTCCGGTACCACCAGGGCGCGTTGGCGCAGTGGGTCCTGGGTGGCGACGCCGGTCGGGCATTTGTTGGTGTGGCAGCTTTGCGACTGAATGCAGCCGATGGCGAACATGAAGCCCCGCGCCGAGTTGGCCCAGTCAGCCCCGATGGCCAGCACGCTGGCGATATCGAATGCGCTGACGATCTTGCCGCTGGCGCCCAGCTTGATCTTGTCGCGCAGGTTCAGGCCCACCAGGGTGTTGTGTACGAACAGCAAGCCATCACGCAGCGGTACGCCGATATGGTCGGTGAACTCCACGGGCGCGGCGCCGGTGCCGCCTTCCTTGCCGTCGACCACGATAAAGTCCGGGAGGATGCCGGTCTCCAGCATGGCCTTGGCGATGCCCATGAATTCCCACGGGTGGCCCAGGCAGAACTTGAAGCCCACCGGTTTGCCGCCGGACAGTTCGCGTAACTGGGCGATGAACTGCATCAACTCGATCGGTGTGGAGAACGCGCTGTGGCGCGAGGGCGAGACGCAGTCTTCGCCCATCAGGATGCCGCGTGTCTCGGCGATCTCCTGGGTCACTTTGTGCTTGGGCAGGATACCGCCATGGCCGGGCTTGGCACCCTGGCTCATCTTGATTTCGATCATGCGCACTTGCGGGTTCTGCGCCTGTGCGGCGAAGCGTTCTGGGTCGAAGCGGCCGTCACTGGTGCGGCAGCCGAAGTAGCCGCTGCCCAGCTCCCAGGTCAGGTCACCGCCGTTTTCACGGTGATAGGGGCTGATGCTGCCTTCGCCGGTGTCATGGGCGAAATTGCCCAGCTTGGCGCCCTGGTTGAGCGCGCGGATCGCGTTGGCGCTCAGGGAGCCGAAGCTCATCGCCGAGATGTTGAACACCGACGCGGAATAGGGCTGCGTGCATTGCGGGCCGCCGACCATCACGCGAAAGGTGCTGGGGTCGCTCAGTGGCGCCGGACGCATGGAGTGGCCGATAAACTCAAAGCCCGACTGGTACACATCGATCAGGGTGCCGAAGGGTTTGTCGGCGGTTTCATTCTTGGCCCGTGAGTAGACCAGCGAGCGCTGGGCGCGTGAGAAGGGCAGGGCGTCGCTGTCGGATTCCAGCAGGTACTGGCGGATTTCCGGGCGAATCGCCTCCACCAGGTATCGGATATTGCCCAGGATCGGGTAGTTGCGGCGCACCGCGTGGGGGCTTTGCAGCAGGTCGAACAGGCCGATCAGACTGAGGATGCCGGTGACTATCGTGATGGGCCACAGCCATTCATATTCGATAAAAGGCAGGCTGGCGAGGGTGAAAATGACGCATACGGCAAAGAAGGCGTAACGGCTTAGCAAGGACAGGCTCATACGGTTACCTTGGGTTCGGACTCTTCAGGTCGGTGCCGCATTCTGCTCCCGGAGGGAAAGCCTGGACAACCGCCAAGCGCATTCAGCGTCTGAGCTGTCTCGGGATGGCGGGGCCAAGCGCATGCAGGCGGCGGCTGTCGGTGACCTCAAAGGTGGCTTGATTGTCGGTCGTGGAACTGCCGCCGACGAATAGGGTGAATGTGCCGGCTTCGACCACGGGCAACAAGTCATCGTCGAGCAGGGCAAAGTCTTCCTGGCCAAGGGTGAACTCCATGATCCGGGCTTCGCCAGGGGCCAGGTGTACTTTGCGAAAGCCTCGCAGTCGGCGGACCGGGCGCGCCACGCTGGCGACATCATCGCGTAGATAGAGTTGGACGATTTCGTCTCCCGCCCGCTGGCCCGTATTGGTCACCGTGACACGGACGTTCAAGGACTGGGTCGAGGCGAGGCGTTCGGTGCTCAGTTGGGGGGCCGAGTAGGCGAAGGTGGTGTAGCTCAAACCAAAACCAAAGGCATACGCGGGCGTCGAGGGCAAATCCAGGTAGGTGGATTCGTACGGGTTTTGGCCTGTGGCCGGGCGCCCGCTGTTCCTGTAGCCATAGTAGATGGGGACTTGCCCCACACTGCGGGCAAAGGTGATGGGCAGCTTGCCGCTGGGGTTTACATCGCCAAACAGCACGTCGGCCACACCCTGCCCCATTTCACTGCCAAGGAACCAGGACTCCAGAATGGCCGTTGCCTGTTGGGCGCTGTTCGAGAGCGACAGCGGGCGACCGTTCATCAGGATGATCACCACGGGCTTGCCGGTTTCCAGCAGCGTTTGCACGAGCGCGTCCTGGGCGCCGGGCAGGCCAAGGTCGGCGCGACTGGCGGCTTCTCCACTCATGTCGGCGGTTTCGCCGAGTACGGCCACCACCACATCGGCCTTCTGGGCGGCCTGTTGTGCCGCTGCTATGCCTTGGGTGTCCAGGCTGGTAGGCGATGCTCCGGGGACGTAGGTCACTTGGGTGGCAGGGGAGACAGTGCGCTGTATGCCTTCCAGTATCGTCACGCTGTCATTGGCATTTCCAGCCAAGGCCCAAGCGCCCAACGTGGCTTGGGCATCCGTGGCCAGGCTGCCCACCACCAGCAACGAGTGCAGGTCCTTGGGCAAGGGGAGCAGCGCGCCTGAATTTTTCAGCAGGACGATGGATTTCTGTGCCGCCTCGCGAGCCAGGGCACGGGTTTGCGGGGTCAGGGTCTGGGCGCGTTCTCGAGCAGGGTCGCTGTAGCGATAGGGATTTTCGAACAGGCCCAGCCGCTGCTTGGCCCTGAGGATATGGCGTACGGCCTCATCCACGGTGGTCAGCGACACTTGGCCGTTGCGCACCAGGTCGGGCAGGTTTCGGCTATAGGACTGGCTGACCATGTCAATCTCGACACCGGCGTTCAATGCCTTGCGCGTGGCATCCGCTGGACTGGCCGCCACGCCATGGGGGATGAGTTCATGCACGCCCATCCAGTCGCTGACGATGATTCCGGTAAACCCCCATTGGCCGCGTAACAGACCTTTGAGGAGGGGCCCGTTGCTGTGCATGGGAACCCCCGCGAGTTCCTCGAACCCTGGCATCACGGCATCCGCGCCGGCCTCTACGGCCGCCTGGAACGGCGGCAGGTAGACCTCTTGCAAGGTGCGTTGTGACAGGTCGGCGCTGTTGTAGTCACGTCCGCCTTCGGCGGCGCCGTAAGCGACAAAATGTTTGGCGGTGGACAGCATGAAGGACGTGTTGGGTGGCCCATCGCCGTGAGTCCCTCGGACTCTTGCCACCGCCAGTGCCGAACCCAGGAACGGGTCTTCCCCGGCCCCCTCGACCACCCGCCCCCAGCGTGGGTCGCGGGTGATATCGAGCATGGGGGCAAAGGTCCAATGCAGGCCGCTGGCCGAAGCCTCCATGGCGGCTGCACGGGCAGTGCGTTGCGACAAGTCGGGGTCCCAGGCCGCCGCCTCGGCCAAGGGCACCGGGAATAGGGTGCGAAAACCGTGGATCACATCAAATGCAAACAACAGCGGGATATGCAGGCGCGAGCCTTCTACGACGCTCTGCTGCAATTGTCGGGTCCGTTCGGCACCGTAGATGCCGAGCACCGAGCCCACAGTCTGCATCGGCGGGTGGGTCAGGCTGCCCTGGTCAATCACCGGGCCGGTGACGGTGTCCACTGTCGCCAACTGGGTGAGCTGGTCAGCTTTTTCCTCTAGCGTCATTTGCGCCAGCAGCAGTTCAACCGGGTCAGTCTGTGCCGAGGCCGATAGCGCAAGGCAGACGAGTAGCAATGCCACGAGACGAATAGCCATGACAGCCTTCCCTGGCGGACAGTGTTTTTTGAGTGTCCAACGGGTGGGCGAAGCCGTCTACTGTCAGAAATGACAGTGCGGGACGGTTTTTTGAGTGGCGTCTGCCGGCGTGGGGTGAGTGGGCGGGGCCGGCTCCTGCTGTTGCCGGTCATTGGTCTTGTGGCGGCTTGTGGTTGAGGGGCCGCCTCGATCGCGTGGCGATTTACCTAGGCTTGGTTTGCGCTTTGGCGTTATTGCAATCGATCTAAAAAAGCCGAGCTGTACGGGGCGACTAGGCTGTTTGCCGAATGGGCAGCACCACCCGGAAGGTGGTGCCTTTGCCCACTTCGCTGCTGACCGTAATAGTCCCGTGATGTTTCTTCACAATCCCATACGACAGCGAGAGCCCCAGCCCCGTCCCTTCACCCACCGGCTTGGTGGTGAAGAACGGGTCGAAAATCTTTTGCAGGGCCTGCGGGGCAATCCCGCAGCCGTTGTCCGCGATTTCCAGCCAGATGGTGTCGCCTTCCACGCCGGTGCTCAGGGTGATGGTGCCGCGCTCCGGCCCCATGGATTGGGCCGCATTGATCACCAGGTTCATCACCACCTGGTTGAGCTGCGAGGCCAGGCACTCGATGTCCGGCAAGGGCTGGTAGTGCTTGACCACATCGGCCTTGTACTTGAGTTCACTGGCGACGATGTTCAGCGTCGAGTCGATGCCTTGTTGCAGGTTGGCCCACTGCCAGGTCTGGTCGTTGTCCACCCGTGAAAAGTTTTTCAGGTCCCTGACGATCTGCACCACGCGGTTGATGCCTTCCTTGGATTCATGGATCAGGATCGGAATATCCTCCTTGAGAAAATCCAGCTCCAGGCTTTCGCGCAAAGCCTTGAGCTGATCACGCTGCTCGCCCGATTCGATCATCTCCTCAGCCTGCCGGTAAGCGCCCAGCATCTGTTGCAGTTGGCTGAAGTAGCTGTCGAGGGTATTGAGGTTGGACGAGATAAACCCCACCGGGTTATTGATCTCATGCGCGACCCCCGCTGCCAGTTGCCCAAGCGACGCCAGCTTTTCCGACTGCACCAGTTGGCTTTCCAGGTGTTTGCGTTCGTCGATTTCGATTTGCAGCGCCTCGCTGGCGTGGGTCAGCGCCTGGGTGCGCTGCACCACCAATTGTTCCAGGTGGCTGTTTTGCAGCGAGGCACGGCGGGCCATGTCCCATTTGTTGGTCAGGGTGTTGGCCATCTGCTGGACTTCGATGTTGTCGAAGGGTTTTTTCAGGATCAGCAGGCGGTCATGGGCTTGCAGCCGGGCGAGCAAATCTTCCCAGGAATAATCCGAATACGCCGTGCACACCACCACTTGCAGGCCGGGGGCGACTTTCCATAGCTCCTCGATCGTCTTGGCACCGTCCCAGCCCTGGGGCATGCGCATATCGACAAAGGCCAATGCATAGGGAAGTTGCTTGGCCATGGCGGTGACGAGCAATGCCAGTCCCTCTTCGCCGCCATAGGCCGAGTCCAGCTCGAATGCCGGGGCGGCCGGTTGGGTACTGTCGCCGAACAGGGCTGACTCCATTTCATCGAGCACCTGGTTGGTCTCGATCGGCGGCGTCAGGATCTTGCGAAAATCGTCGTGGATCGACGGCGTGTCATCGATCAGCAAAATGCGCCGGTTAGGTGGTTGGTTCATGACTGACTTCCGGCCGGGTAAGAGGAATCTTCAAGGTGAATATAGCGCCTTGGCCCGGCCCATCGCTGTGGGCGCTGAGCTGGCCGTTCATTTCCAGGGCGGCCAGGGCACAGCTGTGCAAGCCGAAGCCGTGGCCTTCCTTGCGGGTGGTAAAGCCGTGGGTGAAGATCCGTGTCATGTTCTCTGCGGGTATACCTTCGCCGTCGTCCTTGACGCTGATCTGCAAGGTGTCGCCATCCACGGGCGTGACGGACAGGGTGATGCGGCGTGGCCGGTCGCTCAGGTTGGCCATGGCGTACTTGGCGTTGCTGATCAGGTTGACCATGATCAGCAACAGGCGATGTTTGTCCCCCAGGATCTGCGGCACGGCTGCGTACTCCTTGATCACCGTGACGTTATGACGGCTCAGGGCGCCTGCGTTCATGCGCAAGGCATCTTCCATCAAGGCACTGATATCCAGCGGCTCCAGCAGGCTGGATGCGCCCGCATAGGATTGCTGGGTGGAGACGATGTCCTTGATGTGGTCGACGCTCTTGCTCAGTTGTGCCAGCTCGTCTGTAAGCCCTTGCTGTTCAACGGCAATGGCGTTTACCAGTTGGTTCAGGTAGCCGGGCAACAGCTTGCCCTTTTCATCTTCGGTGAGGAAGGTGCCGAGGTCACCCTGGTGCTCGTTGATCAATTGCATGGCCTTGCCCAGGCCCTGTGCCTTGCTGCTGCGCAGTTTACGGGCAACCAGGTCGGCGGAGATGTTCACGCTGTTGAGCACGTTGCCGACGTTGTGCAGCACATTGGTCGCGATCTCGGCCATGCCGGCCTGGCGGGCATTGTCCATCAGCTCGCTCTGGGCATCCTTGAGCTGTTGAGTGCGCCGCTCGACGCGTTGTTCCAGGGTTTCGTTGGCGGCCTGCAAGGCGCGATTGACGCGGTTTATCTCGGCGACGCTGCGCAGCAGTCGAATCGCCAGGTACAGCAACAAGGCGACCAGCAGGGTCGAGAACACCAGCAGGTAGCGATGGTATTTCTGGTCGATGCGGTCGGCGGCCTGTTGATCCTGATTGAGGTGGGTGGTCAGTTCATCCAGGCGTTCGGCCACCGGGATGGCGGCGATCTGTTCGAGCAAGGTGTTGACCACCGGCTGCTCGCGCAAAATCAGTTCGATGTGATTGCTCAAAATGTCCACGGGGGCCTGGAACGCGCTGGGCAACAGTTCTTTGTTGACGTTCAGCTTGCCCAGGCCGACGAGGATGTCGGCGGCACGCTCGTCACTGGTGATCTGGGCGAACTCCATGCTGCTGAGCAGCAAGTCGTAGGTGTCGGTGGCCACGCTTTGCAGTTGCAGTTTGGCGGGCCCGTTCACCTGGTTGAACTGCGCCTGGATATCGTCTTCGGCCGTCGGCAGGAAGGCCAGGGAGTTACGCAACACCGCATTGTGGGATTTGAACTGGTCGACCCGCCGGGCTTTTTCCTGGATCGCCTCCCGGTAGGCTTGTTGGCTGGCTTGCCAGGCGCGCAGGTCTTCAGGGTTGTGGTACGAGTCATGTGCTTCCAGCTCGGCCCACAGCTGGGTCATTTTTGTGAGGGGCGTCACCAGCGGGTCGTAATTGTGGGTGATGGCGATCCTGGCCTTGAGCACCTCGCTGTCCCACTGTGCGTTGAGTTGCTGCAACTGGCGGATCAGGTCGCGTGACTGGGTGTAGGAGGCGGCCTGGTCGTTGGAGGACTTGATGTACAGAAAGACCAGTATCGAGGCCAGCAACATCGTCATGCACCCCAGGAACAATTGGCTGGCGCGGCGGCGGGAGAGGGTCATGATGGTCGGCTCATAGCGGTTTACCTGCCCATTCGCCGGTCAGTGTCTTGAGAAACTGGATGATCAGGTCTTTATCCTCCGCGGACGGGATACGGCCCAACTGGTACTTGAACATCACGTCGACGGCTTCCTCCAGGGTCTTGGCCGAGGCGTCGTGGAAATAGGGGGCCGTGACCGCGACATTGCGCAGGCTCGGCACCTTGAACACGTGACGGTCCTCTTCATCCTGGGTCAACAGGTAGCGCCCCAGGTCCGACTCGACAGGGTTGCCGCGCGCCTTGAAGTAGTCGCCCATCACACCGAACTTCTGGAACATATTGCCGCCGATGTTGATCCCCTGGTGGCAGGCAATGCAGCCGTAGTCCTTGAAGCGCTGGTAGCCGTACTTTTCCTGGATCGTCAGGATCTCGGTGTTGCCCAGCAGGTATTGGTCAAAGCGCGAATTCGGGGTGAGCAGGGTTCGCTCATAGATGGCCAGGGCGTTTTGTACATTGGCCGCAGTCACGCCATCGGGATACGCGCCTTTGAACGCCGCCTGGTAAGCGGGCAGGGCGGAGAGGTTCTGCACCACGGTTTTCCAGTCGTTGCCCATTTCCACCGGGCTGATGACCACTTGTTCGATCTGCGCCTCCAGCGTGTCCACCCGGCCATTCCAGAACTGCTTGAAGTTCAGGCTGGCGTTGAACACCGTTGGGGTGTTGATCGCCACGGGCTTACCGTCGAAGCCCAGGGAGAACGGCTTGTTGTCGGCACCACCGGATTCCAGGCGATGACAGCTGGCACATGACAGGGTGTTATTGACCGACAGGCGCGGCTCGTTGAACAACTGGCGGCCCAGTTCGACCTTGGCCGGGTCGAGTTCCGGAACCGGCGGTAACGGTTTGAGCGCTTCGTCCAGCGGCGCCGCCACCAGCGGGGCTCCTGCGCCCATCCATAACGTGAGCAGGAGGCCAAGACGGTAAATTGGAACTTCGCTCAAGCGAGCACTCCTTGCAGGCACGGGGCTATTGACGGGGCATCAGCGAGTCGCAACCCACCCGCAGCAACTGGGCAAAGTCCTTCGCGGGCAGGGCCTGGCTGAACAGATACCCCTGGCCCTCTTCACATTGGAGCGCCTTGAGGACATTCAACTGTTCGATGGTTTCCACCCCTTCGGCGATGATGTTCAACTCCAGGCTCTTGCCCAGGGCGATGATAGCGCTGATCAGCTGTTTGTCCCGGCTGTTTACAGTCAAGCCGTGCACGAATGATTGATCGATCTTCAGCACATCGATGGGGAAACGGCGCAGGTAGCTGAGGCTGCAGTAACCGGTGCCGAAATCATCCAGCGCCAGGCGCACCCCCATGGCCTTGATTTTCTGCAGGGTTTCGACGGTGTCGTCGACATTCTGCATCAGCACGCTTTCGGTGATCTCCAGCTCCAGCTGGGCGGGCGGCAGGCCGGTTTGCTCAAGGATGGCGGCCAGGTTAGCGACAAAATCCCGCTGGCGGAAGTCGAGGGCCGAGATGTTCACAGAGATGCACAGGGGAAACTGGCCCATCGAGCGCCAGGCCTGTGCTTGCGTGCAGGCTTGGCGCAACACCCATTGGGTGAGGGGGATGATCAGGCCACTGTCTTCGGCAACGGGTATGAAATCGGCTGGGCCGATCCAACCCGATTGCGGTTGAAACCAGCGTAAGAGTGCCTCGGCCCCGACGATGCGGCCGGATGTCAAATCCAGCTTGGGTTGGTAGTGCAGCACAAACTCATCGCGTTCCAACGCCTGGTGCATCGCGCTTTCCAGGTCTTGCTGGTGCCGGGCGCGCAGGTTCATGTCCTCGGTATAAAACCTGAAGTCGTCCGGGCCATGTTCCTTGCTGGCGTGCATGGCGGTTTCCGCGTGCTTGATCAGCTCGACCGCCGTACCGCTGTCATTGGGATAAATACTGATGCCCAGGCTCGCGGTGACGCTCAGGTCATGGCTCGCGATATGCCGGGTGATGTTGATCGCCTTGAGCAATTTTTGTGCGACGTGCTGGGTTTGCCGAGGGTGCTGAATATCGTTGAGCACGATGACGAACTCGTCGGAGCCATACCGGAACACCGAATCCGACTCACGCACCGCTGCCACCAGGCTTTGGCTGACATGCTTGAGCACCTCGTCACCCACGGGATAACCCAGGGCGTTGTTGATGCGCTTGAACCGGTCCAGGCCAATGAAGATGACGGCCAGTTGAGTGTCGTGACGCCTGCCGAGGGCAATGGCCTGGGTCAATCGGTCGCCCAGCAGCGTGCTGTTGGGCAACTCGGTCAGCGCGTCGTATTGCAACAGGTGCGACACCTTCAGCAGTTCCTGCACCCGTTCTTCAATGGTGCGCTCCAGGCCAATGACCTTGAGTGCGACGTCCTGGGCGAGCTGCCATTTCCAGGTGAGAGCGCTGGCCATCTGGCGTATTTCCAGGTGGTCGAACGGCTTTTTCAGGATCAACAGTTGGTCGTTGTACTTCAACCGCGCTTCGATCGCTTCAAAGGAGTAGTCGGAATAAGCCGTACACAGGGCAATTTGCAGGTGGGGGTCGACGTTCCACAGTTGTTCAATGGTTTGCAGGCCATCCCAGCCAGGCGGCATGCGCATGTCGATGAACACCATGGCATACGGGGCGTGGGCCGCCAGGGCTTGGTTGACCAGGGCAAGCGCCTCCTGGCCCTGGTAGGCGGAGTCCAGCTCGAAGGCCTGGCGCAGCACTGGCGCGGTGCCGAACAGGGTTTCCTCGAGGCTGTCCATGGACGGCTCGCCGTTTGGATCGGCACACAGGATCTTGCGGAAGTCCTCATGGATCGAGGCCGAGTCATCGACGATCAGAATGCGACGGTTGGCCCGTCCTGAATCCGGGCTCATGGCGCACTCCCCAACTGCAAACGACTCGACGACATAACGACCCCTTCCCTGAGACTACGTTTAAGCACAGTGTTGGCCTTCGGTGACAGCATAGTCGAGCGCGCTTGAATTTGATGGCCAGTTGGCGTCAAATCACCCCGGTTCCTGCTGCACGATAGGCAACGCCAGTCGACCTGGCATCCGGTGACGGGTCAAGGTGTGACATAAGGGTTCAAGTTCGCTCAATTTTGTTTTATTCGAAGGCAGAGTCGCCATGGACGCACAACTCGCTACGACATCGCCCTATAAACCCACCATTCTGCTGGTTGACGACGAAAAATCGATCCTCAACAGCCTGCGTCGCCTCCTGCGCGGTCAACCCTACGAGGTCATGCTGGCAACCAGCGGCGCCCAGGCCCTGGACATCATGGCGGCCCATCCCATCGACCTGGTGATGAGCGATGCACGCATGCCGGGCATGAATGGGGCCGAGCTGCTGGCCAGGGTCCATCAGTTGTACCCGTCGACCGGTCGCATCCTGCTGACGGGCTACGCTGACCTGCCGACCATCGTCAAGGCGATTAACGATGGGCAGATCGATCGCTATATCAGCAAGCCCTGGAATGACGATGAGTTGCAGTTGACCCTGCGCCAGTGCGTTGAGCACCAGCGCCTGGAGCGCCTGACCCGCGACCAGAACGAGCAATTGAAAGTGCTCAATGCCACCCTGGAAAAACGCGTGGCGGCGCGCACCGCCGAGTTGCAACAGACCGCCGACATGCTCGACCTGGCCTACGACGAGCTCAAGCGCAGCTATGTGACCGGTACCGAGGTGTTTTCGCTGTTGGCCAACCTGCGCTTACCCAAGCAGAAGCAGACCAATCGCCAGTTGATCGAATTGATCCGGGTGTATTGCAAGGCCCAGGCGATCGACGAAGCCAGTGCCCGCGACCTGGCCATGGCCGCCGCGCTCTACAACATTGGCAAGTTGAGCTGGAGCGACAGCATGATGGTCGCGCCATCGGACATGCTGCACAGTACCGATCGCGAGCGTTATCGGGCCTATCCGACCCAGAGCGAGTCGTTGCTGATGACCCTGGAGCCGATGAAGGACGCGGCACGCTTGATCCGCCATCACCAGGAGCGTTGGGACGGCACCGGTTTCCCCGACCACCTCAAGGGCGAGCAGATCCCCTCGGGGTCGCGGTTGTTGAAACTGGCCGTCGACTTTATCGAGTTACAAAAGGGCTTGATCCTCGAGCGGCAGATGAACAGCGATGAAGCGCTGCTCTTCATTCGCAAATATGCCGGCAAACTCTACGACCCGGACATGCTGGAGGACTTTATCCACGCGTGCGCTGCCTTCCTCAGCGACGTGACGTTGGGCGACCCGAGCGTGAAGGCTCTGACCACCCGCGAACTGACCGAAGGCATGGTGCTGGCGCGCAATCTCAATGCCGATAACGGCATGTTGCTGCTCAACGCCGGCAAGGTGTTGAACCTGCCGCTGGTGGACAAGCTGATTGCGTTTGAAGCGATGGAAGGGGCCAAGTACACCGTGTTTATCAAAGACCCTGAAGAAGGTGCGCTGCTTTCCGATTGAGGCGCTTTCTGTGATCCTTGCGGCCCTTTCATTCGAGGCAGCCTGTACATGACCACTACGATTCGAATCGCCGCGGCCCTGCTGATCGGCGGCGACGGCCAAACCCTGCTGGTGCGCAAGCGTGGCACCCAGGCTTTCATGCAACCCGGCGGCAAGCTCGACGCCGGTGAGCAACCTGTCCAAGCCCTGGCCCGTGAGCTGTACGAAGAACTGAACCTGCAGATTGACCCCGGCGCGGCCGTGTACCTCGGCCGCTTCTCGGCCCCGGCTGCCAACGAGCCGGGTTTCACCGTGCAAGCCGAGTTGTTCCAGGTACACATTGATGTACCGGTGAGCCCCGCCGCTGAAATCGAAGAGGTGCGCTGGATTGACCCGGCCGGTGATGGCGGCCTGGCGCTGGCGCCGTTGACCCGTGACCTGATCCTGCCGTTTTATCGCGAATCCCTGGCCAGCACTGTCTGACGGGGAGAGGGGTTCAGCGCACCGCGCTGACCCCGTCCAGCGTGGAAAACGAAGTGTCCTTGGCCGTCAGCAGGAAGTCGCGCATGTATGGCGCATCCAGCATGTCCGCACGAATCCCCGCATACAACGTGGCAAACAGCCCTTTCTCGCCCAGGCGCTTGGCCTTCACGTAACCGCGCGAGCTGTATTCATGCAGCGCCCAATGGGGCATGCCGCACACGCCACGACCGCTGGCCACCAGTTGCATCATCATCACCGTCAGTTCCGAGGTCCGCACCTGGGCCGGTTCCACGTCGGCCGGCTCCAGGAAGCGGGTGAAGATGTCCAGGCGGTCACGTTCCACCGGGTAGGTGATCAGGGTTTCAGTGAGCAGGTCTTGCGGCACGATGTAGGCTTTGTTCGCCAGCGCATGCTGGTTGGCCACGGCGAGCATCGCTTCGTAAGTGAACAGCGGCACATAGGTAATGCCCGGCAGTTCCAGTGGGTCAGAGGTCACCACCAGGTCCAGGTCGCCGCGAGCCAGGGCCGGCAGGGGGGCGAAGGCAAACCCCGAGGCCAGGTCCAGTTCGACTTCGGGCCAGGCGTCGCGGAACTGGTCGATGGTCGGCATCAACCATTGGAAGCAGCTGTGGCACTCGATCGCCATGTGCAGGCGCCCGGCGGTGCCGCCGACCAACCGCGCGATATCGCGCTCGGCACCCCGCAGCAAGGGCAGGGTGGCATCGGCCAGTTGCAGCAGGCGCAGGCCGGCGCTGGTGAACCGCACGGGTTTGGTCTTGCGTACGAACAACGGCACGCCCAGGCGCTCTTCCAGCTCCTTGAACTGGTGGGACAGCGCCGATTGCGTCAGGTGCAGGCGCTCGGCGGCTTCCACCAGGCTGTCGGCTTCGCGCAGGGCGTGCAGGGTCTTGAGGTGACGGATCTCGAGCACGGGCTCTCCATGAGGATAGTTTGTGACAAGTTGCGATAGCGTGAGTTTGTCTCATGTTCGCGGGCCTGTCGACCACGACCACCGGGCACTCTTCATCAAACTGTCATGGAAGTGTGGCAGCGCGCTTGAACAAACTTCATCAGACTCGCGCTCTACTGGGGTTCTGCGTTTCGGTGTTTTTCATGCGCGTGTTGTTTTTACTGGTCGCTCTACTATTCGGCCTGCCGTCTTTTGCGGCTTCTCGATGTGATGTCAATGTCCCGACCCAAACGGTCGACCTGGCTCAGGTGAGCATCGCTTACCAGAGCATCGGCCGTGCGTCCGATCCTGCATTGCTGCTGGTGATGGGCCTGGGCGGGCAGTTGATCCACTGGCCGGATGAAGTGGTCGTCGCCCTGTGCCAGCAAGGTTTCCGGGTGATTCGCTACGACAACCGTGACGTTGGCCTGTCCACCTGGCGCCAGGCACCGGCCAGCGCCAACCTGACCTTCGAAGTGCTGCGCTACAAGCTCGGCCTGCCGGTGGCCGCGCCCTACACCCTGACCGACATGGCCGACGATGCCCTGGGCTTGATGGACGCGTTGCAGATCCGCCAATTCCATGTGCTGGGCGCGAGCATGGGCGGCATGATCGCCCAGCACCTGGCCGCCATGGCGCCGCAGCGCGTGGAAAGCCTGACGCTGATCATGACCAGCTCTGGCGCTGAAGGCTTGCCGGCCCCGAATGCAGCGCTGGTGCAGTTGTTGTCGCGACGCAGCGCGCCGAATCGTGAAGTGGCGCTGGAGCAGCAGGCGGATTTGCTCGCGGCGTTGGGTAGCCCGAACGTGAAGGATGATCGCCAGGCGTTGTTGCACCAGGCGGCGCTGTCCTACGACCGCGCCTTCAACCCGGAAGGCGTGAAGCGCCAGATCATGGCGATCCTCGCCGAACCGAGCCGCGTGCCGCTGCTCAACCAATTGCGTGTGCCGACCCTGGTGGTCCACGGCACCGCCGACCCGTTGCTGCCGGTGATGCACGGCGTGCACCTGGCGGCGCATATCCAGGGCAGCCAATTGAAGTTGATTCCCGGCATGGCCCATCGTTTCCAGGAAGCGTTCAAGGCGCCGCTGCTGACGGCGGTTCTACCGTACCTGCAAGCCCATCGCGAAGATGCTGCACATTGGGCGCAGATTGACCTGGGCGAGCCTTCGAAGGTGTTGTGACATTGGTGTATCGTGCAACTTTTGTGGCACATGAATGCCAGCGAGGTTGCCTACCATGAGTACTCCCCTGAAAATCGATTTCGTCAGCGACGTGTCCTGCCCCTGGTGCATCATCGGCCTGCGTGGCCTGACCGAAGCCCTCGACCAACTGGGCAGCGAGGTGCAGGCCGAGATCCATTTCCAGCCGTTCGAACTGAACCCGAACATGCCCGCCGAGGGGCAGAACATCGTCGAGCACATCACCGAGAAATACGGTTCCACCGCCGAACAGTCCCAGGCCAATCGTGAGCGCATCCGTGACATGGGGGCCGCGCTGGGCTTTGCCTTTCGTACCGACGGCCAGAGCCGTATCTACAACACCTTCGACGCCCATCGCCTGCTGCATTGGGCCGGGTTGGAAGGCTTGCAGTACAACCTCAAGGAAGCGTTGTTCAAGGCCTATTTCACCGATGGCCAAGACCCGTCCGACCACGCCACCCTGGCGATCATCGCCGAGAGCGTCGGCCTGGACCTCAAGCGCGCGGCCGAGATTCTCGCCAGCGACGAATACGCCGCAGAAGTCCGCGAGCAGGAGCAGTTGTGGATCTCCCGTGGCGTGACGTCGGTGCCGACCATCGTGTTCAACGATCAATACGCTGTCAGCGGTGGCCAGCCGGCCGAAGCCTTTGTGGGGGCGATTCGCCAGATCATCAACGAAGCCAAAAACTGAAGTCGAATACTGATCCAAATGTGGGAGGGGGCTTGCCCCCGATGGCTTAGTGTCAGCCACCAAAGATGTTGAATGTGCCACTGCTATCGGGGCATGGGTATCTACACAATTTCCAGTGGTCTGTGGCGAGGGAGCTTGGTCCCGTGGCGGCCTTCGGGCCGACCGCTTTTTTGGAGTTTTAGCGAGTACATATCCGTTGCTGCGGTAACGGCCGCTTATGGTTCCGCTCTTACAGCGGGTCACTTTTGGAAAGAAAGAGCCCAAAAGTAACCAAAAGGCTCTTGCCCCACCACTCGGTGCCTCGCCTAGGCTCGGCATGCCCGAACGAAGGCTTGAATCCGTGGGCCGCCGTCATGGGCCATCCCTGGCCCAGGACGGCTAACCCGGCGTCCTGCCGGGTTACCC
>NZ_JBXAFK010000048.1:0-64573 GCF_058793055.1 Pseudomonas sp. MPR-R2A5
ATGGCCTCCAAAAACAAAACACCCTGCGAAAGCGTAGCCCTCGCAGGGTGTGGGGGTGACCATCTCATTAGCCCGGCTGATCATCGATCAGCCGGGCTTTTTTACAGCGCTCGAAAAGGCTTACTTCTTCAAGCCGTAATGCTCATCCAGCATGCCTGGGGCGTTCGGCGTCTTTGGCGCGTAGTCCCGTGGCGGCTCCTGGTTTTCCCGTGGCGGGGTCAGGCGCTCCCGTGGGGTTTGCGGTGCATCGGAATGCAGCGCGGCCAGCAGGCGCTGACGGGTGATGTCGTCGAGTGCCAGGCGGTTGGCGCCATCGGCGAGGTGATCCTGTACTTCCTGGTAGCTCTGGGTGAGCTTTTTGACCAGGGTCGCGGTGGTGTTGAAGTGGGTAACAACCTCGTTCTGATAACTGTCAAAACGTTCCTGGATGTCATCCAACTGACGCTGCGTGCGGTTAGGCGCGGCATTCGGCAGAAGGCGAGCAACCAGGAATCCAATGGCGACACCGGCAACCAGGGCAAGAGTCGGCAACAACCAAACTAAGAGCGAGTGTTCCACGAGTCCTTCCTCTATAAACGGCTTTGCTTTACGTTAACGGCTCGGACCTGCGCTGTATACCGCGATTAAGCTCGCAATGATGCCATGCACAGACTTTTAGCTAGACGAGTCGACCCCTTGAGAGGTCACGGAGTTCATTCCTTGCTCATGCGTGAAACCCCCGTTTTGATCGATGGCCCAGTAGGCCAGTTGGAAGCCTTGTACCTGGATCACCCCGAGCCACGTGGCCTGGCGCTGATCTGCCACCCTAACCCGGTACAGGGTGGGACCATGCTCAATAAAGTCGTATCGACCCTGCAACGCACTGCCCGCGATGCCGGTTTGATTACTTTGCGTTTTAATTACCGTGGCGTGGGTGCCAGCGCCGGCACGCACGATATGGCCACCGGTGAAGTCGATGATGCCGAAGAGGCCGCCGCCTGGCTGCGAGAAAAACACCCGGACCTGCCGATCACCCTGCTTGGGTTTTCTTTCGGTGGTTATGTGGCGGCCAGCCTGGGCGGTCGCCTGGAAGCCAAGGGCGAAAAGCTCGCGCACCTGTTCATGGTCGCCGCGGCAGTGATGCGCTTGCGTGATACTGACGTGTTGCCTCAAGGCTGCCCATTGACCCTGATCCAGCCGGAAACCGACGAAGTGGTCGACCCGCAGACCGTCTACGATTGGTCCGCCGCCCTGAAACGTCCCCATGAGCTGCTGAAAGTGGCAGAATGCGGACACTTTTTTCATGGCAAGCTGACCGATCTCAAGGATCTGGTACTGCCGCGCCTCTCGAATTGATAGCAGTCTGACAAGCGATTACCCATGACGACTCGTACCCGTATCCTCACCGGCATCACCACCACTGGCACGCCGCACCTGGGCAACTACGCCGGTGCGATTCGCCCGGCGATCCTCGCCAGCCAGGACGCCAATGCTGATTCCTTCTACTTCCTGGCCGACTACCACGCCCTGATCAAGTGCGATGACCCGCAGCGAATCCAGCGCTCGCGCATGGAAATCGCCGCGACCTGGCTGGCCGGTGGCCTGGATGTGGACCGGGTGACTTTCTATCGCCAGTCCGACATCCCGGAAATCCCCGAGTTGACCTGGCTGCTGACCTGCGTTGCCGCCAAGGGCCTGCTCAATCGCGCCCATGCCTACAAGGCGTCGGTGGACAAGAACGTGGAAACCGGCGAAGACCCGGATGCGGGCATCACCATGGGCCTGTACAGCTACCCGGTGCTGATGGCGGCGGACATCCTGATGTTCAATGCACACAAGGTGCCGGTGGGACGCGACCAGATCCAGCACGTGGAGATGGCGCGCGACATCGGCCAGCGCTTCAACCACCTGTTCGGCAACGGCAAGGAGTTCTTCACCATGCCCGAGGCGTTGATCGAGGAAAGCGTCGCCACGTTGCCGGGCCTGGATGGCCGCAAGATGTCGAAGAGCTACGACAACACCATCCCGTTGTTCACCAGCGCCAAGGACATGAAAGACGCCATTTCGCGGATCGTCACCGACTCCCGCGCGCCCGGCGAAGCCAAGGACCCGGACAACTCGCACTTGTTCACCCTCTACCAGGCGTTTGCCAGCAAGGCCCAGGAAGAAGCGTTCCGCGCTGAACTGCTGCAAGGCCTGGGCTGGGGCGAGGCGAAGAATCGTCTGTTCCAGCTGCTGGACGGCCAGTTGGGCGAAGCCCGCGAGCGCTATCACCAGTTGATGGCGCGACCGTCGGATATGGAAGACCTGCTGCTGGTGGGAGCCAAGAAAGCCCGCGCCGTGGCCGCGCCGTTCCTCGCCGAGTTGCGTGAGGCGGTGGGCCTGCGTTCTTTCGTGAACCAGGCCGCGGCACCTGTGAGCACCAAGAAGAAAACGGCGAAAGCCGCGCGTTTCGTCAGCTTCCGTGAAGACGACGGCAGCTTCCGGTTCCGCTTGCTGGCGGCTGATGGCGAGCAGTTGCTGCTGTCGCGCAACTTTGCTGACGGCAAGGCCGCCGGCGCGGTGACCAAACAACTGCAGAGCGGTAACGCGCTGGATATACGCACCGAAGCCCTGGGTTTCAGCGTATGGCTGGACGGCGCTGCAGTGGCCGACAGCGCGTCATTTGCCGACGACGCAGCGCGTGATGCCGCCATCGAAGCCTTGCGCGTCGCGTTGACCCCCCTCGAGGATTAACCCGACCAAGGGTTGATTGCCATTATCCAGGGCCGTCGTTACAGTGACGGCCCGTTTTTGTTGCCTTGCTAACGAAATTATGACGCCCCTAGAACGATATCAAGCTGATCTGAAACGCCCCGAGTTCTTCCACGACGCTGCCCAGGAAACGGCGGTGCGTCATTTGCAGCGCCTGTATGACGACCTGGTCGCGGCCTCGCAAAGCAAGCCTGGGATGCTCAGCAAGCTGTTTGGCAAGAAAGACCGCACGCCGGTCAAGGGCCTGTACTTCTGGGGTGGCGTGGGCCGGGGCAAGACGTACCTGGTGGACACCTTCTTCGAAGCGCTGCCGTTCAAGGAAAAGGTCCGGACGCACTTCCACCGCTTCATGAAGCGCGTGCACGAAGAGATGAAGACCCTGCCGGGCGAAAAAAACCCGCTGACCATCATCGCCAAGCGGTTCTCCGAAGAAGCGCGGGTGATCTGCTTCGACGAGTTCTTCGTCTCCGACATCACCGACGCCATGATCCTTGGCACCCTGATGGAAGAACTGTTCAAGAATGGGGTGACCTTGGTCGCGACGTCGAACATCGTGCCCGACGGTTTGTACAAGGACGGTCTGCAACGCGCGCGGTTCCTGCCGGCCATTGCGCTGATCAAGCAGAACACCGATATCGTCAACGTCGACAGCGGTGTCGACTACCGCCTGCGGCACCTTGAGCAAGCCGAGCTGTTCCACTTCCCGCTGAACGACGCGGCGCACGAAAGCCTGCGCAAAAGCTTCCGAGCCCTCACGCCGGAATGCACCCAGGCGGTGGAAAACGATAAGTTGATCATCGAAAACCGTGAAATCATTGCGCTGCGCACCTGTGACGACGTGGCCTGGTTCGATTTCCGCGAGCTGTGCGACGGCCCGCGCAGCCAGAACGACTACATCGAGCTGGGCAAGATCTTCCATGCGGTGATCCTGAGCGGCGTGGAGCAGATGAGCGTCACCACCGACGACATTGCGCGGCGCTTTATCAACATGGTCGACGAGTTCTATGACCGTAACGTCAAGTTGATCATCTCGGCGGAAGTCGAGCTCAAGGACCTCTACACCGGCGGCCGCTTGAACTTCGAATTCCAGCGCACCTTGAGCCGCTTGCTGGAAATGCAGTCCCACGAGTTCCTGTCGCGGGCGCACAAACCCTAGGACCGACACCGTAAAAAATGTGGGAGGGGGCTTGCCCCCGATAGCGGTCTTTCAGTAACAGATGCACTGACTGATCCACCGCTATCGGGAGCAAGCCCCCTCCCATATTTGCTTACGCAGCCTGTTGGAACTGCTGGCGGTACTGGTTCGGCGACAGCTCGGTGTGCTGCCTGAACAACCGCGCAAAGAAACTCGCGTCGTCGTAACCCACCTCATAACTGATGGTCTTGATGCTCTTGCGGCTGCCCGAGAGCAAGCCCTTGGCGGTCTCGATGCGCAGGCGTTGCAGGTAATGCAGCGGCTTGTCGCCGGTAGCGGTCTGGAAGCGGCGCATGAAGTTGCGGATGCTCATCCCGTGTTCCCGGGCGACGTCCTCGAAGCGGAACTTATCGGCGAAGTGTTCTTCGAGCCAGTGCTGGATCTGCAGGATGATCACGTCCTGGTGCAGTTTCTGCCCGCCGAAACCGATACGCCCCGGCGCATAGCTGCGCTGTACTTCGTAGAGGATGTCCCGGGCCACGGCCTGGGCGATGTTGGCGCCGCAGAAGCGTTCGATCAAATAGATGTAGAGGTCGCAGGCCGAAGTGGTGCCGCCGGCGCAGTAGAGGTTGTCGGCGTCGGTGAGGTGCTTGTCCTGGTTGAGCTGGACCTGGGGGAAGCGTTCGCTGAAGGCATTGAAGAACCGCCAGTAGGTGGTCGCCTCCTTGCCATCGAGCAAACCGGCCTCGGCCAGCCAGAACACTCCAGTGGCCTCGCCGCAAAGTACGGCGCCACGGGTATGTTGTTCGCGCAGCCACGGCAGCACTTGCGGGTAGCGTGTGCACAGGGTGTCGAAGTCATCCCAGAAGGCCGGCAGCACGATGATGTCGGCATCTTCGAGGCCGCCGTCCACCGGCATGATCACATCACTGAAGCTGCGCACCGATTGTCCATCGGGGCTGACCAGGCGCGTTTCAAACCCTGGCGTCAGGCCCAGGCCTTGTTGCTTGCCGTAACGCAGGCTGGCGAGGTGGAAGAAGTCCTTGGCTTGCATGAGGGTTGAAGCGAACACCCGATCAATGGCCAAAATGCTGACGCGCCGCAGGGGCGTGGAGATTTGGTTAGACATAATTTCATTTATTCTTATAGGGGAAAGTGGTCACCAGACGGCTGGATCGTCTTATTTTTTGTCGCATGTGTCCAGTGTCCCGTGACGCCTTCGCGGCATAGGCTCTGTGGTTCGTCTTTGTCCGACAATCCACGCAGGTGACTCCATGATCCCCAGAACGTTGTTCAGCCCGGAACACGAACTCTTCCGCCAGAGCGTGCGCACCTTCCTTGAAAAAGACGCCGCGCCGTTCCATGGGCAATGGGAGAAACAGGGTTACATCGACCGCAAGCTGTGGAGCAAGGCGGGGGAGGCGGGGATGCTGTGTTCCCATCTACCGGAAGCATACGGCGGCCTGGGCGCGGACTTTCTCTACAGTGCGGTGGTGATCGAAGAGATCAGCCGCCTGGGGCTGACCGGTATCGGTTTTTCCCTGCATTCGGACATTGTCGCGCCGTACATCCTGCATTACGGCAGCGAGGCGTTGAAGCACAAATACCTGCCCAAATTGATCTCCGGCGAGATGGTCACGGCCATCGCGATGACCGAGCCGGGCGCCGGGTCCGATCTGCAAGGGGTCAAGACCAGCGCCGTTTTGGACGGTGATGAATACGTGATCAACGGCTCCAAGACCTTTATCACCAATGGCTTTCTCGCCGATCTGGTCATTGTGGTCGCCAAGACCGACCCCAAGGCCGGCGCCAAGGGCACCAGCCTGTTTGTGGTCGAGGCTGATACACCGGGCTTCGATAAGGGCAAGCGCCTGGAGAAAGTCGGCATGAAGGCCCAGGACACCTCGGAGTTGTTCTTCCAGGACGTGCGGGTGCCCAAGGAAAACCTGCTGGGCCAGGCGGGCATGGGCTTCGCTTATTTGATGCAGGAGCTGCCCCAGGAACGCTTGACCGTCGCGATTGGAGCGCTGTCGTCAGCCGAAGCGGCATTGCAATGGACGCTTGACTACACCCGAGAGCGCAAAGCCTTCGGCAAGGCGATTGCCGACTTCCAGAACACCCGGTTCAAGCTGGCGGAGATGGCCACCGAGATTCAGATCGGCCGGGTATTCGTAGACAAATGCATGGCGCTGCACCTGGAGGGCAAGCTCGATGTGCCGACGGCGGCGATGGCCAAGTACTGGGCCACGGACCTGCAATGCAAGGTGCTCGACGAGTGCGTGCAACTGCACGGTGGCTATGGGTTCATGTGGGAATACCCGATTGCCCGGGCCTGGGCGGATGCGCGGGTGCAGCGGATTTATGCCGGGACCAATGAAATCATGAAAGAGATCATTGCGCGGGCGCTTTGATTTTTTGCGGGTCTTGAATGCGTCATCGGGGGGCAAGTCGAATCGTCGCACCGCCCCTCCCACACTTGGAATGCATTCCAATGTGGGAGGGGCGGTGCGACGATTCGACTTGCCCCCGATAGCGCTCTACAGATCAATCAAGGCGCCGGATTCGGATGATCCTTCTGAATCGCCTCAATCCCTTCCAGTACGTCCTTCGACAGCTTCAGATCGGCACTGGCGATGTTGCTGTCCAGTTGCTCCAGCGACGTTGCGCCAATAATGTTGCTGGTCACGAACGGCTGTTGCGTCACAAAGGCCAGGGCCATTTGCGCCGGGTCCAGGCCGTGTTCGCGGGCCAGTGCCACATAACGGCTGCACGCCGCTTCCGACTGTGGATTGAAGTAGCGGCTGAAGCGGCTGTATTCCGTCAGGCGCGCTTTTGCCGGGCGCGCGCCACCTTCGTACTTGCCACTGAGCATGCCGAACGCCAGGGGTGAATAGGCCAGCAGACCGCATTGTTCACGAATGGCGATTTCCGCCAGGCCCACTTCAAAGCTGCGGTTAAGCAGGTTGTAGGGGTTCTGGATCGACACCGCGCGGGTCCAGCCGCGCGCTTCGGCCAGGGCCAGGAACTTCATGGTGCCCCACGGGGTTTCGTTGGACAGGCCGATGTGACGGATTTTGCCGGCCTTCACTTGTTCGTCCAGTGCTTCGAGGGTCTCTTCCAGCGGCGTCAGGTCGTCTTCGTCCTTGTGCTTGTAGCTCAGTTGGCCGAAGAAGTTGGTGCTGCGCTCTGGCCAGTGCAATTGGTAGAGGTCGATCCAGTCGGTCTGCAGGCGCTTGAGGCTGGCATCCAGGGCTTCGACGATGTGCCTGCGGTTATGGCGCAGGTGGCCACCGCGGATGTAGTCGATGGTGTTGCCGGGGCCGGCGACCTTGCTGGCGAGGATCCAGTCGGCACGGTCGCCGCGGCTCTTGAAGTAATTACCGATGTACCGCTCGGTGGTGGCGTAGGTATCGGCCTTGGGCGGCACCGGGTACATTTCGGCGGTGTCGAGGAAGTTGATCCCTGCGGCCTTGGCCCGTTCGATCTGTGCAAAGGCCTCTGCCTCGCTGTTCTGCTCACCCCAGGTCATGGTGCCCAAGGCTATCGCGCTCACGTTCAGATCGGTCCGGCCCAGCTGTCGATAATCCATCGGGTACTCCTTCAGGGAAAACAATCATAAAAGCAGGTTGAATTTTTTTTCGCAATCTGCATAATTGCCCACCTCTTTCTGCAGTGGAAGTGATGCGCCGCCTGCCGAAGAATCTTGCCGTTGAACGGACGCGCCGACCCGAGCCCCCGATAGCGTCTGTATCCGGCTGCCTTTGACTTGTCAAAGTACGCACTATTCAGTAAGATCCGCCGTCTAATTTACAGGGCGGCCCCTGAGGCTATTAAAGAATGACAACTTTTACTGCAAAACCGGAAACAGTTCAGCGCGACTGGTTTGTCGTCGACGCCGCTGGTCAGACTCTGGGTCGTCTGGCCACTGAAGTCGCCAGCCGTCTGCGTGGCAAGCACAAGCCTGAGTACACTCCTCACGTTGATACCGGTGACTACATCGTGATCATCAACGCTGAGCAGGTACGTGTTACCGGCAACAAAGCGCAAGACAAAATGTACTACCGTCACTCCGGTTTCCCAGGCGGCATCAAGTCTTCCAATTTCGAAGGCCTGATCGCTAAAAAGCCTGAGGCCCCGATTGAAATCGCGGTTAAAGGCATGCTGCCGAAGGGCCCACTGGGTCGCGATATGTTTCGCAAGCTGAAAGTCTATGCGGGCGCTGCTCACCCTCATGCTGCTCAGCAGCCCCAAGAACTGAAGTTTTAACGGAATAGTTCATTATGTCGGCGACTCAAAATTACGGCACTGGCCGTCGCAAAACCGCAACCGCACGCGTTTTCCTGCGTCCGGGCACTGGTAACATCTCGATCAACAACCGCACCCTGGACAACTTCTTCGGCCGCGAAACTGCCCGCATGGTAGTTCGTCAGCCGCTGGAATTGACCGAGACTGTTGAAAAGTTCGACATCTACGTCACTGTTATCGGTGGCGGTGTAAGTGGTCAAGCTGGCGCAATCCGCCACGGTATCACTCGCGCTCTGATGCAGTACGACGAAACCCTGCGTGGCGCTCTGCGCAAAGCTGGCTTCGTGACTCGTGATGCCCGTGAAGTTGAACGTAAGAAAGTCGGTCTGCGTAAAGCGCGTAAGCGTCCGCAGTACTCGAAGCGTTAATTCGCTTTACGTTCCACAAAAACGCCCAGCCTCCTCACGGAGCTGGGCGTTTTTTATTACCTGCGATTTATGCACAAATTTCAGCGTGACAACTTGCCACATCCGTAGACCCCCTATACTACAAGGCCTGGAGCTGGAGCTCCGGGTAATTCCCTTGTCAGAGGTGGGGCTTTTCATTACCATTCGGCAAAATTTTTATAAGTTCAGATTTAATACTTAGTAGACGCCTGATTTAACAGGCCAAAAAGCTGATGGGAGAGGACTGAATGAGCAATGACGGCGTGAATGCAGGCCGGCGTCGCTTCTTGGTAGCAGCCACATCCGTGGTGGGTGCTGCAGGAGCGGTGGGGGCTGCGGTCCCGTTCGTGGGGTCATGGTTTCCCAGTGCCAAGGCGAAAGCCGCAGGTGCACCGGTGAAGGTGAATATCAGCAAGATCGAACCAGGTCAGCAGATGATTGCTGAATGGCGCGGCCAGCCGGTGTTCATTGTTCGTCGTACAGAGGAAATCCTGGGAAATCTGAAAAAGATCGAAGGCCAGTTGTCTGACCCCAAATCTGAGAAATCCGACCAACCCGCCTACGCCAAAAACGAAGTACGTTCGATCAAGCCAGAGATTCTGTTGCTGGTCGGTCTGTGTACCCACCTGGGTTGCTCACCAACCTTCCGCCCGGAAGTCGCCCCTGTCGATCTGGGCAAGGACTGGGTTGGCGGTTATTTCTGTCCGTGCCACGGTTCTCACTACGACTTGGCCGGTCGTGTCTACAAGTCTCAGCCTGCTCCCTTGAACCTGCCCGTGCCTCCGCATAACTACGAATCTAACGACATCATTGTCATTGGTCTCGATAAGGAGAACGCGTGATGAGCAAGTTCATGGATTGGGTGGATGCACGCTTCCCCGCCACTAAAATGTGGGAAGACCATCTCAGCAAGTACTACGCCCCGAAGAACTTCAACTTCTTCTACTTCTTTGGTTCCCTGGCACTGCTGGTGCTGGTCAACCAGATCGTCACCGGTGTCTGGTTGACGATGAGCTATACCCCCTCGGCGGAAGAGGCGTTTGCTTCCGTCGAATACATCATGCGTGACGTCGAGTACGGCTCGATCCTGCGCCTGCTGCACTCCACGGGCGCCTCGGCGTTCTTCATCGTGGTCTACCTGCATATGTTCCGTGGCTTGCTCTACGGTTCGTACCAGAAGCCTCGTGAGCTGGTGTGGGTGTTCGGCATGCTGATCTACCTGGCGCTGATGGCTGAAGCCTTCATGGGCTACCTGCTGCCGTGGGGCCAGATGTCGTACTGGGGCGCGCAGGTGATCATCTCGCTGTTCGGTGCTATCCCGGTGATCGGCAACGACCTGACCCAGTGGATCCGGGGTGACTACCTGATCTCCGGCATCACCCTGAACCGCTTCTTCGCCTTGCACGTAGTGGCCTTGCCGATCGTGATTCTCGGCCTGGTGGTGCTGCATATCCTGGCGCTGCACGAAGTGGGTTCGAACAACCCGGATGGTGTGGACATCAAGAAGCACAAGGACGAGAACGGCATCCCGCTGGACGGCATCCCGTTCCACCCGTACTACACCGTGAAAGATATCGTCGGCGTGGTCGTGTTCCTGTTCGTGTTCTGCTCGATCGTGTTCTTTTTCCCGGAGATGGGTGGTTATTTCCTGGAAAAACCTAACTTCGAACAGGCCAACGCCTTCAAGACACCCGAGCACATTGCCCCGGTCTGGTACTTCACGCCGTTCTACGCGATCTTGCGGGCGATTCCCGACAAGCTCATGGGCGTGATCGCCATGGGCGCGGCCATTGCGGTGCTGTTCGTGCTGCCGTGGCTCGACAGAAGCCCGGTCAAGTCCATGCGCTACAAGGGCTGGCTGAGCAAGATCTGGCTGTGGGTGTTCTGCATCGCGTTCGTGATCCTGGGTGTACTGGGCGTGTTGGCGCCGACTCCTGAGCGTACGCTGCTGTCGCAGGTCTGCACCTTCCTGTATTTCGCCTACTTCATTCTGATGCCGTTCTATACCCGGCTCGAGAAGACCAAACCGGTTCCGGAAAGGGTGACTGGCTGATGAAAAAGTTATTCGTTGCATTGATGCTTGCGGCGCTGCCGCTACTGTCCTTCGCTGCCGAGCATGGCCCGGAGCTGGAAAAAGTCGCTATCGACGTGTCTGACAAGGCTGCCCTGCAGGACGGCGCGCGTACGTTCGCCAACTACTGCATGGGCTGCCACAGCGCCAAGTTCCAGCGCTATGAGCGCGTGGCCGATGACCTGGGCATTCCCCATGAGGTAATGCTCGACAAGCTGGTGTTCACCGGCGCCAAGATCGGCGACCACATGAACATCGGCATGCAGCCGGCTGACGCCAAGACCTGGTTCGGTGCTGCACCGCCTGACCTGACCCTGGTTGCGCGCGTTCGCGGCACCGACTGGCTCTATGGCTACCTGAAGTCCTTCTACGAAGACCCGGCACGTCCTTGGGGTGTGAACAACCGAGTGTTCCCGAACGTCGGCATGCCTAACGTTCTGGTCGGCCTGCAAGGCAAGCAAGTGGTAGGATGCAAGCAGGTTCAGGTCGTTGAAGACGGCAAGAAGCAATACGATCCGTTGACCGGCACGCCTTTGACCCATGAAGCGTGCGATCAGCTGAAGATAGATACCCCCGGTGCACTGACTGACGAGCAGTTCGACGAGAAGGTCAAGAACCTGGTGACCTTCCTGGCCTACTCGGCCAACCCGGTCAAACTGCAGCACCAGCGCATTGGTACTTACGTCTTGCTCTACCTGGCCTTCTTCTTCGTATTCGCCTATCTGCTCAAACGCGAATACTGGAAGGATGTGCATTGATCCAACCGTAAGCAATTGCTGTTAATCTTGCGCGCCCAGCGGCATCTCTGAACCGTAGCGACCTGGACTCCAGGTACTACAGAGACGCTCTCTGGGCGCGCTCGTTTTTGAGCTTTCGATAATTTCAACAAGCGAGGAGGACCGCCATGGGCGTGACCAACCGGTTGGCCTGTTACTCCGACCCCGCCGACCACTATTCCCACCGAGTACGCATCGTGCTCGCAGAGAAGGGTGTCAGCGCCGAGATCATCAGTGTGGAAGCGGGACGTCATCCGCCGAAACTGATCGAAGTGAACCCTTACGGCAGCTTGCCCACCCTGGTCGATCGCGACCTGGCGTTGTGGGAGTCAACCGTGGTGATGGAATACTTGGATGAGCGTTACCCGCATCCCCCTTTGCTGCCGGTGTACCCGGTGGCGCGTGCCAACAGCCGCCTGCTGATCCATCGGATCCAGCGTGACTGGTGCGGGCTGGTGGATGTGATTCTGGATACCCGCAGCAAAGAAGCGGCACGTGTGCAGGCGCGTAAGGAATTGCGCGAGAGCCTGACCGGTGTTTCGCCGTTGTTCGCCGACAAACCTTTTTTCCTCAGCGAGGAACAAAGCTTGGTGGATTGCTGCCTATTACCGATACTCTGGCGTTTGCCGATTCTCGGTATTGAACTGCCGCGGCCGGCCAAGCCGTTGCTTGATTACATGGAGCGCCAGTTTGCGCGTGAGGCTTTCCAGGCAAGTCTGTCTGGTGTCGAACGCGATATGCGCTAAGGCTTAAGGAGCCGCTGATGAACTCCAGTCGACCCTACCTGGTCCGCGCGCTCTACGAGTGGATTGTGGACAACGATTGCACCCCGCACATGCTGGTCAATTCCGAATTTCCTGCGGTGCAGGTACCGCAGGGGTTTGCCAGTGATGGGCAGATTGTGTTGAACGTATCGCCCAGTGCAGTGCGCCACCTGCACATGGACAACGAAGCGGTGAGCTTCGAAGGGCGTTTCGGCGGCGTGCCGCATACGCTGTTCGTGCCGATCGGCGCCATCCTCGGGATTTACGCCCGGGAAAATGGCCAAGGCATGGTCTTTGATCTGGAATCCCCTTTCGAGGACGATGAAACGATCGAAAGCGAAGACGGCGATGATGTGCCACCACCGGATTCAGAGCCGCCGCGTCCAAGCGGTCGGCCGAGTCTGAAAGTGGTGAAGTAAGCCCCTGTAGCCAGCAGGCGAATAGGGGAATGCCTCGGCTTTGGCCGAGGCATTTTTTTGGACGATCAAAAGTGCCCCACGCTTTCGGTTTGAGTGCCTGGCGAGGCACGGTTATTGGGGTCGGCTTGCCAGTCAACCTGATTGATGTTGTCGAGGCTGCGGATCACACATTTCCACTCGATGGCCTGCTGCGCCGGTAGCGTTACGATGCCGCTCCATCGATTAGGGGTGCTGGGTTGCAGGGGGATCGCATGAGCAGGGTCCCATGCGCTCAGTTCCAGCGGTGAACCGACGGCGTAGACCGCTTGCCTGTTCCCTGGCTGAGCGTTGTCGCAATGCAGCGTGAGGGGGACATCCTGTGCCGTCGTGGCGGTTTTCCAAATGCGGATGCGTTGCCCGTCGGCATTCATAACGGGGGTGAAGTCGTCGGGGACTTTGTTCAAGTCGGAGTCCAAGGCCATCAGTATCCGCTGTTGAGTGCCATTGGTGGCGGCCACCAGGCCGGAATATTGGGTCTGGAAACTGATCGGTGAGTCGGCCCTGATGCCGGCACTCTTGCGCAGGGCTATGAGCGTGCGGATCAGGTTGCCACGCCCCCAGTCATACATGGCGGGCCAGTACACGACGGGTATTCCGGGGGCTAGGAGGATGTAGGCGTACGCGAGGTTAATCATCGGATCGGGCAAAGGCCAATGATGTTGACCACCATATTGCCCCGGCGAATAACCGGTATCGTGATTGTCTACGAATGTAACGGCGATTTCGCGCCAAGACTTGACGGGGTTGCCGTTGAGGCCGTGGCGCCATTCGGCGATGCTGCCGTTTTGCATGCGCTCCTTGAGGGCGAAATCGAACACGGCGCAGTGCGAGCGATCCGACCAATCCTTGAGTGCGTCCTGCCAACTGGCCTTGCTGCGCCAGTCGCTGGCGGGGAATTCGCCGGGGCTCTTCCAGAACTCGCCGACACAGAACGCCTGGTCGTTGAAGTTTTTCATCCACAGGTCGACCCGCTCAGGTGAGTAACCGCGTACATAGTCGAAGCGCAAGTCGTGGGCGCTGTAATTGTCCCGCAGGTTGCGAAACTCCTGCATGAAGCGTGGTGAAACCTCTGGGCTGGCGGTATTGAGGTCCGCCGCACCGTCCTCGAATGGATCGCCTTCATCGCAATCGCTGGGGGGCGTGCAGTCATTGCGCCACAGTTTGTAGCCCCGGGGGAAGCGCACCATCACGCCGGGAATCTTGTCGTTCATGTGATTCGGCACCACGTCATACATAACCTGCACGCCGGCTCTCGTCAGGGCCGTGGCAGCTTGCTTGAGTTCAGCGTCGGTGCCGTACGCGCTGTTTTTATCGAAATCGTTCCAGTAGTAGCCTTCACCTCCGCCCGAAGTACCTTTGGCCGGATCGCTCCAGCTGGACTTATCCACCCACACGGGCGGTAACCAGATCTTGGTGAAACCGTCCTGGCCGATAACGGGGGCCATTCGGGCAAGCACTTGGTACCACTTTTCAGGTGTGTTGCGACTGGAGTTCCAGTGAAAGCCTTGCAGGATGATGTCTTCGCCGCCGCCATTACGCAGGGGCGACGGGGCCCCGGTAGCGAAGTTCGTCAGCAGGCTCAGGAGAACGGTGCAGTAGAGAAGTTTGCATTTCATGACGGGTCTCCTGTTGATCAAAACAGGTTTAACTCTGCGCGGTATCGGAGGCGGCGTCTGCTGTGAGAAATGACAGCTCGTCGAGACGTTTTTGCACTAATCCCCAGGACACAAATAGCTAAATCTATTATCGAGCGCGCAGGGTTTGATGAAAGTCATGCCAGGAACGGTGATCGTACAACCGCCATGGGCTATGATGCTTTCTCAGTTCACCCACAAAGATGACCCGATATGCAAAATGCCAACACCGCCCCTCGTCTTCCCCGCAAGCGCCGCAGCCTTGCCCAGGAATTGGTCACGGTGTTGTCCGAGCAAATCCGCGACGGCCAGCTCAAGCGTGGTGACAAATTGCCCACCGAGTCGGCGATCATGGAGGCCCATGGCGTCAGCCGCACCGTGGTGCGCGAAGCCATCTCGCGCCTGCAGGCGGCGGGGCAGGTCGAAACCCGCCACGGTATCGGCACCTTTGTGCTGGACACCCCAAGCCCGAGCGGTTTTCGCATTGATCCGGCCACGGTCGTGACCCTGCGTGATGTGCTGGCGATCCTGGAGTTGCGGATCAGCCTGGAAGTGGAGTCGGCAGGCCTGGCTGCGTTACGCCGCAGTGATGAACAGCTGGCGGCCATGCGTGCAGCCCTCGACGCGCTGAATGAGAGTGCGGCCCACGCCGGCGATGCGGTGGCCTCCGACTTCGCATTCCACCTGGAAATTGCCCTGTCCACCGGCAACCGCTACTTCACCGATATCATGACTCACCTGGGCACCAGCATCATTCCGCGTACCCGCCTGAATTCGGCGCGCCTGGCCCATGATGACCAGCAGCACTACATGAGCCGCCTGAGCCGCGAGCACGAAGAGATCTATGAAGCGATTGCCCGCCAGGATTCGGATGCGGCGCGGGCGGCCATGCGCTTGCATTTGACCAACAGCCGGGAGCGGCTGCGCCATGCCCATGAAGAAGCGGAGGCGCAGCGGGGATAAATCAAGGCTGAATGACGTCTACGTGTAATTCGATATCATTGATTTTGTCTTCTTCGGTGATGATGTATTTCTTGTGTACGACTATGAACACAACGTTGGGTAGAAGCGCGAATTCAAGCCAATCACCTATATTGATGAAGCGATCAAACGAGACCTCTCTCCTTGGAATTTTCAGGTTTGCGGGGAAGATGACCTGGTATTTGCTGTCCATGGATACCTCTGCGTATTGATGGGTTTCCACGTATTGGGGGCTCAATCCGAGCGCAGAGATACTGTGAGAAATCACAGTTCTGACAAACGGCAGGCTCCGTGTGCCGATTTATCTGCTGCTGTGCGCCGAGGGGTATCCGCGTCGATGGCGTCGAAATTTGACCAACACCGGGAGCGGCCGCGCCATGCCCATGAAGCGGCGGAGGCGCAGCGGGGTTGAGCTATGTGGTGATGGTCAGCGAAATCGGCTCAGAGATGATCTGCATGTTGGACTCACTCTGGGCTTTATAGCGTAGCAGCGTGGTTTGGTTCTTGAAGCGCAATAAATCCTGTTTTGGCACCTCGAGTTTCAGGTTCGAACGCCGTTGATATTGTTCCGTGTCCTTTTGCCATTCACCTGCGTCGATTTGGGCTCCCTCCCAAGCTGGCGCGTCCGAATTCGGGCCCAGGATCACGTACACCTTGCCCTTCGGAAAGAGCTCGGCATCGTTTGGAATGCTGACCACGAGCGGCCCTGTGAATGTGGAAAGGTTAACCTCTGCTTGGTCAAAGGGCCCTGTGATACGAATGTTCAGGCCGGGGACTGGATTCGTCATGATGAAATCTCCGTGGTTGTCACAGCGGTGGCCGGGTCAATTCAGGGGCCGGGTTTCTGGCCCCTGAGCAAACTTATCCACTGCAACGACATTGTCCGGAACTGTTAGAAATCCCAGTGTCGACAAACGGTATTCTTCAAGCTGGCGTATTCGGCTTGTAGTCCTTAAGCAACAAATACGTACTCCACCCCCACCAATCATTGGTCCAGTGCTTGTCGTTCAGGTCATTCACGTCCTTGCGCCGCAGTACCTTGTCCCCCTCCATCTTGAACAGTGGCGAGAAGTTGTTCGCCGGATTTTGCGCCGCGTTCAAATCTGGCACATGCAGCGGAGCCTTGAAGTTGGCCGGGGAGGGCGCTACGCCGCTGATAAAGGTCTCGAAGATTTCATCGGCTGAAGCCTGCACCGCACGTTTGACTTGCGTCCGGTTATCCGCGTCGATGGCGTCGAAGTAGCGTTTGTCGCCATACGCGTGCCACTGATCACCCAGGGCGTTGCGCACGTTGAGCCCGAACTTGCTGTCTTCGTCATGCATGAAACGGCTGATCAGCGAGCCCAGTTCGCCAGGTGTCACCACCGCTGCCAATTGTTTACGCGGGACCCGCAAGTGGCCTGCGGAGAACAGGTCGGTCAAGAAGTGATCAGCAAAACTGTTCATGGCATAGGCCAGTTCCAGTGCCTGGTCGGTGCCGGTTTGATGGGCGACAACGGCCTGTTGCAGGGCTGCCGTATGCCCGGCCAGGTACGCTGACAGCGCCCATTCGCCAAAGTGGTCGGCATTGTCCGCCGCCAACTTCAGGTAGCGGCCCAATGGGATCAATGCCGACACTGCGCTGCCACCACCGGTGATGCGGTTCCACTCTTCCGACAACGTATCACCCAGGGCGTCGTAGGCTTCATGGGCTTGCTTGCCATCCTTGATTGCCTGGTTGACCGCGTTTATCTCCTTTTGCATCACCGCGAGGATCTTGTGAGCTTCTTCCCGTGAGGCGGGCAAAACCGCCAGGGAGTTGAAGGCGGCGATGAAGCGTTGCACGCGTTCGGCTGCCGAGGCGCCATCGCTGATGGGCTGGCCGGGAACCCCATAAAAGTCACCGCCCAGTGCGATCACTTGGCCGTAGGTCAGCGCCAGGCCGTTGGGCAGGTGCAGCTCGACTTGTCGCGCGGGAATCGCCGGGGCGTCCTTGACGAAGCGCAACAGGGTGTCATCGCCGATGGCGGTGTGTTCGCCACCTTCGAAGCGCAGGGTAGGCGGGTTTTTGGTGGGTGCTGCGAGTTCAAGATCTGACATGTTAGCTCCTTGCTATGCCGTAGGAATCTTCCTTGATTACTGTATGTATATACAGCCATCCGGAGAATAGAGGAAAAAATTCCTACGTCAAGAAGGTGAGCCTCAGCACCCTGTGCAAGCACGATCGATGAATTACAGTTGACGAATTATTTTATAGTTGTACGATGACGTACGACATCAACAGAACCAACAACAACCTTTCGCCAGAAAATCTTTGCCCAGGGTGTTCGAATAATGAATCCACAAGAACTGAAGTCCATCCTCTCCCACGGTCTGCTGTCTTTCCCCGTGACCGATTTCAACGCCCAGGGTGACTTCCACCAGGCGGGCTATATCAAGCGCCTGGAATGGCTGGCGCCCTACGGCGCCACTGCGTTGTTCGCGGCCGGCGGCACCGGCGAGTTTTTCTCCCTCGCTGCCAGCGAATACTCCCAGGTGATCAAGACCGCCGTTGATACCTGCGCCACCAGCGTGCCGATCCTTGCCGGTGTCGGCGGTGCCACCCGCCAGGCCATTGAATACGCTCAGGAAGCTGAACGCCTGGGTGCCAAAGGCCTGCTGCTGCTGCCGCACTACCTCACCGAAGCCAGCCAGGACGGGGTTGCCGCCCACGTTGAAGCCGTGTGCAAATCGGTGAAAATCGGCGTGGTGGTCTACAACCGCAACGTCTGCCGCCTGACCGCGCCCTTGCTGGAACGTCTGGCCGAGCGCTGCCCGAACCTGATCGGCTACAAGGATGGCTTGGGTGACATCGAGTTGATGGTGTCGATCCGCCGTCGTCTCGGTGATCGTTTCAGCTACCTCGGCGGCCTGCCGACCGCAGAGGTTTACGCCGCTGCCTACAAGGCCCTGGGGGTGCCGGTGTACTCCTCGGCGGTGTTCAACTTCATCCCGAAAACCGCGATGGATTTCTACCACGCCATCGCCCGTGACGATCACGCCACTGTCGGCAAGATCATCGACGACTTCTTCCTGCCGTACCTGGACATCCGTAACCGCAAGGCCGGCTACGCCGTGAGCATCGTCAAGGCGGGTGCCAGGATCGTCGGCTACGACGCCGGCCCGGTGCGCACTCCACTGACCGACCTGCTGCCGGAAGAATACGAAGCCCTGGCCGCGCTGATCGACAAGCAAGGTCCGCAATAACTTATCTATAAGGCCGCTGAGCAATCAGCGGCCTTTTGCGTCAGGAGAAGATTCGTGTCCCAAGCCAAACGTTTTGAAAACTACATCAACGGTGAATGGGTAGCCGGTGCTGACTATTGCACCAATATCAACCCGTCGGAGTTGTCCGATGTGATTGGCGAATACGCCAAGGCTGATGTTGCCCAGGTCAACGCCGCCATTGATGCGGCCCGCGCTGCATTCCCTGCGTGGTCCACCTCCGGTATCCAGGCGCGGCATGACGCCCTGGATAAAGTCGGCAGCGAAATCCTTGCCCGCCGCGAAGAACTTGGCACCCTGCTGGCCCGGGAAGAGGGCAAGACCCTGCCTGAAGCCATCGGCGAAGTGACCCGCGCCGGTAACATCTTCAAGTTCTTTGCTGGCGAATGCCTGCGTTTGTCCGGTGACTACGTGCCGTCGGTGCGCCCGGGCGTCAACGTGGAAGTGACGCGCGAAGCCCTTGGTGTGGTCGGCCTGATCACCCCGTGGAACTTCCCGATTGCCATCCCCGCGTGGAAAATCGCCCCGGCCCTTGCCTACGGTAACTGCGTGGTGATCAAGCCGGCCGAACTGGTACCGGGCTGCGCCTGGGCCCTGGCGGAAATCATCTCCCGCGCCGGCTTCCCCGCCGGTGTGTTCAACCTGGTGATGGGCAGCGGTCGTGTGGTCGGCGATGTGTTGGTCAACAGCCCGAAAGTCGATGGCATCAGCTTCACCGGTTCCGTCGGTGTGGGCCGTCAGATCGCGGTCAGCTGTGTATCGCGCCAGGCCAAGGTGCAGTTGGAAATGGGCGGCAAGAACCCGCAGATCATCCTTGATGACGCCGACCTCAAGCAGGCCGTCGAGCTGTCGGTACAGAGCGCGTTCTACTCCACTGGCCAGCGTTGCACCGCCTCCAGCCGCTTGATTGTCACGGCCGGCATCCACGACCAGTTCGTTGCAGCCATGGCCGAGCGCATGAAGTCGATCCGGGTGGGGCACGCCCTGAAAAGCACTACCGACATCGGCCCGGTGGTTTCCCAGGCCCAGTTGGACCAGGACATGAAGTACATCGATATCGGCCAAAGCGAAGGCGCGCGGCTGGTGAGCGGTGGCGGCCTGGTGACCTGCGACACCGAAGGCTACTACCTGGCGCCGACCCTGTTTGCCGACAGCGAAGCCGCCATGCGTATCAGCCGTGAAGAGATCTTCGGCCCGGTGGCCAACGTGGTGCGCGTAGCGGACTACGAGGCGGCGCTGGCCATGGCCAACGACACCGAGTTCGGTCTGTCGGCGGGTATTGCCACCACGTCGTTGAAATACGCCAACCATTTCAAACGTCATTCCCAGGCCGGGATGGTGATGGTCAACCTGCCGACCGCCGGTGTGGACTATCACGTTCCATTTGGTGGCCGTAAGGGCTCATCCTACGGTTCGCGTGAGCAAGGTCGCTATGCGCAAGAGTTCTACACCGTGGTGAAAACCAGCTACATCGGTTCGTAATACGCAACATCCCCCTGTCAGGAGGGGGGCTGTCTTTCTGTAGGAGCGAGCTTGCTCGCGAAAAACCCAAGGGCTCCGCGTGCATCCCGAATGCCCGCGTATTCGTTGACATTTTTCGCGAGCAAGCTCGCTCCTGCAGGGGGCGGCATCCAAAAACACATAACTATTACCCGCAAAAAAAATAATTAGTGGGAGTACATCTACATGCAAGCGACCAAGCCAACCCATGTCCGCTATTTGATCCTGCTCATGCTGTTCCTGGTGACCACGATCAACTACGCCGACCGGGCCACCATCGCCATTGCCGGCTCCAGCCTGCAAAAAGACCTCGGTATCGACGCGGTCACCCTCGGTTATATCTTTTCTGCATTCGGTTGGGCCTACGTGGCCGGGCAAATCCCCGGCGGCTGGCTGCTCGATCGTTTCGGCTCGAAAAAAGTCTATGCCCTGAGCATCTTCACCTGGTCGCTGTTCACCGTGCTGCAAGGCTATGTCGGTGAGTTCGGTATCTCCACCGCCGTCGTCGCGCTGTTCATGCTGCGCTTTATGGTGGGCCTGGCCGAAGCGCCGTCCTTCCCAGGTAACGCGCGCATTGTGGCTGCCTGGTTCCCCACGGCCGAACGCGGCACGGCCTCGGCGATCTTCAACTCGGCGCAATACTTCGCCACGGTGCTGTTTGCGCCGCTGATGGGCTGGATCGTCTACAGCTTCGGCTGGCAGCACGTGTTTATCGTGATGGGCGTGATCGGCATCCTCTTCTCGCTGGTGTGGCTGAAGATTATCCACAGCCCGCGCCAGCACCCGATGATCAACGAAGCCGAGTTCAATCACATCGCGGCCAATGGCGCGATGGTCGATATGGACCAGGACAAGGGCAAGGGCAAGGGCAAGAAAACCGATGGTCCGAAGTGGGATTACATCCGCCAGCTGCTGACCAACCGCATGATGCTCGGGGTTTACCTGGGCCAGTACTGCATCAACGGCATCACCTACTTCTTCCTGACCTGGTTCCCGGTGTACCTGGTGCAGGACCGTGGCATGACCATCCTCAAGGCTGGGTTCATTGCTTCGCTGCCGGCGATCTGTGGGTTTATCGGGGGCGTGCTGGGCGGGGTGATATCCGACTACCTGTTGCGCAAGGGCCATTCCCTGACCTTCGCCCGCAAGGCGCCGATCATTGGTGGCTTGCTGATTTCCAGCAGCATCGTGGCCTGCAACTACGTCGACATCGAGTGGATGGTGGTGGGCTTCATGGCCTTGGCCTTCTTCGGTAAAGGCGTTGGCGCACTGGGCTGGGCGGTGGTGTCCGACACCTCGCCGAAACAAATCGCCGGCCTCAGTGGCGGCCTGTTCAACACCTTCGGTAACCTGGCCTCGATCACCACGCCGATTGTCATCGGCTACATCATCAGCACCACCGGCTCGTTCAAATGGGCACTGGTGTTCGTCGGCGCCAATGCGCTGGTGGCGGTGTTCAGCTATCTGGTCATCGTCGGCCCGATCAAGCGTGTCGTACTCAAAGAGCCGCCAAGCAAGGGGCCTGAGTTGACCAACCTAACCGAAGCGCATTCCTGAGAGGCCCCGTGATGCAGTTGATTGAACATGCCGACTCGCCGCGCTCCATTCGCCTGCACGCGCGCGACAATGTAGTGATCGTGGTCAACGACCAGGGCGTACCGGCCGGGACCGAGTTCCCGGACGGCCTGGTGACCGTGGATTTCATCCCCCAGAGCCACAAAGTGACCCTGGAAGACATCCCCGAAGGCGGTCAGATTATTCGCTACGGCCAGACCATCGGTTATGCCCTGGCGCCGATTCCCCGTGGCAGTTGGGTGCAGGAAGATCAACTGCGCATGCCCACCGCGCCGCCCTTGGACAGCTTACCGCTGTCCACCGAGGTGCCGCAGGCCCAGGCGCCTCTGGAAGGGTTCACATTCGAGGGGTATCGCAATGCCGACGGCACGGTCGGCACACGCAATATCCTGGGTATCACCACCACGGTGCAGTGTGTCACCGGGGTACTGGACCATGCGGTCAAACGCATCAAGGATGAGTTGCTGCCCAAGTATCCCCATGTCGATGACGTGGTGGCGCTGACTCACAGCTACGGCTGTGGGGTCGCGATCACCGCGACGGATGCCTATATCCCGATCCGCACTGTGCGCAACCTGGCGCGCAACCCGAACCTGGGCGGCGAAGCCCTGGTCATCAGCCTGGGCTGCGAGAAATTGCAGGCCGGGCAGGTGATGCACGACAACGATAGCTCGGTCGATTTGAGCGAGCCGTGGTTGTATCGGTTGCAGGATTCCAGCCACGGCTTTACCGAGATGATCGAGCAGATCATGGAACTGGCCGAAGTCCGCCTGAAGAAGCTCGACCAGCGCCGTCGGGAAACCGTGCCGGCGTCCGAGCTGATCCTGGGCATGCAGTGCGGCGGCAGCGATGCGTTTTCCGGGATCACCGCCAACCCGGCGCTGGGCTACGCCTCGGACTTGTTGCTGCGGGCGGGGGCGACGGTGATGTTTTCCGAAGTCACTGAAGTGCGCGATGCGATTTATTTGCTGACTTCACGCGCCGAAACCAAGGCTGTCGCCGAGGAACTGGTCCGGGAAATGGACTGGTATGACCGTTACCTGGCCAAGGGCGAGGCGGATCGCAGTGCCAACACCACGCCGGGGAACAAGAAGGGCGGGTTGTCGAACATTGTCGAGAAGTCCCTGGGCTCCATCGTCAAGTCCGGCAGCAGCGCGATCAACGGCGTGCTGGGGCCGGGCGAGCGCTTCAAAAGCAAGGGCCTGATCTTTTGCGCGACGCCGGCCAGTGACTTTGTGTGCGGCACCTTGCAGCTCGCGGCAGGGATGAACCTGCATGTGTTCACTACAGGGCGCGGTACCCCTTACGGGCTGGCCATGGCACCGGTCGTGAAGGTCTCGACCCGTACGGAGTTGGCGCAGCGCTGGCCGGATCTGATCGACATCGACGCCGGACGCATTGCCACCGGGCGCGCGACCATCGAGGAATTGGGCTGGGAGTTGTTCCACTTCTATCTGGACGTGGCCAGCGGTAAGAAGCAAACGTGGGCGGAGCAGCACAAGCTGCATAACGACATCACGTTGTTCAACCCGGCGCCGATTACCTAGAGCAGGTTGGCGGGCGTTGGAGGTTGCCCAGCACTGTTTGGATGTGTGCGTAGACCTGAGCGGGTTCGCTGGCGCGCAAGACATTGTCAGGCAATTGCGTCAGTGGCTGCTCGATAAAGTAGTCCGCGCAGACGAAACCGTCCACGCAGCCGTTCTTGTAGACCTGGAAGTCGGACGCACCATCGCCCACGATGAGCGTTCGGCCTTTCAGCCTGCCAGCGGCACGCCATCGACGGACAATCTCCGACTTGCCCTTCGACGAGCTGAGCAGCGGAGAAGGGCGCGTGAGCAGGACGCGTTTGCCCGCCCACAAGAACTGGTTGGCCGCCACATTTTGGTGGGCGATACCCCATTCACGGGCCGTGGGTACGATCCACTCCGTGTAGCCGCCGGAAATGATATGCAGCCCTACACCGTCTTCTCGCAGCCGGCCAAGGGTTTCCAGCAATACGGCCGGGATGCTGCGAATGGCCTTTTCCACATACTGGTCGATGTGATGGGCACGCACATGGGTTGCCACGCTCATCAGCTTCAACAATTCTCCGATACTTGCTTTGCCGCTCAATGCTTTGGGGGCAATTCGCGCGATCCGGTCAAGCCGCTCGGCACTGTCCGGATGGTCGTGGAGAGCGGCTTTAAGTACTTCCACCGTGCTTTCGTGGTCGACCAAGGTGTAATCGAAATCAAAGATGATGTCGACGTCGTTGCCCATGCTCATCGCGTTGCTCGTTTGTCAGTGTTGCGGTAGGTGTATTTGTCGTCCCGGGTCCAGTGACAGGCGGCAATGGCTAAATGTTCGGCGATGCTTTGCTGAATCTGATCGGCAAACGCTTGATCGCTCTGATGTGCCGTGCGCACTTGTGGCGCCAGGTAGCTCATCTCGAACTCAATGCGCGGCATTGCCAGAAGACGCAGGAACTTCATCAGGCCTGAGGCGTGCAGCGGGTTGGCGGTCAAGCCGAACGGCACATTCAAGCGCAGGGCCAGCGGTACCACGGGCAGCCCGCGATTGAGCATTTCCGGGCGGAACCGGAACAGACCATGGCCATTGTTGATGGTCGTCTCGGGTGTGGTGTAGAGCGCAGTGCCGCTGGGCCTGCGACGAAATTCGCGGATGCGTCTGGCGAGCATTTTCTTGTCGCTGACTTTCCAGAACGTGCCACCGGAACATTTGAAGAGCAGGAAAGCGGTTGCGGCACCGAGGGGGCTGTCGGAGTTGGCTACCATGATGGTCGCTGAGGGCATGGCCAGCACTGGAAAATGATCGAATACACTGATGTGGTTGGCGGCGACGATGCAACCATCGGTATGCGCCGCGACTTGTTTCGGGGACATTTTGCACGTGATTTTCACGCCCAGGATGAACAACAGTACGCGGTACATGAGTTGTTTGGCCGCTACGGGTAAAGGCCAGGCGATCAAGCTGATAAACACCACGGCCTGCAGACGGTTCAAGACAAGTGCGCAGCCCAGCGGCAGGTAAAGCCAGCGCCACAGGGCGCGACCCTTCCAGACCTGAGCGGTGCATAGGTCGGCAACTGAAGGGGAGTGGCAGGTGTTTTTTTCATTGGGCAAGGTCGGGTCTCTCTGAAAGGCAGGGGGCGTCATCAAGCCGGAGCGTGGCTGCGGGTCAGGCGGCGGGAGAATCGGTCGATACGTGCGCGATTCAATGGGCTTATTTCCATGAACCGTTCACGGGTCAGGTCGACTTTCAAATGCGGGCCGAAGGGTGTTTCCATGACAGTCCCGCTGATTTCCGGCAAATGCAGAAAGGCGCGGTTCATCTCCAGGGCGCGGTGATGCTTGATGTTGGTCAGGGTGTAGATCTGATCGAAGCCCAGTTGCAGGAAACCATGCTCCAAGGCCAGATGAATAGCCGTGAAGGGATAGGGGCTGCCCCAGTATTTTTTGAGAAAACGGTTGCCGAAGTTGATGCCGTATTCTTTTTCGGCAAACCCGGCATAACCGATGAAGGGCGAATCCAGGCCCAGGCTTACGGCCCAGCGTGACCAGCCTTGCTGGGCTATTTCCTGCTGGAAACGTGCGATTTCTGCAGCGGCCGTGTCTCGGTTGCGCGTGGTTCCTGCCGATATGTATTGCATGGTCTGCGGATCACCGAGGAGTTCAGCGTAACCCTCGATGTCGTCTTGGTCCCAGGTTCTGAGATATACGTTGTAAAGGTGGTTCACGTTTTGCCGCATTGGTTGTTTCCTTGCCTCACGACTTTCGTAACGAAGAAGGCGTTAGCTTGTGCCGAAGCGGGAACAACGCGGAGTTGCAAAATCTTTGTGTGTTGTAGGCAACGTTACCTTTCTAGGTAGGGGCGATTTCAATCAAACCTCATGCGCGGGCCTGAGCTGGCTTATCATGAGCCTTTCCTGAACACAGGTTCCAAGGCCCGTTCTTATGCTGGCAATTTTCCTCACCACCCTCACCATCACCGCGCCGGTATTCGCCATGCTGTTCCTGGGGGTGCTGCTCAAGCGCATCAACTGGATCAACGACAACTTTATCCACACGGCTTCGTCCCTGGTGTTCAACGTCACCATGCCTGCGCTGCTGTTTCTCGGCATCCTGCACGCCGACCTGCATTCGGCGCTCAAGCCGGGTTTGCTGATCTACTTTGCCGTCGCCACTCTGCTGAGTTTTGCCCTGGCCTGGGGCTGGGCGATTTTTCGCTGCGCGCGCGAAGACCGGGGCATCTACACCCAGGGGGCGTTTCGCGGCAACAATGGGGTGATCGGCCTGGCGCTGGCCGCCAGCATGTACGGCGACTACGGTATTTCCCTGGGGGCAATCCTCGCCGCACTGGTCATCCTGTTCTACAACACCTTGTCGACCATTGTGTTGGCGGTGTACAGCCCGGTGATCAAGTCCGACCCGTGGAGCATCTTCAAGAGTGTGGTGGCCAACCCGCTGATCATCAGCGTGATCGTGGCCGCGCCGTTCGCCTATTTCCAGATTGGCCTGCCAGGCTGGCTGGAAAGATCCATGCAGTACCTGGCGGACACCACCTTGCCGCTGGCATTGATCTGCATTGGCGGCACCTTGTCCCTGGCGGCGTTGCGCAAGAGCGGCAATATGGCGCTGAGCGCAAGCTTGATGAAGATGGTGTGGCTGCCGGTAGTCGCCACGCTGGGCGCCTGGCTGCTGGGGTTCCGTGGGCCGGAATTAGGGATTCTGTTCCTGTACTTCGGTGCGCCGACCGCTGCGGCGAGCTTCGTGATGGCGAGGGCGGCCGAGGGCAATCATGAGCTGGCGGCGGCGATTATCGTGATCACTACCTTGATGGCGGCAGTGACCACGAATATCGGGATTTTTGTGTTGCAGGCGGGTGGCTGGATCTGAGTTTTTGGGGGGGCTTGCTCGCCAATGCTATCTGGCAGTCACTGCTGGTCGGCCTGATACGCCTCGATGACTTCCTGTGCCGCTCTAAACGCATCAATCGCCGCCGGTACGCCGGCATATACCGCGCAATGCAGCAGCGCTTCGCGGATCTCTTCCACGGTGCAGCCATTGTTCAGCGCGCCGCGCACGTGGCCCTTGAGTTCCTGCGGGCACTTGAGCGCGGTGAGGGCGGCAAGGGTGATCAGGCTGCGTGTCTTCAGCGGCAAGCCTTCGCGGTTCCACACACTGCCCCAGGCATGTTCGTTGACGAAGTCCTGGAGGGGCTGGGTGAATTCGGTGGCATTGCCCAGGGCGCGGTCGACGAACACATCGCCCATCACCTGGCGACGCATTTCAACCCCGGGCTTTTTCTGATCGGTCATTGCGATTCCCTCTTGTGTTGGCGGCGCCAGGCTCGCAGGGTGCTGAACAGCAGGAACACCACCAGCACTGGCAGGACGTAAAACAGCATCAGTTGTTCAAGCTTGTTGGCCAGCGGCATACCGGTGGTGAACGCCATCACATGCAGCCCATACGCCAGGTACAGTCCCAGCAGCACCAGGCCTTCGATGCGGGTCACACGGTAGCCGGTATAAAACACCGGCAGGCACAGCACCACCACGCCAAGCATCACCGGCAGATCGAAATCCAGGGCGTTAGGCGACACCGACAGCGGCGATGGCGCAAGCAGGGCCGTCAGCCCCAATACGCCCAGCAGGTTGAACAGGTTGCTGCCAATCACGTTGCCTACGGCGATATCCCGCTCGCCGCGCAGGGCTGCAATCAGCGAGGTGGCCAGGCACGGCAGGGACGTGCCAACGCCGATCAGTGTCAGGCCGATGATGCGTTCCGACAGTCCCAGGTCACTGGCTACATCCACCGCCGCGCCCAGCAACAGATGCCCGGCCAGTACCAGTACCAGCAGGCCGCCGAACATCAGCAATACACTGCTCAGCCAGGGCGCCTTGGTCACGATGTCCAGCGTGCGCGGACGGCGTGAATGGCGGGTCTGGTAGTGCAGCACGCCGAGGTAGGCCAGCAGGGCGCAGAGCAGCAGCAAACCGTCGAGCGGTGTGAGCTCTTCGTTGGCGGCCAGGGTAAATACCAGCAAGCCGGCGAGGATCATGACCGGGATGTCCAGGCGCACCAGTTGGCGCGAGACCCGCAATGGAATGATCAGCGCCGACAGGCCCAGGGTGACGAGGATATTGAAGATGCTGCTGCCGATGACGCTGCCGACGGCAATATCGGTGTTGCCGGCCAGTGTGGCCTGCAGGCTCACGGTCATCTGCGGTGCGCTGCTGCCGAAGGCGACGATCGTCAGGCCGATAATCAGTGGGCGGACCTTGAGGCTGGCGGCCAGGCGCACAGCGGCACGTACCAGGATTTCGGCGCCGACGATCAGCAGCACCAGGCCGCTGACCAGTTCGAGCAGGCTCCAGGGCGAGAGGGCGGTTAATCCGAAAATGGCCAGGGCTCCGTCGTCAATTGTTCAGGGCTTGCACGCGAACCCGTGCGGTGCCGCTGCTCAGCATGCCCAGTTGTTCGGCCGCCTTGCGTGAAAGATCGATCAAGCGCCCACGAGTATGCGGGCCGCGATCATTGATGCGCACCACCACGGTTCTGTCGTTGTCGAGGTTGGTGACCTTGACCTGGGTGCCAAAGGGCAATTGCCGGTGGGCGGCGGTCAGGGCGTTCTGGTTGAAAGGTTCACCGCTGGCGGTTTTTTTGCCATGGTGCTTGGCGCCGTAATAAGAGGCGGTGCCGGTTTCATCGTAGCCGTTGGGGTTAATGAGGCCGCTGGCGCAGCCGGCCAGCAGGGAAAACAGGGCCAGGAGGCCGAATAGACGCTTCATTTCCAAGGTGCCCCCATTTCGAGTTTGGGGTGAGCTTATGTGGGAGGGGGCTTGCCCCCGATAGCGGAGTGCCAGTCACTGAATGCTTTGACTGAATCACCGCCATCGGGGGCAAGCCCCCTCCCACACAAGCCCGCTCCCACAGGGGTCCGAGTAGAAGTCTCACTCGGACCATTCATCGCAATCAGCCTTCGAGCTTGCTTTTCAGCAGTTCGTTTACCTGCTGCGGGTTGGCCTTGCCCTTGGAGGCTTTCATGGCCTGGCCGACAAAGAAGCCGAACATCTTGCCGCGCTTGGCTTCGTCTGCTGCACGGTACTGCTCGACCTGTTCCGCGTTGGCCGCCAGCATTTCGTCGAGCACGGTCGAGATGGCGCCGCTGTCGGTGACTTGCTTGAGGCCGCGTTTTTCGATGATTTCATCGGCGCTGCCTTCGCCACTGGCCATGGCTTCAAACACTGTCTTGGCAATTTTGCCGGAGATGGTGTTGTCCTTGATGCGCAGCAGCATGCCGCCCAGTTGCTCGGCGGTGACCGGTGCCTCGTCGATTTCCAGGCCCTGCTTGTTCAACAGGCTGCCCAGCTCAACCATCACCCAGTTGGCCGCCAGCTTGGCGTCGCCGGCAATGCTCACGACTTTTTCGAAGTAGTTGGCTTGCTCACGGCTGGACGCCAACACGCTGGCATCGTAGACGGACAAGCCGAACTGCTCCTGGAAGCGCTCGCGTTTTTGCTGCGGCAGTTCCGGCAGGGTGGCGCGGATGTCGTTGAGGAACGAGTCTTCCAGTACCACCGGCAACAGGTCCGGGTCAGGGAAGTAACGGTAGTCGTTGGCTTCCTCTTTGCTGCGCATGGCGCGGGTTTCGTCTTTGTTCGGGTCGTACAGGCGGGTTTGCTGGATCACCTTTCCGCCGTCTTCGATCAGGTCGATCTGGCGGCGGACTTCGCTGTTGATCGCCTTCTCGATGAAGCGGAACGAGTTGACGTTCTTGATCTCGCAGCGGGTACCGAACTCGACCTGGCCCTTAGGGCGGATCGATACGTTGCAGTCGCAACGTAGCGAGCCTTCGGCCATGTTGCCGTCGCAGATGCCCAGGTAACGCACCAGCGCGTGGATCGTCTTGACGTAGGCCACGGCTTCCTTGGCGCTGCGCATATCCGGCTCGGAAACGATTTCCAGCAACGGTGTGCCAGCTCGGTTCAGGTCGATACCGGTGGCCCCCGGGAATTCTTCGTGCAGGCTTTTGCCGGCGTCTTCCTCGAGGTGGGCACGGGTCACGCCGACACGCTTGATGGTGCCATCTTCCAACGGGATATCCAGGTGGCCCTTGCCGACAATCGGCAGTTCCATCTGGCTGATCTGGTAGCCCTTGGGCAGGTCCGGGTAGAAGTAGTTCTTGCGCGCGAACACGTTGTGCTGGCCGATTTCGGCGTCAATCGCCAGGCCGAACATCACCGCCATGCGCACCGCTTCCTGGTTCAGCACCGGCAGTACGCCGGGCATGCCCAGGTCGACCAGGCTGGCCTGGGTATTCGGCTCGGCGCCGAACGTGGTGGCGCTACCGGAGAAAATCTTCGATTGGGTGGCGAGCTGGGTATGAATCTCCAGCCCGATCACGACTTCCCATTGCATAGTGTTCTCCTCAGAAGCCGGTAGGGGTGCGAGTGTGCCAGTCAGTGTTCAACTGGTACTGGTGCGCCACATTGAGCAGGCGGCCTTCCTGGAAATACGGGGCGAGCAATTGCACGCCAACCGGCAGCCCATCGACGAAACCTGCCGGCATGGACAAGCCTGGCAAGCCCGCGAGGTTGGCGGTGATGGTGTAGAGGTCTTCCAGGTATTCGGCGATCGGGTCGCCGGTCTTGGCGCCGATCTTCCAGGCCGGGTTGGGCGTGGTTGGGCCGAGGATGATGTCGACTTCTTCAAACGCCGCCATGAAGTCGTTCTTGATCAGGCGCCGGATTTTCTGCGCCTTGAGGTAGTACGCGTCGTAGTAGCCGGCCGACAGGGCGTAGGCACCGACCATGATCCGGCGTTGCACTTCGACACCGAAACCTTCGCCACGGGAGCGTTTGTACAGGTCGGTGAGGTTCTTCGGGTTCTCGCAGCGATAGCCAAAGCGCACGCCGTCGAAGCGCGATAGGTTGGAGGACGCTTCAGCGGGCGCGATCACGTAGTACGCCGGAATCGCGTGCTGGTTGTTCGGCAGGCTGATTTCCTTGATCACGGCACCGAGCTTTTCCAGCTCCTTGACGCTGTTGTGCACCAATTCGGCGATGCGCGGGTCGAGACCGGCGCTGAAGTATTCCTTCGGCACGCCGATGCGCAGGCCTTTGATCGAGGTATTGAGGCTGGCGCTGTAGTCCGGCACCGGTTCGTCGATGCTGGTGGAATCCTGCGGATCGAAGCCTGCCATGCCTTGTAACAAAATCGCGCAGTCTTCGGCCGTGCGGGCCAGGGGGCCGCCCTGATCCAGGCTGGATGCATAGGCGATCATGCCCCAGCGGGAAACGCGACCATAGGTCGGCTTCAGGCCGGTGAGGTTGGTAAAGGCCGCGGGCTGGCGGATCGAGCCGCCGGTGTCGGTGGCTGTTGCAGCGGGCAGGAAGCGCGCGGCGACCGCGGCAGCCGAACCGCCAGACGAACCGCCCGGGACGTGTTCCAGGTTCCACGGGTTTTTCACCGGGCCGTAATAGCTGGACTCGTTGGCCGAACCCATGGCGAATTCGTCCATGTTGGTCTTGCCCAGGGTCACGGCTCCGGCGGCAGCCAGCTTGGACACCACGGTGGCGTCGTAGGGCGCCTTGAAGTTGTCGAGCATCTTCGAGCCGCAGCTGGTGCGGATGCCTTGGGTGCAGAACAGGTCTTTGTGGGCGATCGGTGCGCCCAGCAGTGCACCATTGTCACCGTTGGCGCGACGCACGTCGGCGGCCTTGGCCTGGCTCAGGGCCAGCTCCTCGGTGAGGCTGATGAAGCTATTGACCTTGGAGTCGAGCTCGGCGATACGCGCCAGCAGGGTCTTGGTCAGCTCTTCGGAAGAAAACTTTTTGTCGGCGAGACCGCGGGCGATCTCGGCCAGAGTCATGTGATGCATTGCAGGCTCTTTCCCTATTAGTCGATGACTTTCGGAACCAGGTACAGGCCGTTTTCGACCGCTGGTGCGATGGACTGGTAGGCCTCGCGATTATTAACCTCGGTCACGACGTCTGCGCGCAGGCGCTGGCTGGCTTCCAGCGGGTGAGCCAGGGGCTCGATGCCGTCGGTATTGACGGCCTGCATTTGGTCAACCAGCCCCAGAATGCTGTTCAGGGCTGCGGTGGTCTGTGGAAGATCGGCTTCATTCAGGCCAAGCGAGGCCAGATGAGCGATTTTTTCCACGTCGGAGCGTTCAAGCGCCATGGGATTCTCCAGTGGAAAACAGAACGGAGGGCGTCCGTGTGTTAGATTGTCGGAACACTACCGCATTTCTACGGTCATATGGCCGCGATTGTGGGGGTTGGTGCACAGAAAGTCGGCCAATTTAGCACATTGGCGCCTTGCCCAAAATCCCTGTCGTTGTTAGAGTTTGCCGCACTTTTTTACCCACGCGTTGCCTAGGGTCCCTTTCCCATGTTCAAGAAACTGCGTGGCATGTTTTCCAGCGATCTTTCCATTGACCTGGGCACTGCCAACACCCTTATTTACGTGCGCGAGCGCGGTATCGTCCTGAATGAGCCATCGGTTGTGGCTATTCGGACCCATGGTAATCAGAAAAGTGTCGTTGCCGTTGGCACCGAGGCCAAGCGCATGCTTGGCCGAACACCAGGCAATATCGCTGCCATTCGTCCGATGAAAGACGGCGTGATCGCCGACTTCAGCGTCTGCGAGAAGATGCTGCAGTACTTCATCAACAAGGTTCACGAAAACAGTTTTCTGCAGCCCAGCCCTCGTGTGCTGATCTGCGTTCCGTGCAAGTCCACCCAGGTGGAGCGTCGCGCCATCCGTGAATCGGCCCTTGGTGCCGGTGCCCGTGAAGTCTTCCTGATCGAGGAGCCAATGGCTGCTGCGATCGGTGCCGGCCTGCCGGTTGAAGAAGCGCGCGGTTCGATGGTGGTGGATATCGGTGGTGGTACCACTGAAATCGCCCTGATTTCCCTGAACGGCGTGGTGTATGCCGAGTCCGTGCGTGTAGGCGGCGACCGCTTCGACGAAGCGATCATCACTTATGTGCGTCGTAACTACGGCAGCCTGATCGGCGAATCCACCGCCGAGCGCATCAAGCAGGAAATCGGTACCGCTTATCCCGGTGGCGAAGTTCGCGAAGTCGACGTTCGCGGTCGCAACCTGGCCGAAGGCGTTCCACGTGCCTTTACCCTGAACTCCAATGAAGTGCTGGAGGCTCTGCAAGAGTCCCTGGCAACCATCGTTCAGGCGGTGAAGAGCGCCCTGGAGCAATCGCCGCCGGAGCTGGCTTCCGATATCGCCGAGCGTGGCCTGGTACTGACCGGTGGTGGCGCCTTGCTGCGCGACCTCGACAAGTTGCTGGCCCAGGAAACTGGCCTGCCGGTGATCGTTGCCGAAGACCCGCTGACCTGCGTTGCCCGTGGCGGTGGTCGTGCACTGGAAATGATGGATAAACACACCATGGACCTGCTTTCCAGCGAATAAGACCGTTGGTTGCACCATGTTTCGCCCGCAGGCAGCACTTTGCAGTGCTGCCTGTTGGCGTTTATCTTCTTCAATCTGCATCCAGGCCGGTTAGATGCCGTATGAATAAAGAGAAACTTTGCCTGGGAGGAGCGGCCTATTAAACCGCTTTTCGCCAAAGGCCCCTCATTGGGCGTGCGCTTGTTGGTGCTGGTCGTGCTTTCGGTCGCGCTGATGGTGGTCGATGCCCGCTTTGCACTGCTCAAGCCTGTGCGTAGCCAAATGTCGCTGGTATTGATGCAGACCTACTGGATCACCGACCTGCCGCAACGTCTCTACCAGGGCGTGGCCAGCCAATTCGGCAGCCGCACCGAGCTGGTCGCCGAGAACGAAAAACTCAAGACTGAAAACCTGCTGTTGCAGGGGCGCATGCAAAAGCTGGCGGCCCTCACCGAGCAGAACGTTCGGCTGCGCGAGTTGCTCAATTCTTCGGCACTGGTCAACGAAAAGGTTGAAGTCGCCGAGCTGATCGGCATGGACCCCAACCCCTTTACCCATCGCATCATCATCAACAAGGGTGAGCGCGACGGTGTGGTGCTCGGCCAGCCGGTGCTCGATGCCCGTGGCTTGATGGGCCAGGTGGTCGAGTTGATGCCCTACACCTCACGGGTATTGCTGCTGACAGACACGACCCACAGCATTCCGGTGCAGGTCAACCGCAACGGCTTGCGTGCGATTGCCAGTGGCACCGGTAACCCCGAACGCCTGGAATTGCGCCATGTGGCCGATACCGCCGACATCAAGGAAGGCGACCTGCTGGTCAGCTCGGGCCTCGGCCAACGCTTCCCGGCGGGTTACCCGGTGGCGACAGTCAAGGAAGTGATCCACGATTCTGGCCAGCCGTTCGCCATTGTGCGCGCCGTGCCCACCGCCGCCCTGAACCGCAGCCGCTACCTGCTGCTGGTATTCAGCGACAACCGTACCCCGGAAGAGCGTGCCAACGACGCCGCACAAGCCCAGGAAGCGGAAGACAAGCAAAACGGCACCGCGCCGATCATTCCGGCAACCGTACCCAAGCCGGCGCCTGCCGCATCGGCCACACCGGCGCCCGCTCCGGCAGTAGCGCCCGTGGCCACGCCCGCCAAGCCGGCCGCTCATAGTGCGCGCGCGGTGAAGCCAGCGGCGACCAAGCCGTCGGCCACCACGCCCGCCACCACGACGCCTGCTGCGAAGCCCCCAGCCGCCGCCCCGGCAACCACACGGCAGAGGGAGGAATAATGGCCGGTACTCATTCGAGCAATGGCTGGATCGTCTGGCTGACCTTCGCCATCGGCTTGCTACTCAGCGTTTCGCCACTGCCGCAGTTCATGGAAATCCTGCGTCCGCTGTGGCTGGCCTTGCTGCTGGCATTCTGGTCGCTGAACCTGCCGCACAAGGTGGGCATGGTCACGGCGATGTTCCTGGGCTTGGCGGAAGATGTGCTCTATGGCACCTTGCTGGGCCAGAACGCGTTGATCCTGACCCTGATTACCTTTCTGGTGCTGTCGTTGCAGCAACGCCTGCGCATGTTCCCGATGTGGCAACAGTGCCTGGTGATCCTGGTGATCTTCGGCCTGGCGCAATTGGTGCAACTGTGGCTCAGCGCCTTGACTGGTAACCGCCAGCCGACCCTGGCGCTGGTATTGCCGGCCCTGGTCAGTGCGCTGCTGTGGCCATGGGTCAGTTTTGGCCTGCGCGGGTTACGTCGTCGCTATAAAATCAATTGAATGGATTGCGAGGCTCTGCCTGGTTATCGAACCCCACAGGGAGAGTCTGGAATGAATTCGCTTTATCTGGCTTCGGGCTCCCCGCGACGGCGTGAACTGCTGACCCAGATCGGTGTGCCTTTCACCGTGGTCAGTGCTGCCATTGATGAAACTCCCCTTACAAATGAATCTGCCGTTTCCTACGTCGAGCGTCTATCGCGCGGCAAGGCAACGGCGGGTTTTGCTGCGCTTGGGCAAACGTCGGGCGCCTGTGTATTGGGTGCCGACACGGCAGTGATTGTCGACGGCCAGATCCTTGGCAAGCCGGTGGATCAGGCGGATGCCCTGGCCATGTTGCTGGCCCTGTCGGGGCGTGAGCATGAAGTGCTGACGGCGGTTGCCCTCACGGACGGTCAGCGTTGTGAAACTCGATGTGTAAGCAGTCGCGTACGTTTTCGGGGTATTTCTGTCGAGGAGGCTACAACCTACTGGCACAGTGGCGAACCCCAGGACAAGGCAGGCGGCTATGCTATCCAAGGGCTGGGCTCGGTGTTTGTGGCCGGGCTCAATGGCAGCTATTCCGCCGTGGTTGGCCTGCCCGTGTGCGAAACCGCGGAACTGCTTGGTCAATTCGGCATACCCTGTTGGCAAAACCTTACCGCGCGCTGAACGCCTGTACTTGCGCGCCAAGCCTTAAGCGATCGGTCACTATTGTGAAAACGCCTGAACGAGACCCAGCCATGAGTGAAGAGATTCTGATCAATATCACGCCGATGGAATCGCGCGTGGCGGTGGTAGAGAACGGTGTTCTGCAAGAAGTGCACGTCGAGCGCACCCAGAAGCGCGGGATTGTCGGCAACATCTATAAAGGCAAGGTCGTGCGCGTATTGCCGGGGATGCAGGCGGCTTTTGTCGACATTGGCCTGGACCGTGCCGCGTTTATCCATGCTTCGGAAATTTCCCTGCGCGAAGGCCCGGCGGTCGAAAGCATCAGCGCCTTGGTTCACGAAGGGCAGAGCCTCGTGGTGCAAGTCACCAAGGACCCCATCGGTTCAAAGGGCGCGCGCCTGACGACCCAGCTGTCGATTCCATCGCGCTACCTGGTGTACATGCCGCGCACCGCTCATGTGGGCATTTCCCTGAAAATCGAAGACGAGGCCGAGCGTGAGCGCCTGAAGAAGGTGGTCAGCGATTGCGTGGCGGCCGAGGGCATCAAAGAGGCGGGAGGCTTTATTCTGCGCACGGCGGCCGAAGGCGCCGGGGCTGATGAGATTCTCATGGACATCCGTTACCTGCGGCGCCTGTGGGACCAGATTGGCGCGCAGATCAAGACCGTTGGCGCGCCCAGCGTGATCTACGAAGACCTGGGCCTGGCCCTGCGCACCTTGCGCGACCTGGTCAGCCCGAAGATCGAGAAAATTCGCATCGACTCGCGGGAAACCTTCCAGCGCACCACGCAGTTCGTCGCCGAGCTGATGCCGGAAATTGCCGACCGCCTGGAGCATTACCCCGGCGAGCGGCCGATTTTCGACCTGTATGGCGTCGAAGACGAAATCCAGAAGGCCCTGGACCGCAAGGTGCCGCTCAAGTCGGGCGGTTACCTCGTTGTGGACCCGGCGGAAGCCATGACCACCATCGACGTCAACACCGGTGCGTTCGTGGGCCATCGCAACCTCGAAGAAACCATCTTCAAGACCAACCTCGAAGCCGCTACCGCGATCGCGCGTCAACTGCGCCTGCGCAACTTGGGCGGGATCATCATCATCGACTTCATCGACATGGAAGATGAAGAGCATCAGCGCCAGGTACTGCGCACCCTTGAAAAGCAGCTGGAACGCGATCACGCCAAGACCAATATCATCGGTATTACCGAGCTGGGCCTGGTACAGATGACCCGCAAACGCACCCGCGAAAGCCTGGAACAGGTGTTGTGCGAGCCGTGCAGCAGTTGCCAGGGGCGCGGTAAATTGAAAACGCCTGAAACGGTTTGCTACGAGATTTTCCGCGAAATCCTACGGGAGGCGCGAGCCTACCAGGCCGAAGGTTATAGAGTGCTTGCCAACCAGAAAGTGGTCGATCGGCTGCTGGACGAAGAGTCCGGTAACGTCGCTGAGCTGGAGGGGTTTATCGGACGTACGATTCGCTTCCAGGTTGAGACCATGTATTCCCAGGAACAATACGACGTGGTGCTGCTCTGATCCTCATTCGTTTCTTTCTACGAGATGCGCAGACCTTGATCTGCCGTCCGCTTACTGCCTTGAGGGTCGCCTGACATGGAGCGTCTGAAACGCTTTTTTGCCGCTTTGACCCGTTGGGGCCTGGGCTTGTGCGCCTTGCTGCTGGTATTGGCGGCGGTCTATGTGAGCCTGGGACGAGAATTGACTCCGCTGGTGGCCGAATACCGTGCGGACATCGAAGCCAAGGCCCAGGCCGCAGTGGATATGCCACTGCACATCGGCAGCCTGGAAGGGCGCTGGAGTGGTTTCGCACCGGTATTGCTGGCCCACGACGTGATGGTCGGCCAGGGCAGCAACGCCTTGCGCCTGGATCAGGTCGAAGTCGTGCCGGATATCTGGGCCAGCCTGATGGCCCGCGAAGTGCGTCTTGCGCACCTGGAAGTCAGCGGCCTGCAATTGAGCGTCAAGGAAGACCAGGACGGCCACTGGGCGCTGCAAGGCCTGCCGGTGCAGGATGACCAGCCGCTGGACCCGGAGCAGGTGCTCAAACGCCTGCAAATGGTCAAGCGTGTGTCGTTGCTCGACAGCCAGGTGACCCTGCAACCGATCGACCATGCCCCGCTGACCCTGACCTATGTGGGCCTGAGCCTGCACACCGGGACCACCCGCCAACGCCTGGATGCCCGCCTGACCTTGCCCGATGGCCAGCCCCTGGCCTTGAGCCTGCGCAGCCGCATTCGCGCAAGCCAATGGAAGGATGCTGAAGTCGACGCCTACCTGAGCCTGCCGCAAAGCGATTGGGCCAAATGGATTCCGGCCAAACTGACTCAACAATGGAAGCTCACGCAGTTCAAGGCGGGTGGCGAGTTCTGGCTCAACTGGGCCAAGGGTGACGTGCAGAGTGCTGTGGTGCGCCTCAATTCACCCCAGGTGAAGGGCAGCTACGCCGATCGCAAGCCCGTGCATATCGAAAACCTCGCCCTGACCGCGTACCTGCAACGCAATGAGCAGGGTCTGAAGGTATTGTTCGACTCGTTGGCGATGAACCTGGGCGAGACCCGCTGGGAATCGCGCTTGCAGTTGCAGCAGAGCCTGGCCACCGACCAGGCGCAGGAGGTCTGGAACCTGCAGGCCGATCGCCTGGACCTCACGCCCATTACGCCGTTGCTGAATGCCCTGGCGCCCCTGCCGGAAGGCTTCGCCAAGACCATCGAGCACCTCAAGGCCACTGGCCTGTTGCGCAATGTGCTGGTGGATTTCCGTCCCCAGGACACGACCGATCAGAAAGTCAGCTTCGCCGCCAACCTTGAGCGGGTGGGGTTCGATGCTTACTTTGGTGCACCGGCAGCGCGGAACGTATCCGGCAGCATCAGCGGTGACCTGGGGCATGGCGAGTTGCGCCTGGACAGCAAGGACTTTTCCCTGCACCTGTTTCCGATCTTCGCCAAGCCCTGGCAGTACATCCAGGCGAATGCGCGCCTGACCTGGAAGCTGGATAAAGAAGGCTTCACCCTGATTGCTCCCTATATCAAGGTGCTGGGGGAAGAGGGCAAGGTCGCGGCTGACTTCCTGATCCGCCTGCACTTTGACCCTGGCCAGGAAGACTACATGGACCTGCGGGTCGGCATGGTCGATGGCGATGGGCGCTTCACGCCCAAGTACCTGCCAGCGGTACTGAGCCCCGCGTTGGACGAATGGCTGCGCACAGCGATTCTCAAGGGCGCGGTCGATCAAGGTTTCTTCCAGTACCAGGGCTCGTTGAACCATGACGCGCTGCCGGCTTCGCGCAACATCAGCCTGTTCTTCAAGGTGCATGATGCAGAGCTGGCATTCCAGCCGGGCTGGCCGCATGTGAGCAAGGTCAATGGCGAAGTGTTCGTCGAGGAGAGTGGCGTACGCATCCTGGCCAGCAAGGGCCAGTTGCTCGACACCCAAGTCAAGGACGTCTACGTCAATATTCCCCACGCACCCGCGGGCAAGGACAGCCACCTGCTGCTCACCGGCGGGTTTGCCGGTGGCCTGGGTGATGGCCTGAAGATTCTCCAGGAAGCGCCAATAGGCACTGCCTCGACCTTTGCCGGCTGGAAAGGCGAGGGGGACCTGCAAGGCAAGCTGGACCTGGATATTCCGCTGGCCAAAGGTACCGAACCGAAGATCGTGGTGGATTTCCAGACCGACAAGGCGCGCTTGCAATTGGCTGAGCCGACCCTGGACCTGACGCAACTCAAGGGTGACTTCCGCTTTGATAGTGCCAAGGGCTTGAGTGGGCAGAATATTACGGCGCAAGCATTCGAACGGCCGATTAGCGCGCAGATTTTTGCCGATGGTAAGCCAGGTAATCTGAGTACCCGCATCACGGCCAAAGGCCAGGTCACGGTCAAGCGGCTGACCGATTGGTTGAAAATCAGCCAGCCACTGCCGGTGTCCGGCGATATTCCGTACCAGTTGCAAGTCAACCTGGATGGCGCCGATAGCCAATTGATGGTCAATTCCAACCTCAAGGGGGTCGCAGTGGATCTGCCGGCACCGTTCGGCATGGCGGCCAGCCAGGGGCGTGACAGTACGTTCCGCATGACCTTGCAGGGCGCCGAGCGTCGTTACTGGTTCGATTATGGCGAGCTGGCGAACTTCACCTTTGCGGCGCCGCCGGACAAGTTCAATGAGGGCCGCGGTGAGCTATTCCTGGGGGATGGCGATGCCGTGCTGCCCGCTGGCAAGGGGTTGCGCATCCGTGGCGTGCTTTCGGAGTTGGACATAGACCCCTGGAAGAAACTCGTGGACCGCTACGCGGGCAATGACCCTGGCGGCAGCGCCAAGCAACTGCTGAGCGGCGCTGACTTCAAGGTGGGCAAGCTGACTGGCTTCGGCAAGCAGTTCGACCAGGTCAACTTGCAGCTTGACCGTAAACCCACCGCCTGGGGCCTGCAACTCGACAGCCAGCAGGCCAAAGGCAGCGTGAACCTGCCGGATGCCAAGGGCGCGCCCATCGCGATCAACCTGCAGTTCGTGAAATTGCCGGCCGTGGACCCGACCGTCCAGGCAGACGAAAACGCCCCGGACCCGTTGGCCGATATCGATCCCAAGGGGATCCCGGCGCTTGATATCAGCATTGATCAACTGTTCCAGGGACCGGACCTGATAGGGGCCTGGTCGCTGAAAATCCGGCCAACCGCCAAGGGCCTGGCCTTTAATAGCCTGGACCTGGGCCTCAAGGGCATGCAGCTCAAGGGCGCGGGGGGCTGGGAGGGTGCACCGGGGGACAGCAGCAGTTGGTACAAAGGGCGCCTGGATGGCAAGAACATCGCCGATGTGCTCAAGGGCTGGGGCTTTGCGCCTACCGTGACCAGTGAAGATTTTCACCTGGACGTAGACGGCCGTTGGCCGGGGTCGCCGGCCTGGGTCGGGCCCAAACGTTTTTCCGGTAGCCTCGATGCCACCTTCCGCAAAGGCCAGTTCGTTGAAGTGGAAGGCGGTGCCCAGGCGCTTCGGGTGTTTGGCTTGCTTAACTTCAACTCCATTGGCCGCCGGTTGCGCCTGGACTTTTCCGACCTGCTCGGCAAAGGCTTGAGCTATGACCGCGTCAAGGGCTTGCTGGCAGCGAGCAACGGCGTATTTGTGACCCGTGACCCCATCACCATGACCGGGCCATCGACCAACCTGGAACTCAATGGCACCCTGGACCTGGTCGCCGACCGCGTGGACGCCAAGCTGTTGGTGACCCTGCCGGTCACCAACAACCTGCCGATTGCGGCGCTGATTGTGGGTGCGCCGGCCATTGGTGGCGCGTTGTTCCTGATCGACAAGCTGATCGGTGACCGCGTCGCGCGCTTTGCCAGTGTGCAATACAAAGTGGAAGGGCCCTGGAAGGATCCGAAAATCACCTTCGACAAGCCATTCGAAAAGCCTAACTGAGACTTTCTGGAGTAGCCTGGAGCTATTCGTTTACGGAGTATCGGCCCATGTCGTTTGCGGTAATTCAGATGGTCAGCCAGAGCGATGTGCTGGCCAACCTGGCCCAGGCCCGGCGCTTGCTGGAGCAAGCGGCAGCGGGCGGGGCGAAGCTCGCGGTGCTGCCGGAAAACTTTGCCGCCATGGGACGCCGTGACGTGGCTGATATCGGCCGTGCCGAGGCATTGGGTGAAGGTCCGATCCTGCCATGGTTGAAACAGACCGCCCGCGACCTCACCTTATGGATAGTTGCAGGCACATTGCCGCTGCCGCCCAGGGACCAGCCGGATGCCAAGGTCAACGCCTGCTCGTTGCTGGTGAATGACCAGGGCGAGATAGTGGCCCGATACGACAAGCTGCACTTGTTCGATGTCGACGTGGCGGATGCCCGAGGCCGTTATCGTGAATCCGATGACTATGCTTTCGGCAGTAATGTGGTGCTGGCGGATACGCCGGTTGGCCGCTTGGGCCTCACGGTATGCTACGACCTGCGTTTCCCCGAGCTGTACAGCGAATTGCGCGCGGCCGGGGCTGAGTTGATTACCGCACCTTCGGCCTTTACGGCGGTGACCGGCGCCGCGCACTGGGATGTGTTGATCCGCGCGCGGGCCATCGAGACCCAGTGCTACCTGCTGGCGGCCGCCCAGGGCGGTGTGCACCCAGGGCCCCGGGAAACCTTTGGCCACGCGGCGATTGTCGACCCGTGGGGGCGCATACTGACGCAACAGGATCAAGGCGAAGCGGTGTTGCTGGCCGAGCGCGACAGCAGTGAACAGGCGTCGATACGGGCGCGCATGCCGGTGGTGAACCATCGGCGCTTTTTTTCGCAGGGCGCGCAGCGGCCTGCTTCAGAACGATGAATTTAAGGCCAAACCTATGAGCGAGTTGTTGTCCTCAGTCAGTGAACACCTCCTGGCACCCGGTGGCGTGACCATCGAAAGTCTGCAAACCGTGCTCGGCGATCTGGCCGGACCGGGCATCGACGCGGCCGACCTGTATTTCCAGGGGCAGATTTCCGAGTCCTGGGCCCTGGAAGACGGCATCGTCAAGGAAGGCAGTTTCAACCTCGACCAGGGCGTGGGGGTGCGGGCGCAATCCGGTGAAAAAACCGGTTTTGCCTACAGCAACGCGATCACCTTGGAAGCGCTGGGCCTGGCCGCTCGCGCAGCGCGCTCGATCTCCCGTGCCGGTCAACATGGCACGGTGCAGGCGTTCAGTACCCAGGATGTGGCCCAGTTGTACGCGCCGGATAATCCGCTGGAAGTGATCAGCCGTGCGGAAAAGGTCGAGTTGCTCAAGCGTGTCGATGCCGCCACCCGCGCCTTGGACCCGCGTATCCAACAAGTCACCGTGAGCATGGCTGGCGTGTGGGAGCGGATCCTGGTGGCGTCCACCGATGGCAGCCTGGCGGCGGATGTACGGCCGCTGGTGCGTTTCAACGTCAGTGTGATCGTCGAGCAGAACGGGCGCCGCGAGCGTGGCGGTCATGGCGGCGGCGGGCGTACCGACTACCGTTATTTCCTCACCGATGATCGCGCCATGGGTTACGCCCGTGAGGCACTGCGCCAGGCGCTGGTCAACCTGGAAGCCATTCCGGCGCCGGCCGGTACCTTGCCGGTGGTGCTCGGTTCGGGCTGGTCTGGCGTATTGCTCCACGAAGCGGTCGGCCATGGCCTGGAAGGCGACTTCAACCGCAAGGGCAGTTCGGCCTACAGCGGACGCATGGGTGAGATGGTCGCCTCCAAACTGTGCACCATTGTCGATGACGGTACCCTGGCCGGGCGCCGGGGTTCGCTGACGGTCGATGACGAAGGTACGCCGACCGAGTGCACCACGCTGATCGAGAACGGCGTGCTCAAGGGCTACATGCAAGACAAACTCAATGCCCGTCTGATGGGCGTGGCGCGCACTGGTAACGGCCGTCGCGAATCCTACGCTCACTTGCCGATGCCGCGCATGACCAACACCTACATGCTCGGTGGCGAAAGCGACCCGGCGGAAATCATCGCCTCGGTGAAGCGTGGTATCTACTGCGCCAATCTCGGCGGCGGCCAGGTGGATATCACCAGCGGCAAGTTCGTGTTTTCCACCAGCGAGGCCTATCTGATCGAAGACGGCAAGATTACCGCCCCGGTCAAAGGGGCAACGTTGATTGGTAACGGACCAGAGGCGATGAGCAAGGTGTCGATGGTCGGTAACGACCTGTCGCTGGACAGCGGCGTCGGTACGTGCGGTAAGGATGGGCAGTCGGTGCCGGTCGGCGTGGGGCAGCCCACCTTGAAGATTGATGCGATCACCGTGGGTGGCACAGGGTCGTAAACCGGGAGCTTCGGGTGGCGAAGACCGCCACCCGGGGAAGAGGATCAGCGCAGGCCGCGTTGAGTCTCGTCCAGCTCACGGATGTACTTGAAGATTTTACGGCTGGTGGCCGGCGCCTTGTTATGCGCCTGCTCGTGCTGGGCCTGACGGATCAGGGAGCGCAGTTGCTGGCGGTCGGCATCCGGATAGTCCACCAAGAACTTCTCCAGTACCGCGTCATCGCCCGAGATCAGGCGGTCACGCCAACGCTCCAGGTTATGGAAGCGTTCATTGTACTGGCGAGTGGAGGCATCGAGTTGATCGAGCAAGGTCAGAATGGCGTCAGTGTCCTGGTCGCGCATCAGCTTGCCGATAAACATGATGTGCCGTTTACGCGCGATATTCGCGGTGTGCTTGGGCGCATCCGCCAGGGCCCGACGCATTTCGTCGGTCAGAGGCAATTTTGCAATCAAGTCCGGCTTGAGCGTTGTAAGGCGCTCGCCGAGGTCAACCAGAGCATGCAGCTCGCGTTTGACCTGGGTTTTGCTTTTCTCCCCATCGAGGGAGTCGTCGTAAGAATCAACCATGGTGGCAGTCCGCAAAGAAACGCCGCCATGATAACCAGTCGGGGGCCGCTTGTCCGGCCCGGTCGCTCGATGGCCTTAACCGAAAGCAGAATTTGAGTGGAGAAAACCATGAGTGCAGCCCAAAGCGTCGGTCCGCAAGCGTTACCGGCACTGCAGGAACAAGTCGAGCAGATCCTTGCCGAGGCCAAGCGCCAGGGGGCCAGTGCGTGCGAGGTGGCTGTGTCGCTGGAGCAGGGGTTGTCGACGTCGGTACGTCAGCGGGAAGTGGAAACCGTTGAATTCAACCGCGACCAGGGTTTTGGCATCACCTTGTACGTAGGGCAGCGCAAAGGCTCGGCCAGTACGTCGGCCAGTGGCCCGGAAGCCATTCGCGAGACTGTCGCTGCTGCGTTGGCAATTGCCAAGCACACCTCCGAGGATGAGAGTTCGGGCCTGGCCGACAAGGCATTGATGGCCAAGGACCTGCAGGATTTTGACCTGTTTCATGCCTGGGACATCACGCCAGAGCAGGCCATCGAACAGGCATTGATCTGCGAAGCGGCGGCATTCGATGCCGATGCCCGCATCAAGAACGCCGATGGCACCACGTTGAGCACCCATCAAGGGTGCCGCGTGTACGGCAACAGCCATGGTTTTATCGGCGGTTATGCCTCCACGCGCCATAGTTTGAGCTGCGTGATGATTGCCGAGGCCAATGGGCAGATGCAGCGCGATTACTGGTACGACGTGAACCGCCAGGGCGAATTGCTGGCGTCTCCTGCCAGCATTGGCCAACGTGCTGCGCAACGTGCCGCGAGTCGCCTGGGTGCGCGCCCGGTACCGACCTGCGAAGTGCCGGTGCTGTTTTCGGCAGAGCTGGCCGGTGGTTTGTTCGGCAGCTTTCTGGGGGCGATTTCCGGCGGCAACCTGTATCGAAAATCGTCGTTCCTTGAAGGCGCGATCGGCCAGAAACTGTTTCCTGAGTGGCTGACCATCGATGAGCGTCCACACCTGATGCGCGCGATGGGCAGTTCGTCGTTCGACGGTGATGGCCTGGCGACCTATGCCAAGCCGTTCGTCGAGAAGGGCGAATTGGTGTCCTATGTCCTGGGCACCTATGCCGGTCGCAAGCTCGGTTTGCCCAGTACGGCCAACGCGGGTGGCGTGCACAACCTGTTTGTGACCCACGGTGATGAAGACCAGGCGGCGCTGTTGCGGCGCATGGGGCGTGGCCTGCTGGTGACCGAGTTGATGGGCCAGGGCCTGAACATGGTCACCGGTGATTATTCCCGGGGCGCGGCAGGTTTCTGGGTGGAAAATGGCGAGATTCAATTCGCCGTCCAGGAAGTCACCATCGCCGGCAATATGCGCGATATGTTCAAGCAGATCGTTGCCGTCGGGAACGACCTGGAACTGCGCAGCAACATTCGCACGGGTTCGGTATTGATCGAGCGGATGATGGTCGCCGGTAGCTGATCCTTCCGACGCTTCACAAAAAAGGCGCGCCCTCCTGGAGATGGCGCGCCTTTTTTGTGGGCGCATGGTTGAAGGATGGGAAGGGTGACCTTGTTTTGATTCTCAATATCATTTAATAATAAATATCATTATTGAGCGAGTGCGGATCATGAGTACTGTCCTGCATGAGGATCCCTATCTGGAGAGCTGGCGCTGGATGAGTCGCCAGATTCGTTGTGGCCTTGATCCCAATGAACCTCGCCTGATCGAGCATTACCTCAATGAAGGTCGATACTTGGCGTGTTGTACCGCGACCCACCCGTGGACGATCGCCGAAACGGCATTTCGCCTGCTGATCGATACCGCCACTGATATCGCATTGCCCTGGCACTGGCGCTCAATGTGCCTGGACCAAGCCTGGCGACCGCTGCGCGACCTGGAAAAACTCTCCCACTGTGCCTGCCGCCTCAAGCGCTGGCAGACCTTTGCCTGGCAATTGGCGACCTGCGAATTGCTGCCGTCTATTTCTCATTCCGACCTAGTGCAAGGATCTAATGATGAGTAACACCCGTATCGAACGCGACAGCATGGGCGAACTGCAAGTCCCCGCCGAGGCCCTGTACGGCGCACAAACCCAGCGCGCGGTGAATAACTTCCCGATCAGCCACCAACGCATGCCGGCGCAATTCGTTCGTGCGCTGATCCTGGCCAAGATCGCGGCCGCCAAGGTCAACGTCGACCTCAAGCAGATCAGCGAAGGGCAGGGCAAGGCCATTGTCGACGCCGCCCAAGGCTTGCTGGAAGGGGACTTCATGCAGCACTTCCCTGTGGATATCTTCCAGACCGGTTCCGGCACCAGCTCCAACATGAACGCCAACGAAGTCATTGCGACCCTGGCCAGCCGTCTGCTGGGCGAGGTGGTCAACCCCAACGATCATGTGAACTGTGGCCAAAGCAGCAACGACATCATCCCCACCACCATTCACGTCAGCGCGGCGTTGGTGCTGCATGAGCAAACCCTGCCGGCCCTGCTGCACCTGGTACAGGTCATCGAGCAGAAGGCCATACAAGTGCACCCGTTCATCAAGACTGGCCGCACCCACCTGATGGACGCCATGCCCGTGCGCATGAGTCAGGTGCTTGACGGTTGGGCGCAGCAGCTCAAGGCCAATATCGGCCACCTGCAGGACCTGCTGCCAAGTCTGCAGGCGCTGGCGCAGGGAGGGACGGCAGTGGGCACCGGGATCAACGCTCACCCGGAGTTTGCTGCACGTTTCAGCCAGCGACTGAGCCAATTGACCCAGGTGCAGTTCACGCCTGGCAAGAACCTGTTTGCGCTGATCGGCTCTCAGGACACCGCGGTTGCCGTCTCCGGCCAATTGAAAGCCACCGCCGTATCGTTGATGAAAATTGCCAACGACCTGCGCTGGATGAACTCCGGCCCACTGGCCGGCCTCGGCGAAATCGAACTGGAAGGCTTGCAGCCTGGTTCCTCAATCATGCCCGGCAAGGTCAACCCGGTGATCCCGGAGGCCACGGCGATGGTTGCCGCGCAAGTCATCGGCAATGACACCGTCATCACGGTTGCCGGCCAATCCGGCAACTTCGAGCTGAACGTGATGCTGCCGATCATTGCCCAGAATCTACTCAGCAGCCTGGAGCTCCTGGCCAGCGCCAGCCGCCTGCTGGCGGACAAGGCGATCGCCAGCTTCAAGGTCAACGAAGCCAAGCTCAAGGAAGCGCTGTCGCGCAATCCGATCCTAGTGACTGCACTCAACCCGATCATTGGTTACCAAAAGGCTGCTGAAATCGCCAAGAAGGCCTATCAGCAAGGCCGTCCGGTGATTGATGTGGCCCTTGAGCACACCGACTTGCCCCGTAGCCAACTGGAAGTCCTGTTGGATCCGGAAAAACTCACGGCCGGCGGCGTGTAATCACCGACCCTGCTTTGGAGGCTCACCATGGAGCACTGGAAACGCACGATCGAACGGGCCAATCGCTGCTTTATGCAGGGCGAATTGGTTGACGCTCGCGAGGCCTATCTGCAAGCCCTGGCCCTGGCCCAAGTGCTGTTCGAGCGCTGGGCGAACGCCGACGAAGCAGTAGCGGCTTGCGTCATTTCCCATCACAACCTGGCGGACTTGCACCTGCGCCTGAATCAGCCCGAGGAAAGCGCCGAATACCTCTGTGCTATTCACCAGCGCTTGCTGCAGGCCATGCAGGACGTGCGTCTGAGCCCGCAACTGCGCGAAGCGGCCTTGCGCCAGAGCAGCAAGACTTACGTCGAACTGTTGAATTTTATCAGTGATCACGGTGAGTACCCGCGCACCCATCGCTTACTGAGCGGTGCTGCCGTGCAGCCGACCACGTCTCAATACGGAGCACATTGATATGCCCTACACCTTGCCTGCCTTGCCCTATGCCTACGATGCCCTGGAACCGCATATCGATGCGCAAACCATGGAGATTCACTACACCAAGCACCACCAGACCTACATCAATAACCTCAATGCTGCGGTCGAGGGCACCGAATTTGCGGGCTGGCCGGTGGAGAAACTGGTGTCCAGCGTGCAACAACTGCCGGAAAAACTGCGTGTGGCCGTAATCAACCAAGGCGGCGGCCACGCCAACCACTCACTGTTCTGGGCGGTGATGTCGCCTAAAGGTGGTGGCAAGCCCGATGGCGCGCTGGGAAAAGCCATTGAAGAGCAACTCGGTGGTTTCGACAGTTTCAAGGAAGCCTTCACCAAAGCCGCCTTGACCCGTTTCGGCAGCGGCTGGGCCTGGCTGAGCGTCACCCCGCAAAAGACTCTGATAGTGGAAAGCAGCGGCAACCAGGACAGCCCACTGATGAATGGCAATACGCCGATCCTCGGCCTGGACGTCTGGGAGCATGCTTATTACCTGCGGTACCAGAACCGTCGGCCTGAATACATCAATGCCTTCTACAGTGTCATTAACTGGCCGGAAGTTGCTGCCCGCTATCAGGCCGCGCTGGCCTGACAGTCACCTCGATAACAAGATCTAAGGCCGACTATGGGCACTGAAACACTGGCGATCAGTAGCGTGCGAATGTTTCGTTATGCGTTTGGCTCGCTGCTGCTATTGGCAGGTACTGCATTGCTGGTGGCCCACGGGCTGGCCTGGCTGGATCTGGAGCCGCGCATCATGCGCGCCTTGCAAGGCGGGGCGATTTGCGCGCTGGGCACGGCGCTGGGGGCGGTTCCGGTATTGGTGATTCGTCGGATGCCGGTGGCGTTGAGCGATACCTTGTTGGGCTTCGGTGCCGGCGTGATGCTGGCGGCGACTGCCTTTTCGCTGGTCGTACCTGGTATTGCTGCTGCCGAAGCCCTTGGCCTTTCGCCCTGGGGGGCAGGTGGGCTGATCAGCTTCGGCATCATGCTGGGGGCATTCGGTTTGTATCTGGTGGACCGCAAAGTCTCCGGCGCCAGCCCGGAGATGTTGGTGGGCACGCCGGATAAACCGGTGATTCCACCGCGCATCTGGCTGTTTGTGTTTGCCATCATCGCCCACAACATCCCCGAAGGCATGGCCGTTGGCGTTTCAGCCGGCGGCGGCATGCCGGATGCCGACAGCCTGGCCATGGGCATTGCCTTGCAGGATGTGCCGGAAGGGTTGGTGATTGCGTTGGTATTGGCCGGGGCGGGGATGTCGCGGGTCAAGGCCTTCTTGATCGGTGCGGCGTCAGGCTTGGTAGAGCCAGTGTTCGCCGTGCTTTGCGCCTGGCTGGTGACCCTGGCCGAGGTGCTGTTGCCGCTTGGCCTGGCGTTGGCTGCCGGGGCGATGCTGCTGGTGGTGACTCATGAAGTGATCCCCGAATCGCGGCGTAATGGTCACGAAAAGCTTGCCAGTCTGGGGCTATGTAGCGGTTTTTGCTTGATGATGGTGATGGATACCGCCTTGGGGTGAAGCCCCTGGCTTCACGCCCGCCTCAGCGGATGGTTTTACTCACCCTCATCAAAGAAGTTGTTGATCAGCTCCACCAGGGCCTCCATTGCTTCCTGCTCTTGCTCGCCCTCGGTGCTCAAATGAATCTTGGTGCCCTTGCCGGCTGCCAACATCATCATCGCCATGATGCTTTTGCCATCGACCATGGTCTCCGGTGTGCGCCCGGCGCGGATCTGGCAAGGGAACTTCCCGGCAATACCGACGAATTTGGCAGAGGCGCGTGCGTGCAGGCCCAGCTTGTTGATGATTTCAATTTCCAGAGCGGGCATCGCGCAGGTGTTCCTTTCAGCTGAGGTCGCGGTGGCGGACCTGGACATTCTTGAGGTTTTTTTGCAGCACCTGGCCCAGGCGTTCGGTCAGGTAGACGGAGCGATGGTGGCCGCCGGTGCAGCCGATGGCAATGGTGACATAGGCTCGGTTGCTCGCGGCAAAGCGCGGCAACCATTTGAGCAGGTAGCTGGAGATGTCCTGGAACATCTCCTCCACATCCGGTTGCGCGGCCAGGTAATCGGCCACTGGCTGATCCAGCCCCGACTGGTCACGCAGCTCTGGTTTCCAGTAGGGGTTGGGCAGGCAGCGCACATCGAAGACCAGGTCGGCATCCACCGGCATGCCACGCTTGAAGCCAAAGGACTCGACCAGAAATGCCGTGCCCGGCTCCGGCTGGTTCAGCAGGCGTAGCTTGATGGCATCGCGTAACTGGTACAGGTTGAGGCTGGTGGTGTTGATCTTGAGGTCGGCGAGGTCAATGATCGGCCCCAGCAACTTGGTTTCGTCCTCGATGGCTTCGGCCAGGGAACGATGGGGGCTGCTGAGAGGGTGGCGTCGACGGGTCTCGGAGAAGCGCTTGAGCAGGGTTTCTTCGTCGGCGTCCAGATACAGCACATCGCAATGAATGTGCTTGGCGCGCACCTCTTCGAGCAATTCCGGGAAGCGCGTAAGGTGGCTGGGCAGGTTGCGGGCATCAATCGAAACGGCGACCAGGGGCTGCGCCAATTCGGTGTGGATCAGGGCGCGTTCCGCCAACTCCGGCAGCAGCCCGGCGGGCAGGTTGTCGATGCAATAGAAACCGTTGTCCTCAAGAACGTTGAGGGCGGTACTTTTACCCGAGCCAGAGCGGCCGCTGACGATGATCAAACGCATGATTACTGCCTGTTTTGCTCATCCAGGACAACTTGGTACAGTGCCTCGTTGCTGCTGGCACTGCGCAGTTTGTCGCGTACGTCCTTGCGGTCGAGCATGCTTGCGATCTGCCGAAGCAGTTCCAGGTGCGCATCGGTGGCGGCCTGTGGGACCAGCAGAACAAACAGCAGGTCTACCGGGGCACCGTCGATCGCGTCGAAATCGATAGGCGCGTCCAAGTGCAGCAGGGCGCTGACAGGTGTGTCGCAGCCTTTGAGGCGGCAGTGAGGAATGGCGATGCCGTTGCCAAAACCGGTGGAACCGAGTTTTTCACGGGCAATCAGAGCCTCAAAGACATCTTGCATCTCCAGATCAGGCACTTCTCGGCTGATCAGGTTGGCAATTTGTTCGAGGGCTTTCTTCTTGCTGCCGCCCGGCGCGTTCACGAGGGAACGGCCGGGGGTCAGGATGGTTTCAAGTCGGATCATGGGTGGGGAGTGTTAGCGGCCGGTGCCCTGAAGGAGGCTCAACTGCTTTTCCTTATGCTTTTTGATTTGGCGATCCAGTTTGTCGGTCAGGTCGTCAATGGCGGCATACATATCAGTATGCTCGGCATTGGCGACGACTTCTCCGCCGGGTATACGCAAGGTGGCTTCAATTTTCTGCTTCAGCTTCTCGACAGTCATAATGACTTGCACGTTGGTGATCTTGTCGAAATGCCCCTCAATTCTTTTGAGTTTTTCGCCGATATAGGCGCGCAGCGGTTCGGTCACTTCCAGTTGGTGTCCACTGATGTTGACTTGCATACAGCTTCTCCTTCGTTGCCAGTGCATAAAGCGGCGGGTAGGAATACCCGCCACTGGAACGCTGTGGCCCGCCCGTCACATCAAACGCTTACGCTCGCTGGAAGGCGCGATCCCAAGGGACTCGCGGTACTTGGCGACGGTTCGACGGGCGACCTGAATGCCTTGTGCCTCCAGTAAACCAGCGATCTTGCTGTCACTCAACGGCTTTTTCTGATTTTCCGCCGCAACCAGTTTTTTGATGATCGCGCGGATCGCCGTGGACGAGCATTCGCCGCCTTCGGAGGTGCTGACATGGCTGGAGAAAAAGTATTTCAGCTCATATATGCCCCGTGGGGTATGCATGAATTTTTGCGTGGTCACCCGGGAAATCGTTGACTCATGCATGCCAACCGCTTCGGCGATATCATGCAGCACCAGAGGCTTCATCGCTTCGTCGCCGTATTCCAGGAAGCCACGCTGGTGCTCGACGATCTGGGTGGCGACTTTCATCAGGGTTTCGTTGCGGCTTTGCAGGCTCTTGATGAACCAGCGCGCTTCCTGCAACTGGTTGCGCATGAAGGTGTTGTCGGCGCTGGTATCGGCGCGACGCACAAAACCGGCATATTGCGGATTGACCCGCAGGCGCGGTACCGACTCCTGGTTCAGTTCCACCAGCCAGCGCTCGTTGTCCTTGCGTACGATCACGTCGGGGACGACGTATTCGGCTTCGCTGGACTCGATCTGCGAGCCCGGGCGAGGGTTGAGGCTCTGTACCAGCTCGATCACCTGGCGCAGGTCGTCTTCCTTGAGCTTCATACGGCGCATCAACTGGCTGTAGTCGCGGCTGCCCAGCAGGTCGATGTAGTCCGTGACCAGGCGTTGGGCTTCGGCAAGCCAAGGCGTCTTGGCAGGCAGTTGACGCAGTTGCAGCAGCAGGCACTCGCTGAGGGTGCGCGCGCCAATGCCGGCGGGCTCGAATTGCTGGATGCGGTGCAGGACGGCTTCGATCTCGTCCAGTTCGATATCCAGTTCCGGATCGAAGGCTTCAAGAATCTCGTCGAGCGTTTCGTCCAGGTAACCTTGGTTGTTGATGCAGTCGATCAGGGTCACGGCGATCAGGCGATCGGTGTCGGACATCGGCGCGAGGTTCAATTGCCACAACAGGTGGCTCTGCAGGCTCTCGCCGGCGGACGTGCGGGTGGTGAAGTCCCACTCGTCATCATCGTTGCTGGGCAGGCTGCTGGCGCTGGTCTGGTAGACGTCTTCCCAGGCGGTGTCCACGGGCAGCTCGTTGGGTATGCGTTCGTTCCAGTCGCCTTCCTCGAGGTTATCCACCGTCGGGGCGGTTTCCTGGTAGGAGGGTTCCTGCACATCGGGGTTGGGTTTTTGCTCGATGTTGTCGGCCAGCGGGTCTGCATTGTCGAAGTCGTCGCCTTCTTCCTGGCGTTCGAGCATCGGATTGGACTCCAGGGCCTCCTGGATTTCCTGTTGCAGGTCCAGGGTCGACAATTGGAGCAGGCGGATGGCCTGTTGCAGCTGCGGTGTCATCGTCAGCTGCTGGCCCATTCTCAGGACTAGCGATGGTTTCATGGCAGGGGCTTAACACCTTATTCGCCGGCGCAATGCGCCATCCACGACAGGGCGCGTGAGCGCCAAACATAAGCAAATTATATGCCTGATATCGGGGGCTTTGCCTAGAGCGCGGTAACAATAAAAATCCGGAGGTTTTTATTGACTCCCGCGCACCGTGGCCAACGGCCGTGACGCCAGGCTGCTTACAGGCGGAACTCGTGGCCCAGGTACACTTCCTTGACCAGTTCGTTGGCCAGGATAGTGGCGGAGTCACCTTCGGCAATCAGCTGGCCATCGTTGACGATGTAAGCTGTTTCGCAGATATCCAGGGTCTCACGGACGTTGTGGTCGGTGATCAGTACACCGATGCCCTTGGCCTTGAGGTGATGGATGATCTGCTTGATGTCACCCACCGAGATGGGGTCCACGCCGGCAAACGGTTCGTCCAGCAGGATGAATTTCGGCGCGGTCGCCAGGGCGCGGGCAATTTCAACGCGACGACGCTCACCACCGGACAGGCTCATGCCGAGATTGTCGCGAATGTGGTTGATGTGGAATTCCTGCAGCAGGCTTTCCAGCTCTTTACGGCGGCCGTCGCGGTCGAGTTCCTTGCGGGTCTCGAGGATGGCCATGATGTTGTCGGCCACCGAGAGTTTGCGGAAGATCGACGCTTCCTGGGGAAGATACCCAATACCTGCGCGTGCACGGCCATGCATCGGCTGGTGGCTGACGTCCAGGTCATCGATCAGTACGCGACCTTGGTCCGCCTGCACCAGGCCGACGATCATATAGAAGCAGGTGGTCTTGCCGGCGCCGTTGGGGCCGAGCAGGCCGACGATCTGGCCGCTGTCGATCGACAGGCTGACGTCGCGCACGACCTGACGGCTTTTATAGGCCTTGGCCAGATGCTGGGCTTTCAGGGTTGCCATTACTCGGCCTTCTTCTTCGGCTGGATAACCATGTCGATACGTGGGCGTGGCGCAGTGACCTTGCTGCCGTTGGCCCGGCCGGCATTGGCGACCTGCTTCACGGTGTCATAGGTGATCTTCTCGCCTTCGGTGGAGTTGCCATCGGGGCTGAGCACCTTGGCCTGGTCGATCAGGACGATGCGGTTTTGCTGGGCGTGATACTGGATGGTCTTGCCGTAGCCCTTCATCGGGGCGGTATCGGTAGCGGCCTGCTTCTGTTCGAAGTAGGCCAGGTTGCCCACCGAAGTCACGACGTCGATGTCGCCAGCGGGGGTGCGAGTCAGTGTCACCGTGTTACCGGTGATTTTCATCGAGCCCTGGGTAATGATCACGCCGCCTGTATAAGTGGCGACGCCTTGCTTGTCATCCAGTTGCGCATCGTCAGCTGAGATGTGGATCGGTTGCTGGCTATCGTTCGGCAGAGCCCAGGCGCTCACGCTTCCCAGTGCTGCGCCCAGACCGAGCAAAATAGGGAGGGTTTTAACGAGCCTCATACTGTCCTCTTACGTTCGATAGCAGGTGTATCCTGCTTTCTTTCAAATACGCTTTCATTCCCTTGCCAGTCGATACACCGCCAGCGCCGTCGATTCTAACGTCTTGCTCGGTCTGCGCATATTGCTTCTGTGGGAATACGGTCATGCGTGTGGTGGTAATAATGGTGTCGCGGTTCTGTGCGTCAGTACGTGCGACGCGCACCGAGTCGATCAGTTCCACCTGGGTACCGTCCGGGTTGACCTCGCCGCGCTTGCTGGTGACGTGCCATGGGAACTCGGTGCCGCGGTACAGGTTCATGTCCGGATTGGTCAGCAGGGTGACCTCGGAGGCCTTCAGGTGCTCGACCTTGTCCGACGTCATTTCATATTGCACCTTGCCATCGGGCAGGAACTGCACGCTATAGGCATTGGTTGCGTAATAGTCGATAGCCCCTTCATCAACCTGCGCAACAGGCTGGTCGAGAAAGCGCTCCGGGCTGATATTCCAGTAGCCCACCGCCAGGAACAGCGCGGCGATGCCTGCGAATAGCAGGAAGTTGCGAATCTTTTTACTCAGCATAAAACGCTCTATAGGTAGGCGGCATGGGCCGCTTCGAGGCGGCCTTGGGCCCGCAGGATCAACTCGCAGAACTCACGGGCGGCGCCTTCGCCGCCACGGGCCGTGGTGATGCCGTGGGCATGCTCGCGAACAAACGCCGCCGCATTGGCGACGGCCATGCCCAGGCCCACGCGGCGGATCACCGGCAAGTCGGGCAGGTCGTCGCCCAGATAGGCGACCTGCTCATAGCTTAGGTGGAGTTGGCCAAGAAGCTCGTCCAGTACCACCAGTTTATCCTCACGGCCCTGATACAGGTGAGGAATCCCCAGGTTTTGTGCGCGGCGTTCCACAACCGGCGTTTTTCGGCCGCTAATAATGGCAGTTTGCACTCCCGCTGCCATCAACATCTTGATGCCCTGGCCATCGAGGGTGTTGAACGTCTTGAATTCGCTGCCGTCTTCGAGGAAGTACAGGCGGCCATCGGTCAGCACGCCGTCAACGTCGAAAATCGCCAGCTTGATGTGCTTGCCGCGTTGCAATAGGTCGCTGGTCATTTACATCACTCCTGCACGCAGCAAGTCGTGCATGTTCAGGGCGCCAATCGGGCGGTCATCGTTATTGACGACCACCAGCGCGCCGATCTTGTGGTCTTCCATGATCTTCAGCGCTTCGGCTGCAAGCATCTCGGGGCGTGCGGTCTTGCCATGGGGGGTCATCACCGCGTCGATGGTGGCGGTGTGGATGTCGATGGTGCGGTCCAGCGTGCGGCGCAAGTCGCCGTCGGTGAACACTCCGGCCAGGCGCCCGTCGGCTTCGAGGATCACGGTCATGCCCAGGCCTTTGCGGGTCATTTCCATCAGCGCATCCTTGAGCAGCGTGCCCCGTTGGACATGGGGTAGCTCATCGCCGGAGTGCATGACGTTTTCCACTTTCAGCAGCAGGCGACGGCCCAAGGCACCCCCTGGGTGGGAAAACGCGAAATCTTCAGCGGTAAAGCCACGGGCTTCCAGTAACGCCACGGCCAGCGCATCGCCCATGACCAGGGCGGCGGTGGTGGAAGACGTGGGGGCCAGGTTCAGGGGGCATGCCTCGTGGGTCACGTGAACGTTCAGGTTCACTTCGGCTGCCTTGGCCAGCGTCGATTCCGGGTTGCCGGTGATGCTGATCATCTTGATGCCCAGGCGCTTGATCAGCGGCAACAGGGTCACGATTTCGTTGGTGGTGCCGGAATTGGACAGTGCCAGGATGATGTCATCCTTGGTGATCATGCCCATGTCACCATGGCTGGCTTCGGCCGGATGCACGAAGAAAGCGGTGGTTCCGGTGCTCGCCAGTGTCGCGGCGATCTTGTTGCCGACGTGGCCGGACTTGCCCATGCCTACCACGACAACGCGGCCCTTGCTGGCCAGAATCATCTCGCAGGCGCGTACGAAATCTGCATCGATATGGGCCAGTAAGCCTTCTACGGCTTCAAGCTCGAGGCGAATGGTGCGTTGTGCGGATTGGATAAGATCGCTGGATTGGCTCATGTCTGAAATCGTATAGCCTGACGAAAAGTCGGCGATTATAACGGTAATGAGCAATTCCCTCACGCAAGTTCGTCAGGCTTTATTCTGCGGGTGGCATGAGATTCCCTCTCAGTAACATAGCCAGCAACGTTTTTTCCCTGTCCCCAATCTGAACAAGCGCTTTTCCGGCCTTGGGCGCGTTGTACCAGCAGTGATATAGTTCGCCGCCAGTTCGGTTCACCCAGCCCATACGTCTATCTATATCGCGCAATCGTGCAAACGTTTGTCGCCAATACGGTGTCTGAGTGAGAAGCTGCATCCCAAGGAGTTTAGATGAGTGCCGATAACGCCTACGCGGTCGAGCTGAAGGGCCTTACCTTCAAGCGCGGGACGCGCAGCATCTTCAATAACGTCGATATTCGCATTCCCCGTGGCAAGGTCACGGGCATCATGGGGCCTTCCGGTTGCGGCAAGACCACCCTGTTGCGGCTGATGGGCATGCAACTGCGCCCCAATGCCGGCGAAGTGTGGGTCAATGGCCAGAACCTGCCGACGCTGTCGCGTAGCGAGCTGTTTGACGCACGCAAGCACATGGGTGTGCTGTTCCAGAGTGGTGCGCTGTTCACTGACCTGGATGTTTTCGAGAACGTGGCGTTTCCGCTGCGAGTGCATACCCAGCTGTCTGATGAAATGATTCGTGACATCGTGTTGCTGAAACTGCAGGCCGTGGGCCTTCGCGGTGCCATCGACCTGATGCCTGACGAGTTGTCCGGTGGCATGAAACGTCGTGTCGCCCTGGCGCGCGCCATCGCCCTTGACCCGCAGATCCTCATGTACGACGAGCCCTTCGTTGGCCAGGACCCGATCGCCATGGGCGTGCTGGTACGCCTGATCCGCCTGCTCAACGATGCGCTGGGGATCACCAGTATCGTGGTGTCCCACGACCTTGCAGAAACCGCGAGCATTGCCGATTACCTGTATGTCGTCGGCGATGGTCAGGTGCTGGGGCAGGGCACGCCTGAAGAGCTGATGAACGCTGACAACCCGCGTATCCGCCAATTCATGACCGGCGATCCTGATGGCCCGGTGCCTTTTCATTTTCCGGCAGCGGATTACCGCGCAGATCTTCTGGGGAAGCGCTGATGCGCAAGACATCACTTATCGAAAGGGTTCGCCTTTTCGGCCGCTCCGGCATCGACATCATCGAAGTGCTGGGGCGTTCGACCATTTTCCTGTTCCATGCCTTGCTGGGCCGCGGTGGCATCGGCGGCGGCTTTGGCTTGCTGATCAAGCAACTGCACTCCGTCGGCGTGATGTCCCTGGTGATCATCGTGGTCTCCGGGGTCTTTATCGGCATGGTGCTTGCGTTGCAGGGCTTCAACATCCTATCCAGCTACGGCTCGGAGCAGGCGGTCGGGCAGATGGTCGCCCTGACGCTGCTGCGCGAGCTGGGGCCGGTGGTGACTGCCTTGCTGTTCGCCGGGCGCGCCGGTTCCGCGCTGACCGCTGAAATCGGCAACATGAAGTCCACCGAGCAGTTGTCCAGCCTGGAAATGATCGGCGTGGACCCGCTCAAGTACATTGTTGCCCCGCGCCTGTGGGCCGGCTTCATTTCCCTGCCGCTGCTGGCGATGATTTTCAGTGTGGTGGGTATCTGGGGCGGTTCGTGGGTGGCGGTGGATTGGCTGGGGGTCTACGAAGGCTCCTACTGGGCCAATATGCAAAACAGCGTGACCTTCAGCGGCGACGTGCTCAACGGCATCATAAAGAGCATCGTCTTCGCCTTTGTCGTGACCTGGATCGCCGTATTCCAAGGCTATGACTGTGAGCCCACTTCAGAAGGGATCAGTCGTGCCACCACCAAGACCGTTGTGTACGCCTCGCTGGCGGTACTGGGCCTTGACTTCATTTTGACCGCCTTGATGTTTGGAGATTTCTGATGCAAAACCGCACTGTGGAAATCGGTGTCGGCCTTTTCTTGCTGGCTGGCATCCTGGCTTTACTGTTGCTCGCCCTGCGAGTCAGTGGCCTTTCGGCCAGCCCTACCGCCGATACTTATAAACTTTACGCGTACTTCGACAATATCGCCGGTTTGACTGTCAGAGCTAAGGTGACCATGGCCGGTGTGACTATCGGCAAGGTCACGGCAATCGATCTGGACCGCGACAGCTTCACCGGGCGAGTGACCATGCAACTGGACAAGAAGGTCGATAATCTGCCGACTGACTCCACTGCATCTATCCTCACTGCGGGTCTGCTGGGCGAGAAGTACATCGGTATCAGCGTGGGCGGGGAAACAGCCCTGCTCAAGGATGGCTCGACCATCCACGACACGCAGTCGTCGCTGGTACTTGAGGACCTGATCGGTAAATTCCTGCTCAATACGGTCAATAAAGACGCCAAATGAGGAACCTGTTCATGATCTCTACCTTGCGACGTGGCCTGCTGGTACTGCTTGCGGCGCTGCCGCTGATGGCTAACGCGGCAGGTTCTGCGCACGAACTGGTGCAGGACACCACCAGCAAAATGCTGGCTGACCTGACTGCCAATAAAGAGCAGTACAAGCAAGACCCGAGTAAGTTCTACGACGCGCTCAATACCATTGTCGGCCCTGTCGTCGATGCCGAAGGCATTTCGCGCAGCATCATGACGGTCAAGTACTCGCGCAAGGCCACGCCTGCGCAGATGCAGACGTTCCAGGAAAACTTCAAGAAGGGTCTGTTCCAGTTCTATGGCAACGCCCTGCTGGAGTACAACAACCAGGGGATCACTGTCGATCCGGCCAAGGATGAGTCGGGTGACCGCACCAGCGTTGGCATGACCGTCAAAGGCAGCAACGGTGCGATCTACCCTGTGCAGTACACGCTGGAGAAGGTTAACGGTGAGTGGAAACTGCGCAACGTGATCATCAACGGTATCAACATTGGCAAGCTGTTCCGCGACCAGTTCGCTGACGCGATGCAGCGCAATGGCAACGACCTGGACAAGACCATCAATGGTTGGGCCGGTGAAGTGGCCAAGGCCAAGGAAGAAACCGATAAAGCAGCCGGGAAACCCGCGCAATGACCGAGTCGGCTGTTCGTATCGGCGAAGCCGGCGAGCTGTTCCTCAGCGGCGTGCTGGATTATCGCTCCGGGCCTGACCTGCGCAAGCAGGGCCAGGCGCTGATCAACGCGAGCACCGCGCCTGCGCTGGTGCTGGACTGCTCGGCGGTAACCAAGTCCAGCAGCGTCGGTTTATCGCTGCTGCTGTGCTTTATACGTGATGCCGAGGCGGCGAAAAAAACGGTCAGTATCCGTGCGCTGCCCGACGACATGCGTGAAATTGCCGAAGTTTCCGGTCTGACCGAACTGTTGGCGCATCCTTAATAAAGGAGCCCCCCGTCAGAGTCCTGCTATGCGGGGTTCGCAGGCGCGGGGCTTTTTTGTATGATGTGCGACCCGTGCGCACTGGGCGCCGATAGAGGTTGAGCATGCAGGCCCTAGAAGTTAAGAGCTTCCTTGAAGGAAAGCTGCCGGAAACGAAAGTAGAAGTTGAAGGCGAAGGCTGCAACTTCCAGCTGAACGTGATTAGCGATGAACTGGCGGCACTCAGCCCGGTCAAGCGTCAGCAGCAGATCTATGCCCATTTGAACCCGTGGATCACCGATGGCAGCATCCACGCGGTCACTATGAAATTTTTCAGCCGCGCGGCCTGGGCCGAGCGCACCTGAGCCCCCAAGGCGTCGAGATTCTTATGGATAAATTGATTATTACCGGCGGTGCCCGCCTTGATGGCGAGATTCGCATTTCCGGTGCGAAAAACTCTGCCTTGCCGATCCTGGCCGCGACCCTGCTGTGCGATGGCCCCGTAACCGTAGCCAACCTGCCGCACCTGCACGACATCACCACCATGATCGAGCTGTTTGGTCGCATGGGTATTGAGCCGGTAATCGACGAGAAGCTGTCCGTCGAAATCGACCCGCGCACCATCAAGACCCTGATCGCCCCGTACGAACTGGTGAAAACCATGCGTGCGTCGATCCTGGTGCTGGGCCCGATGGTTGCCCGTTTCGGCGAAGCCGAAGTCGCATTGCCTGGCGGTTGCGCCATTGGCTCGCGTCCGGTGGACCTGCACATCCGTGGCCTTGAAGCCATGGGCGCAACCATCGACGTCGAGGGTGGCTACATCAAGGCCAAGGCGCCGGAAGGCGGCCTGCGTGGCGCCAACTTCTTCTTTGATACCGTCAGTGTGACCGGTACCGAGAACATCATGATGGCCGCTGCCCTGGCCAATGGTCGCAGTGTGCTGCAAAACGCCGCTCGCGAGCCTGAAGTGGTCGACCTGGCCAACTTCCTGATCGCCATGGGGGCCAACATCACCGGCGCCGGCACCGACACCATCACCATCGACGGTGTGAAGCGCCTGCACCCTGCCACCTACAAAGTGATGCCGGACCGCATCGAGACCGGTACCTACCTGGTTGCTGCTGCCGTCACCGGTGGTCGCGTCAAGGTCAAGGACACCGATCCGACCATCCTGGAAGCGGTCCTGGAGAAACTCCGCGAAGCCGGTGCCGAAATCACCACCGGTGAAGACTGGATCGAGCTGAACATGCACGGCAAGCGGCCAAAAGCCGTCAACGTGCGTACTGCTCCGTACCCGGCGTTCCCAACCGACATGCAGGCGCAGTTCATCTCCTTGAACGCGATTGCCGAAGGCACGGGTGCAGTGATCGAGACCATCTTCGAAAACCGCTTCATGCACGTGTACGAACTGCACCGCATGGGCGCGAAGATCCAGGTCGAAGGCAACACGGCCATCGTTACCGGCACCGAGAAGCTCAAGGGCGCGCCAGTCATGGCCACCGACCTGCGCGCTTCGGCCAGCCTGGTGATCTCGGCGCTGATCGCCGAAGGAGACACCCTGATCGACCGCATCTACCACATCGACCGTGGTTACGAATGCATCGAAGAAAAACTGCAGATGCTCGGCGCGAAAATCCGCCGCGTACCGGGCTAGTCCCAGTAGCTGCGAAAACATCCACTGTGGCGAGCCCGCTCGCCACAGTAAGATGTTTTGCGGTTAACTGAGTTTGTCCCTGCTGAATACGATTTCAAGTCGAGGCTGTCATGGCCTCGATCTGTGTCTGGCGCCGTTTGCGACCGGACAGCAATAGCCTGATGAAGGACTGACATTTCCCATGTTGACCATCGCACTGTCCAAGGGCCGCATCCTTGACGACACCTTGCCGCTTCTGGCTGAAGCGGGCATCGTGCCGACCGAGAATCCGGACAAGAGCCGCAAGCTGATCATCCCTACGACCCAGGATGACGTTCGCCTTTTGATCGTACGGGCTACCGACGTGCCGACGTACGTTGAGCATGGCGCGGCCGACCTCGGTGTCGCCGGTAAGGACGTGCTGATGGAATACGGCGGCCAGGGCCTTTACGAGCCGCTGGACCTGCGCATTGCCCTGTGCAAGCTGATGACCGCCGGCCGTGTCGGTGATGTCGAGCCTAAAGGTCGCCTGCGCGTGGCCACCAAGTTCGTCAACGTCGCCAAGCGCTACTACGCCGAACAAGGCCGTCAGGTCGACATCATCAAGCTCTACGGCTCGATGGAGCTGGCACCGCTGATTGGCCTGGCCGACAAGATCATCGACGTAGTCGACACCGGCAACACCTTGCGTGCCAATGGCCTGGAGCCCCAGGATTTCATTGCCGACATCAGCTCCCGGCTGATCGTCAACAAGGCTTCCATGAAAATGCAGCACGCCCGTATCCAGGCGTTGATCGACACCCTGCGCAAGGCAGTGGAGTCTCGACACCGCGGTTGACTCACCCGCGTAGCTTAAAAGCTGCGCCCGTCTATCCGCCTCATAGCCAGAATTCTCAGGTGCCCAAGCGGAGCGAACGGTAGTTTAGGGCGCCTGAGTTTTTGCCAATTCTATTGAGGCCCTCGCTATGACCACGTCCACTGCAATTGCCCGACTCAACGCTGCCGACCCGGATTTCGCCCATCATCTGGATCATCTGCTGAGCTGGGAAAGCGTGTCCGACGACTCGGTCAACCAGCGGGTGCTCGACATCATCAAGGCCGTGCGCGAGCGCGGTGATGCAGCGCTGGTGGATTTCACCCGCCAGTTCGATGGCCTGGACGTCAAGTCCATGGCTGACCTGATCCTGCCTCGCGAACGCCTGGAGCTGGCCCTGACGCGCATCACCGCGCCGCAGCGCGAAGCCCTCGAAGTCGCTGCGACCCGAGTGCGCAGCTACCACGAAAAACAGAAGCAGGACTCCTGGAGCTACACCGAAGCCGATGGCACCGTGCTGGGCCAGAAGGTCACGCCACTGGACCGCGCCGGTTTGTACGTGCCAGGCGGTAAAGCCTCGTACCCGTCGTCGGTGCTGATGAACGCGATCCCGGCCAAGGTGGCGGGCGTGACCGAAGTGGTCATGGTGGTGCCGACCCCGCGTGGTGAAATCAACGAGCTGGTACTGGCAGCGGCTTGCATCGCCGGCGTCGACCGCGTGTTCACCATCGGCGGCGCCCAGGCTGTCGCGGCCCTGGCCTATGGCACCGAAAGCGTACCGAAGGTCGACAAAGTGGTCGGCCCCGGCAACATCTACGTCGCCACCGCCAAGCGCCATGTGTTTGGCCAGGTCGGTATCGACATGATCGCCGGGCCTTCGGAAATCCTCGTGGTGTGTGACGGCCAGACTGACCCGGACTGGATCGCCATGGACCTGTTCTCCCAGGCTGAGCACGACGAAGATGCCCAGGCGATCCTGGTCAGTCCCGATGCCGAGTTCCTCGACAAGGTTGCGGCCAGCATCAATAAGCTGCTGCCGACCATGGACCGCGCCGACATTATCGAGAAGTCGATCAATGGCCGTGGTGCGCTGATCCTGGTGCGTGACATGGAGCAGGCCATCGAAGTGGCCAACCGTATCGCACCGGAACACCTGGAGCTGTCCGTGGCCGACCCACAAGCCTGGCTGCCGTCGATTCGCCATGCGGGTGCGATCTTCATGGGCCGCCACACCAGCGAAGCCCTGGGTGACTACTGCGCGGGTCCCAACCACGTATTGCCGACCTCCGGCACCGCGCGCTTCTCGTCGCCGCTGGGGGTGTATGACTTCCAGAAGCGTTCGTCGATCATCTTCTGCTCGCCACAAGGTGCTTCCGAGTTGGGCAAGACCGCTTCGGTGCTGGCCCGTGGTGAATCCCTGAGCGCCCACGCCCGCAGCGCTGAATACCGCATCCTTGACGACAAGAAAGGTAATTGAGATGAGCAAATTCTGGAGCCCCTTCGTCAAGGACCTCGTGCCTTACGTACCCGGTGAGCAGCCGAAGCTGACCAAGCTGGTCAAGCTCAACACCAATGAAAACCCCTATGGCCCATCGCCCAAGGCGCTGGCGGCCATGCAGGCCGAGTTGAACGACAACCTGCGCCTGTACCCGGACCCCAACAGCGACCTGCTCAAGCAGGCCGTGGCCAAGTACTACGGGGTCGACGCCGGCAAAGTGTTCCTCGGCAACGGTTCCGATGAAGTCCTTGCGCACATCTTCCACGGCCTGTTCCAGCACGACTTGCCGCTGCTGTTCCCGGATATCAGCTACAGCTTCTATCCGGTGTACTGCGGCCTCTATGGCATCAAGTCCGACCCGGTGCCGCTGGATGAGCAGTTCCAGATTCGCGTTGCGGACTACGCCAAGCCCAACGGCGGGATCATCTTCCCCAACCCGAACGCGCCGACTGGCTGTGTGCTGGCGCTGGAGGCGGTGGAGCAGATCCTCAAGGCCAGCCCGGATTCGGTGGTGGTGGTTGATGAAGCCTATATCGACTTTGGTGGCGAAACGGCGATCAGCCTGGTCGACCGTTACCCGAATCTGCTGGTGACGCAGACCCTGTCCAAATCGCGCTCACTGGCCGGTTTGCGCGTGGGCCTGGCGGTGGGGCACCCGGACCTGATCGAGGCACTGGAGCGGGTCAAGAACAGCTTCAACTCCTACCCGCTCGATCGCCTGGCGATCGTTGGCGCGGCGGCGGCGTTCGAGGACCGTGAGTATTTCGAGAAGACTTGCCAGTTGGTGATCGACAGCCGTAACAAGCTAGTCGCGCAATTGGAAGGCAAAGGCTTTGAAGTATTGCCATCGACTGCGAATTTCATCTTCGCCCGCCACCCTCAGCACGACGCAGCGGGCCTGGCGGCCAAGCTGCGTGAGCAAGGGGTTATCGTGCGGCACTTTAAGCAGGAGAGGATTGCCCAGTTCCTGCGGATCAGCATCGGTACGCCGGAACAGAACCAGGCGCTGATTGATGGCTTGGGTGAGCTCTAAGCCACACTGAAGATGTAAAAATGTGGGAGGGGGCTTGCCCCCGATAGCAGTGTGAAGTGCGCCCCAAAAGCTGGACAGCTGTTGGTTAGGCTACAGCGGACCGGGTCCTGTACGCTACAGGGCTCAGT
>NZ_JBXAFK010000049.1:0-63709 GCF_058793055.1 Pseudomonas sp. MPR-R2A5
CTGCTTCATCGGGAAACTCGGTGGGTGGGGTCGCGGTATTTTGCCAAATCAGAAAGTTTTTTTCAGAGTTTCCCTAGAATTGCGAAAGAAGAGCCCAAGGCTCAATGGATGAGATCACTACGGGACCGAGCGGCGCAGTTGGCTTCGATGGCTCATGATCAAAAATTATTTACTTCAGAGATTGCCTCCGTAGTAGATCGAACACGAAGCCTACTCAAGCTTCCGATTACCCAGCCATTCGTGCCGTTGAACAACGAGACCTCCCTCACCGAGTCGCCCGACGCCCGCCAACCTTGATAATTGTTAACAGGCTAGGGGTTGGGCAACCGCTCACGGGACTAACTTTTGCTAACAGTCCGCGAGCGCTCTCATCGACTCCAGGCCGATCCGATGTCAACATTTCTCAACATCACGCCAGGCCCCGCACTCGATCCAATGTCAGGTTTTGTAAGGTTCCGATGCGCGCTCGATGACAAGTAGCTTCGGCAGGCCAGTGGCAGGACCTGACCCAAAAAAAAGGTTAAGTTTTGTTAAGTCGCCGGCGCTGACCAGATCGGGCGTATCCACACCAGACAAATGGCAAAAATCATCTTTCTCTTTCGGGCATACGGTAGACGACCGTTAAATAAAGTCCCGCCGTACCTTGCGCAGCACTTCAGACACCTCACGAATTACGTAACCGCAACCCTGTACGAACGCATCGTCCACTTCGATAAGTGTCGCCACCTCAGAAACGTCACCCTCAAAGAAAAACGCCTCATCCGGGAGTTTCATCCGGAATGGTAGGGACTGAGCCTTGGCAACAAGCGCGTCATAGCTGCGACCTCTTCCGTGTTTAAGCACATTGATGGCTGCCACTAGGTCCTGAAAACGCTCCTTCAGTTCGGCTTCGCCTTGCTGGCCCAACATGGCTTCCACTTCGCGGAATCCATCCCTGCAATTGAGACAGCCTTGTAAAGTGGCTTCGAAGATCGAGAACATCCCAACCGCAAAGATCATTTTCTGCAGCTGTATCATCTGGAGAGCTTTCACTAGGGGGGTAGCCGCACTCGTGTGTAGAGCCTCAACCGTTCTTTCATTTGCGCCCCGCAACGCCTCAAGGGTAAACGCTGCGCAATGTTCAGCAAGCTCATCAAAACTATGCATAGGTCTTCTCATGTATGAGTTGGCAGGCCGGTCTGACTGAGAGACGACTTATCCGGATGCCGTTGGTAACTCCTTTAACCCAAGCAGCTTCTCTCAAATAGCACTGGACCTGCGTGAAGGTCCAGCCGTCATGTAGTCGCTCAGCGCCAGCATGGCCCCTAGATTGCACAGCAATCTTCGCAAATTGCGCACAGGAAGTACGCAGCTCAGTACGCACGGTTGGTACGCATTTTGGGTGCGCACCGGCAGTAGGTTCGCACTGAGGTTCGCAACAGCCAACGCGTGAACCATGCCGCCCGCCAGTTATCAAGAGTTATGGTTCCAGGCGCTGGTTTCCACTGTGGTTTACAGCGTTTTGCAGTGGTTTCCACTGGCAACCGGAAGAATCGCCTACCCACACACGACCGTACTTAGGAACTGCCGCATTTGGCGCGCGCTGAGTTAAATCGTTAGCGACTCATCTCCAGACCTGAGGGTTCGGATATGATCGTGGCTAGACTTTTTCTGAGCAGAAACGATATGCCAAGGACGAAGGTAACAGAGGATATGTATCAGGCGGCGTGTCGCCTGGGGGCCGATGTTTGGAATCTCAAAACCACGGATGCTAAGGCTCGTAGGGAGCTACAAGATGACTTCGGTTTCAAAACAAAGACCGCTAATGCCTACCTTCGCGCATATGATGGTCTGCGCAGCGGCAGAACCCTCAAGCTGACACCTCAAGTAGAGGCGCTCCGGTACATGATTTTGCATTTGACTACTAACATAGGCGCTTCAGCCCTGCTCCCCGCGTTGCAGTCGTTGAGTGGACACATTGAGTATCTCGACTCTTTTGAATCTACCAAGCTGGCCGAAAACTCCTCACTACGTCTTCTATACGAGGAGCTACTGCCAGGGTTATCACCCATGGTTAAGCTCTCCGATGAAGACGATCTATTTTCGCAGCAGGTAGCTCAGTCAATTGCAGACACTGCTGCTAAACGAGCCCATCGTCTTGAGCGAGCCAACCCTGTTCCTAAAGCAAGACATCTCATAGTAAAAACATTTCGCCGTAATCCTGATGTCGTGGCTGAGGTTCAGCTTCGGGCGAACGGAACCTGTGAGGGGTGTCGCTCACCCGCCCCATTTGAGCGGCCGGATGGAAGCCTCTACCTGGAGGTTCATCACATCAAACGCTTAGCTGATGGCGGACACGATACCGTAGCTAACGCCATAGCCTTGTGCCCGAACTGTCACCGGGAACGGCACCACGGCCGCCAGCCAGATCCGGCACTATAGTTCTCTCCACTTTGACCACACTTTGACGAAATGCGAGGCAGCCATCAGACCAGACCCACGCAGGGTGGGCGTCTGAGGCTTATCGCGTGACCAGCACGTCAAACAAGCGCACCGTGGCCACTGATACCCCTGACAGACCCCAGACGGATACGGCACTTTCGGCCCGCCTACTCTTACCTGGCCTTTACCGAATCGCTGGCGAATGTGAGACAGGCATGAGACGGATTCGGCGAGCGTGGCCGCCTGAGAACCCGCAGTGGCCCCTGTCGGCGGGGCTCACGCATTAGAATGCGGGGAAATCCCGTATTACATCACCAGGCTACTTTGCCGCCGGCAGACGCAAACCACGTACAGGTGATTCCAGGCATTCACGGCGCCGGTGCTACGCTCTCTCGAAACACGGAGAGCCACCATGACGGACACCAAATTGATCGCCAGCCTGTTCGACGGCCTCACTCAAAACCAACTTGCCCTGGGCGCCGCGGTTGAGGAGCTTTCTAACTGCGTCGAGCAGCGCGGATCGGCGGACATTGCCAACAACGTGCGCGGCGCGCTGGAAACGCTCGATGAGAACCTGGTGTTCATTCGCCAGGGCATTGCTGAGCTGGCCGTCGCCGGCAGTCTGGGCCAGTCGTGACGCTGGTTAGGATTCTGGACAGGCTCTGGACGGCTGGAGAAGCCGCAGTTCTTCCGGCCCGGCCCGCAGGCCAAAGCAGATCGGGATGCGGCCCGATAGCTACCTCGTCCAGAAACAGGGGCGAGCCGCGACATTCACTGACGGGAAATCCTTGACCAGCCTTGACGGAACCTTGACGAGACTTTAGACAGGTCTTGACGGATTTATCTGACGTCACCAGCAGCTGGATCGTTCAAAGCCAAGCAGGGCAAGGCTTTGCGGGCATTCTCGCAGCTTGGCCAGCACCATCCTCGTCAAGAATTTATGAGGTGGCCGTCAAGGCTGCTGTGTATGAATATCAAGGCCCACGCTGGCGGGATGGGGTGGTGAAATACCGGGTCAGACAAATGCTCAGCGCGTCAAGCAATACTAGACAGACCCTAGACGGATTTTTCCAGAGAGACCGCGGCCGAACGCCTCGCAGCCCAAGCAACAAAACGCTTACAGCTTTAAAAGTAGCTTGATGGCGCTTGATGCTCGTCAAGTATTTACCCGGGTTTCCAGCGACCTGACAGCAGGTCGGAGCAGGTGGTAAACGAGTCGTTCACCCTGGAGCGGAAACTGGTCAGCGCACCAGCCTAGCCAACACACGGTTTCAAGGTAGTTGCTCACGCTCGCTGGTAACATCTGCAGGTCATCTGCTGGCCCCAATTCGTTCAGGCGCCAGCATCAACCGCGCACCGAGGATAGAGCCGTGTCCGTTATTGACTGTGATTATCTACCAGCCGACAAGGTGGTGTTTCCGCCGGAGCTGGCGCTGCTGATCGTCAGGAAGGCCAGCGCAATGGCGGCAGCATTCGAGGAGCAAGCGCTCGACCAGCTCACCAAGGACGCCCGGCGCGCCCTATCGCGAGGAACTGAGCCAAGACGAGTCATCAGGGAAATGCGCTTGTAGGCGGAAAATGGAACTGTCGTGGCCTCGGTAGTTTTTCAAGTACCTACCATACCGGAATGGGAGGTCAGCCATTGCTGCCTGACTTGAAGGCTGACGCCGATCACGACGCTCAGAGGCGTCATCATCCCGACGTGCTGAAAGCGTGTCCTAGCCGTAGAAACCCCGCTAACTACCGAGGTTTCTCACTTAATCATTACTCATTTTTGAGTTAGCTTAAGGCTGAATTCCAGATAATGTTTAGCGTATGCTAAGCGCATACCGTTAATTACGGTGGTCTCCCTGGTTTTTTTCAAGATAATTTTTCGGCCGGTTTGAGATAATTTTCTATATGCCTACGTTTACCCACCACGACCTTGAGCTTCTCAATCCCTCCTTCGACTCGGACCTAGTCGATGTACTGAGCGAGCTGGAGCATCTGCGTCGTCTAAGGCTTGAAGGCGATACGCCGCCGCAGGTGTTCTACCAACTCAAGTCGCTTTTCCATGCGCTGGAAAGCCTAGGCTCTGCGCGGATAGAAGGCAACCACACTACTTTGGCGGACTACATAGATAGCAAGGTAGGAGGTAAGGCCCAGGACACTGATCAATTGCGCGAGGTTGCCAATATTGAAAAGGCAATGGATTACATTGAGCAGATCATGACGCCAGGCGCTGCGCTTACCGAGCAGACGATTCGAGAGCTACACGCGATGACCGTAGACGATCTGGTTCGTGAAGGCGACAAGACGCCAGGAGCCTATCGCAGCGGGGGTGTCAGAATATCCCAGTCTGATCACCTACCACCCAACTTCATCCAGGTTCAGGCTTATATGCAGGAACTTGTCGAATTCGTGAATCACGAAGACTCCCCGAAATATGACCTCATGAAGGTCGCACTCGCTCACCATAGATTTGGATGGATACATCCATTCGGCAATGGCAATGGTCGCGTGGTCAGGCTGCTGACCTACGCACTCCTGATGAAATATGGTTTCAACGTCAGCACAGGGGGCCGCGTCCTAAATCCTACGGCCGTATTCTGTAATGATCGTGAGCGCTATTACGCAATGCTGGCCACCGCCGACAGAGGAACAAAGGAAGGGCTAGAGGAGTGGTGTACATATGTGCTGGAAGGCATTCGTACTGAGCTGGAGAAAGTCGATCGCCTCACGGACTACGCATATCTGACCAAATGCATACTCGTCCCTGCCGTGGCCTTCGCACGGGAGCGAGAATGGATCACTGAGACGGAAGAGGCAGTGCTATCGGCCGCAATAAAATTGAAGGTCGTAAAATCTGCTGATGTAGCAGCCGTACTCCCTCAGCAGACGAGCAATCAACGGACTTACCTGATCAAAAAACTGGTAGACCAAGGGATGCTTTTACCGCTAAGCGCAGGCGCGAGGCAGTACACAATCGGATTTTCTAACAATTATCTAATTCGAGGTGTGATCAAGTCACTCAGGGAGCAAGGGTTCATACCTGAGCCGCTGGAAAAACCATAAGCATCGATATAAAGAAACTGTGAGCGGAAATAGCCCCTCCCTATGCCACTTGAGGCTGACGCAACTTGATGACCACTACCCTGATCCGGGGTGGTGCTGGCGCGGGGGAATGGCAAGAACGCCTCGGTGTGGTGGAAGTGCCAAACTACTGCCGCACCATCTCCGCAAAATATGGAGATGCCTCCTGAATAGCGATAGGCCAGATAAACGATCCCTTTCGTTCTTTCAAGCAGCTTGTCCAAGACCTCGACGGCAAGGTCAGCACCAACCGACACGCCACCAACGCGCACATTGACCTGGCCATTGGGATTCGGCCTGGGCGTCTCTCGGAATGGGTTCATTCTCAGCCTATGGCTGGAAAAGAGGCCAGCGTACGCCAGCCCAATCCTTGCGCTCGCATCTTGAAGAAAAGGTAGCAAAACCCTCTTGGGCTGCAGACCGACGGTGGCGTGTTGACATTACGCATTGATTGGCGCAAAAGTTCAGCTATAACAAACACACACGCATGCGCATCAGGGAGAGATAATGTGCCAAGCCTCGACATCCATGTTCTTGGTGTCCTAAGCCACTACCGAAATATTATTTCCACGCACTTTAACTGCCCGGTTTTGTCATATACCGGTCCTATTCACCCTGCGGTTCAGGGGGCTTACGTTGCTGCGGTTGAAGAGGTCGTACGTCAGGTACAGCCAACGCACGCCGCAGGAAGGATATGCATTGTGCTTGCGACACCAGGTGGTGTCGTGGAAGCAGTTGAGAAAATGGTTGAAGTAACACGACACCATTTCTCAGAGGTGTTTTTTGTCGTCCCCACCGCAGCTATGTCAGCCGGCACCATTTTCTGCATGTCTGGCGACAAAATTTTCATGGACTACACCTCATCTCTAGGACCTATTGACCCTCAGGTTCCTCTATCAGACGGTCATCTCGTTCCTGCCCTCGGCTACATTGATAAGGTCAACGAATTGATCGACAAATCAGCGCAGGGCAAGCTCACTGACGCTGAATTTATGATGCTGCAGCGCCTTGATTTGGCAACGCTACGTAGATATGAGCAAGCCAGAGACCTATCGGTGAGCCTACTCAAGCAATGGCTCGTCAAATACAAATTCAAGGACTGGGCGCAGCATTCCTCAACAAACCCTGGCCAGGCGGTAACCGATGAGGAAAAGGAGCAGCGCGCAGAGCAGATCGCTAAAGACCTGAGTGACAACAATCGCTGGCATTCTCACGGTCGCATGATTGGAATCAACACGCTGACCAGCGGTCTCAAATTGAAGATTGAGGACTATACGCAAGAAGCTGAGCTCAGGCAGAATCTGCGCGTCTATTCTGAGCTGCTCGCTGAACATGCTGAACGTCAGCAGTCATCGTTCATGCTTCACTACAATTAACCCAACGAGGAACGATAATGACTCTCGATAAGCGCACTGCGCAGGCTCTCTCAAAAGAAGCTGATCGCCGTTCCGGGCAAGACGTACAGCGATTGAATGAAATTAATGACAGATTCGAAAGACTGGTCAAAGCGGGTGCGGTTCAGCCTGAGCGATACAACATTGCTCCCATCAATCCAAGCTCGATGCTGAACGCCTACACGGTAGCCTGATTGGACAAGCAACGCTAAGAGCCCCGTCAAACGGGGCTTTTTTTTGGGCTGAAAAGTAATACCGGTGAATAGCGCTTATTGTGCACATCACTGAAATATGATGTGCCACATCCCACCACTCGTCTGATTCTCAAGTCGAAGCCTGCGGAGTTTTCAGACACCTCTGCAGCTAGGTGAATTACGGAAGAACCGCGCCAGCAACTGGCACCATGTATCCCAGCATGTATCCCTAACAAAAACAAAAACTAAAATTTCAATAAAATACAAGCATTTACAGATTCAGTTCAAATGTCTGTGTATCTACAGCAGTCTATGAATCACCTCAAGAAGCCCGCCTAGTGCGGGCTTTCTTGTTTCTGGCTGTTCACCTCTATCCCCCTATCATCCCCCTCCGCCTATGCCCACGTGTATGTTTCACAAATAATTGAACTGAAGACATACAAGGATGAAACGCACCGATATCAGGCGACGCGCCCTCTCGCTGGCACGACACTTTCCAGCCTGGAGCCTGAGGCCGGGGCATACCGCGAACTAGACAGGCCAGGGCTGTATTTCAGGGTCAAGCCAAACGGCCAAAAGTCCTGGGAGTTACGCTACAAGAAGCCGGACGGCAAATGGTCATGGCTTGGTCTTGGCGGCTACCCGGAAGTGGGCGGCGCTTTCGCTCGGCAGAAAGCGGCTGATCTACGCGCAGACGCATCCCAATCAAGGGCCGGTGGTGCGCAGCGATTCATCCTTACTGGTCGCGCTTCACTATGAGAACCGTCCCGATCTCGTAAAAAATCGCGCCGAGAACAAGCGAAATTCCATAATTCGCCAGCACATTTGGCAAAGGATCACCTCGGTAGAGTTTCCAAAGGTGAAACGCTGCCATACCAATTGCGTAACCCCTCATATACTGCCAAAAACTAAGCTTCATCGTCTTTTCCCTTAGCTGATGATATTCCTGATGATCCGTGCAAGACCAAGTGGATTTCACGGGTAGCAACCCAACTGACAACCAGAACCAGAGCTATCTATCCGATCTGAACGATGCTCATGTGATTGCTCCACCCGAAGCAACTCCCTGCACTGCACTGAGTTTTCTGAATGAAACCGTCTAGGTTCGGCGCTTGATGCGCACAGGGTCAACCCTATGCGGCACGGCTGCCCTGCCCTCCTAGGACTGACCACGTCAAGAATGCCGTATTCAAACTGCTGAGTCTCTAGGCTCTTGCCAGCGCTCAGGGGTGCCCCATTCCTTACGACCCAAGCCAAGAGGGATCCGGGGCTTGAATATTTGGATTTATTTTTTTCGGATTCACCTAATGGCCCAATGAAATCAGCCGATCTTGTTGTGAGAGGGGTCCCAACCTTCATTCGATTAGAGGGCAGCTATAGCCCAGTTTTGTATTTTCTTCGTTCATTGATAAGCAACCCACTGCCGCCATCAATAACTGGTAGAAGCAGAAAGAAAATGATCGAACCCGAACGGATCGTCTCCCTTTCCCGGGAAGTGGAGTCTCTGGCGAATCGTGGTGTCAGTGATATACAGGCAATCACTCGCCAAACTCGGTTGCTGGCAATCAATGCACTCATTGAAGCCGCGCATGCAGGCAAGGCCGGGATGGGGTTCTCGGTTGTGGCCGAAGAAGTCAAAAATATCTCCGAACGTATCTCGAAAATTGCCAGCGGGCTGACCGAAGACTTGCAGGTTTCGGTCAATGAACTGACAGCGCTCGGTCGCGGTATGTGCTTTGACGTACGGGGTCAGCGATTGGCTGATCTGTCGCTTAACATGATCGAGATCATCGATCGAAACCTTTACGAGCGCACATGCGACGTGCGCTGGTGGGCAACTGATGCATCGTTGGTAGACGCGCTGACCAATCGCTCACCAGAAAGCTGCGTCTATGCCAGCGAACGCCTTGGCATCATTCTCGACAGTTACACCGTGTACTTAGATATCTGGGTCGCTGACAGCAGTGGACGAATCATAGCGTCGGGCCGACCGGGGACCTTTGGCAGAGTCATCGGAGCCAATGTCGCGAACGAGCCTTGGTTTAAAAGAGCAATGCTTCACTCTTCAGGTGATCAGTATTTCGCTGGCCAAGTAACTGCCGAGCCGCTTCTGAACGGCTCACAAACCTGCGCATTCAGTGCTGCTGTGCGCAGCAAGGCCGGTAAACAGACGCCTGTGATTGGCGTTATCGGGATTTTTTTCGACTGGAAAAATCAAGCCGATTCCGTTCTAAAAGGAGTTCGCTTGAGCGAAGAAGAACGCCCGCGAAGTCGATTGATGATAATCGACGACAACCACAGGATAATTGCTAGCTCAGATACACAGAATCATCTGGGCGAAAGCGTCGAGTTAAAGACTAAAGCCACCCAATCGAGCGGATACAGCGTCCTGAGTAAAAACCTCATTCAGGGCTACTCGATAACGCCAGGCTTTGAAACATATCCGGGTATGGGGTGGCTAGGCGTAATCGAACAGCATTTGCCCTCGATTGACGCGTAACCCAAAGCGCTTGAGCGTTACCAACGCGCTGGACGAGCACTGCTAGCTCGCTTAGCAGATCTCTAAGCCTGGAAAACTATTTGACTGAAATGGGTGACTCTACCTCCACCAATATTCGCAACCTGCTGGAGGGGCGGATTAATTTGGTGAGGAATCTGGCGCAGAACATTGCCAGGGAGCCTGCCAATGCCGAGACGCTGATGGATGAGAGCGTCGTGACCTCAAGTTTTCTCACCTACTACCTAGGCAAGGTCGACGGCAGTTTCAGTATTCGTCCGAACACCAAGATGCCCGATGGTTATGACCCGCGCTCCCGCCCTTGGTACAAGGACGGTATGAACGCCAGCGGCGCCATACTGACTGAGCCCTATATTGATCTGGCCACCAACAAGATGGTCATTAGTGTCATCAGTAAGGTTTCCAGCAGCATCCGGCGATCTGGCGCTGGATGGCCTGATGGAACTCATCAACTCGTTGAACTTTGGCGGCATGGGGTATGCGTTCCTGGTCAACGAGCAGGGCAAGATACTGGTCCATCCGGACAAAGCGCTGGTCATGAAGTCGCTTTCGGATTTGTACCGTACACACACACCGAAACTTTCCGGCGAGCTGACCGAGGTCCAGTTCAACGGGCAAGCCCGCTTGCTGACCTTCGCACCAATCAAAGGGCTACCTTCCGCCAACGGGTACATCGGCCTCTCTATCGATAAAGACAAGGCTTACGCGACGCTGAGCCAATGCCGATATTCGGCGGTGATTGCCACCAAAGATGCTCGAGGAGCGACAAGTCGGCGCGCGGGATTCGGTCAGCACCATGGGCGACAGCCAGCGCCATAGCCAAGACAGCATGGAAATCGCCAACCTGGTCGGCGAGCGCTTGAACAGCAGGCGGCACGGCTGAAGCATCTGGTGTGCAGTTTCCGCATCTGACCTATTCCAAGCACCGATCCATAGACGTTCACAGCCGCCTATGAATCCCCAAGAAGCCCGCCTCGTGCGGGCTTTCTTGTTTCTGCCATTCCACTCTGTGGCAGGAATGGATGGCGCGGTTACAGCATGCGCAAATCCAACGGGTATTCGACGATGACCCGCAGCTCGTCAACGTTGGAGTCGTAATTACCGAAATCGCCTCCCACACGGTGCGTGGCTTGAAGTACCTGAAGCTTCAAGTCCTTTGCCGGGCCGCTCTGAACGACGTAGCTCGCCCAGAAATCGCGCTCCCAGTGCTTGCCGTCACTGACGCTATTGAACGCCGTGTAGCCGCCCGTTGCCCGTGTGCCATCAATGTTGTCACCGCGCAGGTAGCGGCCCGTGAGGCTAAGCCCCGGTAGACCCAACCCGGCGAAGTCATAGGTATAGCTGGCCTGCCAGGAGCGTTCGTTGGGGTTGTTGAAGTCCGACCATTGGGAGGCGTTGTCGAGTTCCAGGTCGTAGGTGTTCCACACGTAGTCGAACGGCGAGTCACCGCGCACTTGCTCGTATGCCAGCAGAAAACGGTTGAATCCGACATTCAGCCCCAGGTGAGTACTCCAGCTATCGTTATCGATTTTCCCGAGCAAGGCCTCGCCACTGTCACGGGTGCGGTAGTAATTGAGCCCCGTATCCCACGTGATGGTGGGGGTGAGCCTTTGCTTGAAGTCGACCCGGGCAAAGGACTGGTTCCAGACGTTATCCAGGCGGCTGGTGTGCAGCTTGAAACTCCAGTTGTCGTTGAAACGATAATCCGCGCCGATGTACTGGACATTATCCGCCCCGGTCAAGCGACCACCGTAGACCGTGCCCAGGTCGCCGCTATGGTTGACGCCGCTGCGATCGCTGGACGCCGTCAGTTTGCCGCCCTCAATTTTCAAGCCGGCGATGGAGGTGTTGTCGAAGATCAGACCCGTCAGGGTTTGCGGCAACAGGCGGATATCACCGGCATGGAGTACCGGGCTGGTTGGGGATACATCGCCGTATTTGACCACCGTATCGAACGCTCGCACCTTCACGGCGCCGCCGGCCTTGCCCCACTCATCCTTGGGCTCGCCGTTATTGTCGCCTTTACGCGGAATCAACCCCGGCCCGCCGACACCGTTGCCCACCACGCCATCACCGCCGTCGAGCTTGACCCCGAACTGCCCGTAAGCATCGACCCCAAAACCCACGGGGCCCTGGGTAAAGCCGGATTCAAAGCGCCCGATCACCGCATGCGCCCATTCCGCCCGGCGACTCTGGGGCGCGCCCGTGTGAGGGTTGGTTGCACTGCTGCCATTTCGGAAGTCCTGACTGAAATAGAAATCCCGGTTGAGAATGTTCAAATGGCTATCTTCAATAAATCCATTTTCATTTTTATCACTGTCGGCCCATGAATAACCGGGCGTGGTAACGGCAAAAAACGCAGACAAAGCGGCCACTTTACGCATGATGTTCTCTTCAAATTATTAAGGCGGTAGGGATGCAAAAAATGCTGATCCTTTCGCAACAATCCGAAAATCATGCCAATCCAATAACAGCATATATTTCAATTAGTTAGACCAACTTAAAGACTATTTTTCGGGCGTATTAATCCGCACTTTGTGAACTCGGTGTTGCACTGCAAACACTTGGCACACGTTAAACTTGTCTGGCGCACAAACAAAAAAAGGAAAGGCTTATGGCCTTTCCTTTTTCAACACGCAACACCGCCTAAGCCTGCGCAGCGCCCAGGTAATAGTTCTGCATTTGCTTACGTGTCGCCAGTTCGGCTGCCGAACCTTCATCCACTACCCAACCGTTCTCCAGCACAAACGCGTAATGCGCGTAATCCAGGGCGATGTTGATGTTCTGCTCGGCCACCAGCAGGCTCAACCCCTCATCGCGATTGAGCCGGGCAAGGATCTCGAAGATTTCTTCGACCACCTGGGGCGCCAGGCCCATGGACGGTTCGTCCAACAACAACAGGCACGGCTCGGACATCAGCGCGCGACCGATGGCGACCATTTGCTGCTCGCCACCGGAGGTCAGGCCCGCCAGGCGTTTGCGCAGCAGGCGTAACCTGGGGAAGTAGCCGTAGATGCGCTCCAGACGCTGGTTCAATACCTTGCGCGACGGTCGCCCGGAAAAGCCGCCGATCAGCAGGTTCTGCTCGACCGTCAGGTGGGTGAAGCAATGTCGCCCTTCAAGCACCTGGGCCAACCCCGACAGCACCAGGTTGGCGGGGTCGCTATCGGTGACCACTTGCCCTTGGTAAACCACCCGGCCCTCGGTCACTTCGCCGCGCTCTGCGCGCACCAGGCTGGAGATGGCCTTGAGGGTGGTGCTTTTGCCCGCACCATTCGCCCCGAGCAACGCCACCATCTGCCCCTTGCCGACCTTTAGCGTTACGCCGCGCAAGGCGAGGATCGACTGTTCGTAGAAAACAACGACCTGCTCGACGCTCAGCAAGGGCGGGGTGGCGTATAGGCTCTGGCTCATCGGACCTTATTGCTCCTGGCTGCAATTGCGCGGGGTGATGCCTTTTTCCTTGGCGTACTGGGCGGCGGAAGCCTCGATGATCGGCCGCAACAACGCACGGTCGGCCTGGACCCAGTCGCTGATCAGGTTCCAACGCTGGCCGTCCCATTGCTGAAAGCGCACCGCACCGCCGCCTTCATGATCGGCGCACGACAACTTCAACGGCTGCACCAGGCCCTTGGCGCCCAATGCCTGCAAGCGCGCATCGTCGAGGTTCAGGTGTTCGAAGCCCCAACGCACCTGCTCGCCGGTCAATGGCTTGGCGCCGTATTTTGCCTGTGCAAGGCGCACGGCTTCGACGTTGAGAATGCCGTTCACCACACCGAGGTTGTAGTACACCGTACCGAAGCGCTTCGGATCGGCCAGGTTGCCCTTGCCGGCGTCCACCACGCTTTGCTTGATGCCCTGCAGCACCGGGAAATCTGTGCCGGAAGGGTGGGTAGTGATGGAAATGAAGCCTTTGGCGGCCGCGCCTGCCGGCACCACGTCCTCTTCCGAGTTGCTCCAGATGTTGCCGATGATGTGATCCACCGGGTAACCGACCTTTTGCGCGGACTTCAGCGCCACCGGATTCATCACCCCCCAACCGCGCAGGATCACCCAGTCCGGCTTGAGGCGACGGATATTGAGCCACTGCGATTGCTGCTCGTTGCCGGGGTGCGGCACTTCCAGCAGGGTCAGTTCGAAACCGGCGTTTTTCGCCAGGGTTTCCAGGACGCCATTGGTTTCCTTGCCATACGGCGAGCCGTGGTAAAGCACGGCGATCTTCTTGCCTTTGAGTTTGTCGGCCCCGCCTTCGCGCGTGCCGATGTAGTTGATGATTGCCGAGACTTCCGAATACGGGTTGAGCTGCAGCGGGAACACGTAAGGGAACACGCTACCGTCGGTGGAGTCGGTGCGACCGTGGTTGATGGTGATCAGTGGCAATTTGTCGGCGGTCGAACGTTCCAGCGTCGCGTAGGCAATGCCCACCGACAACGGGTTGGTCGCGGCGGCCGGCGCACCATTAAGGCCACCCTTGAGGCGCTCGTAGCATTCCACGCCCTTCTCCACCACATACTCCGTTTCGCACTCGCTCCAGGTCAGCTTGACGCCGTTCACCCCACCCTTTGCGTTGATGTATTGCAGGTAGTCGATAAAGCCGCCGAAGAAGCCGGTGCCACCGGCGGCGTAGGGTCCGACCCGATAGCTCTGCAAGGGGAAGTACTGTTCGTTGTCGGCGTGAGCGCCGGCACTGAGCCCGGCGGTGATCAAGGCCAAGCCTAATAGCAGGCGACGCAGCGGTGTGCGGTGAGTCATGAAGGCAATTCCTCGTGAACGAAGGATGGGGGGTCAGGGATGAGAACAATCAGTAACGCAACGGCCAGATCCGGGCCCGTTGGCGAAAGCGTTGCCACAGTCGGGCCAGGCCCTCGGGTTCCTTGATCAGGAAAGCGATGATCAACGCGCCAAAGAGCATTTTCTGGATGTTTTCCAACTGACCGGAATCGATCAGCCCGCCGGGCAACAGCCCGAAGAGGTTGGCCAGCAGAATCGGGAACAACACGATGAAAGCGGCGCCCAGGACATTGCCGAGCACACTGCCCAGGCCGCCGATAATGATGATGAAGAGCACTTGAAATGAGCGGCTGAGATCGAAGCCGTGGGGCTCCACCGTGCCCAGGTAGGCAAACGCCCACAGCGAACCCGCAACCCCGAGGTAAAAGCCACTGATGGCAAACGCCAGCAGCTTGGCCTTGAACAGGCGGATGCCGATCACGGCGGCGGCGGTGTCCATGTCGCGCACAGCCATCCAGTTGCGGCCCAACTCGCTGCGCACCAGGTTTTTGCCCAGCCAGAACAGCACCACGACCACCGCCAGGGTCAACAGATAACGCCCACGGGGCGAACTGAAATCCAGCCCCGCGATGAGCAGCGGTGGCGAGGTGATGACCCCGGAGGCGTTGTCGTTGGTAAACCAACTGAACCGGGTCAGTACCCACTCCACCACGAACTGCGCGGCCAGGGTCGCCACCAGCAGGTAAAAGCCCTTGATCCGCAGGCTCGGCAAACCGAAGACCACAGCCACCAGCGCAGCGATCACCCCACCCAGCGCGAAACTCACCAGCAGCGGCAAACCCGGCACGCGCAATTGCAGGTTGTAGGCGGCGAACGCACCCACCGCCATGAACGCCGCCGATCCGAGGGACAGCTGCCCGGCATAACCGGTCAACAGGTTCAACCCCAGGCCCGCCAGGGACAACACCAGCAGCGGCAGCAGAATCGCGCTGAACCAATAGTCATTGCCCAGCCAGGGCACCGCAATGAAGGCAAACCCCAAGAGCAGCCACAGGCCCACGCGGTCCTGGCGCAAGCGGAACGTGCGCCGTTCCATCGCATAAGAGGTGCTCAGTTGACCGGCTTCTCGATAAAGCATGAAGGCATTCCTTGAAAAAAATCAGACCCGTTCGATCGCCCGCTCGCCGAACAACCCGGCAGGCCGCACCAACAGAAACAGCAAGGCGAGGACGTAAGGCACCCAGTTTTCGATGCCGCTGCCGATGACCGGGCCGAGGTAAATCTCCGCGACTTTTTCCGCCGCACCGATGATCAGCCCGCCGACAATCGCCCCGCCGATGGAGGAAAAACCGCCGATGATCAACACCGGCAAGGCCTTGAGCACCACCAATGACAAGGAAAACTGCACCCCCAGACGAGCGCCCCAGAGCAACCCGGCCACCAGCCCGACAAAACCTGCCACCGCCCACACCAGCGCCCAGATGCGTGGCAGGCGGATGCCCACGGCCAGGGACGCCAACGGATCATCGGCAACCGCGCGCAGCGACAAACCGACTCGGGTCCGGTTGAACAGCAGCGACAAGGCGATCACCAAAGTGGCCGCCGTTCCGGCAGCAAACAGGTCGAATTGCGAGAGCAACATGCCGCGGATTTCCAGCGGCTCATCGGCGATGCCCAATTCCAGACCGTGGACTTGAGCCCCCCATAGAAACTGCGCAAAACCTTCGATCATGTAGGACAGCCCGAGCGTGGCCATGAACAGGATGATCGGTGCTCGATTGACCAGGGGCCGCAGCACCATTTTTTCGATCAGCAACGCCAGCACCACCATGCTCGCCAGCGTGATGACAAACGCCCACGCGAACGGGAAGCCGCGTTCGAGCAGGCTGACAAAGGTCAGCGCGGCGAACAGCACCATCGACCCCTGGGCGAAATTGAACACGCCGGAAGCCTTGTAGATCAGGACAAAACCAATTGCCACCAGGGAGTACATGACGCCCGCCAGCAGCCCGCCAATCAGCACCTCGAAGAAAAATTGCATGTTCAGTGGCTCTCCGCACGGGAACGCCGCGTGCCCAGGTAAGCGGCAATCACATCGGGATTGGCACGCACTTGCTCGGGCGTGCCATCACCGATCTTGCGGCCGTAATCGAGCACGACCACGTGGTCGCACAAGCCCATGACCACCCCGATGTCGTGTTCGATCAGCACCACGGTGGTGCCGAACTCGCGGTTGATGTCGCGGATGAATTGGCTCATCTCGTCCTTCTCTTCAGCGTTCATGCCGGCCATGGGTTCATCCAGCAGCAGCAACCTCGGCTCAGCGGCCAGGGCGCGGGCCAGTTCGACACGTTTCTGCAAGCCGTAAGGCAGCTTGCCCACCAGCACATGGCGCCAGGGGTGGATGCGCAGGAACTCGATGATTTTTTCCGCGCGACGGCGCTGCTCGTCGTCCTCGCGAGGCGCACGGCCCAGGCGCAGCACCTGCTCGATCCAACTGCTGCGGAGCTTGAGGTTGCGGCCGGTCAGCACGTTGTCGAGCACGCTCATGCCCTTGAACAGCGCGATGTTTTGAAAGGTCCGCGCAATACCGCGCTCGGCGGCCTGGTGCGGGCGCATACGCCGCCGGGCCTGTCCGGCATAGGTGACAATGCCGCTCTGGGCCTGGTAGACGCCGTTGATCACATTGAGCAGCGAACTTTTGCCCGCGCCGTTGGGGCCGATCAATGCACAGATTTCCCCGGCCTTCACGGCGAAACTGATGGAGGTAATGGCCTTGACCCCCTTGAACGACAGGGAGATGTCATCGAGCCGCAGTAATTCGGATTCAGTGGTTGCGCTCATGGGGCTCGTCAGACGGATTGAGAAATCAGGGGGATGCGGGTATCGGCAGGTTCCTGCCGGGCGGAAGGTTCCTGCCAGTTGCCTGGGTGGATGCCCAGGGCACCAAAAAAAGCGGCGCTCTCTTGGCTCAGCGCGGGGCCGACCAGCAACGGCACGCGCAGGCGGCTCATGCCCAACACATCGAGCAAGGGTCTGCGGATCAGCCAGTAGCCGAGCCAGCGGCGGAAAGCCTGCGCGTCCGGCACCATCGCCCAGCGGTACAACCGATGACCGAGCGTGCCGGGTAACGGCAGACGCTCTCGCGCCCACTGCTCCAGACGGGCATAGGACTCACGCGTGCCCAGCACCAGGGTTGGCCCCAACTCACGGCGGTCGGTGTCGCGCGTGGCCATGGCTTCCGGGAAATTCAGGCAGAACCCGGCGCAGAGCCAGGGCGCCAGCAGGTAACGCGCCTGACCGCTGGCGGCGAACACACGGGCCGCCAAGGCTTCTTCGGCGCCGCTCAGGTGCTCGCGCGCTACCAGCTTGCGGGCGCCCCCCAGCAGCTGCGCATGGCTCAACCGTAGGGAAGGCCCGTGCGTATCGGCATGGAACACGAAGGCGATAGCCGCCGGTTCAGTCGCGCAGACCGGCGGTTCCGCCGCCACGCCAGAGAACAAATCGGCGTAAGCGCTCAACCCCTTCCCTTCACCGGCATTCAGGCCGCGCCCGTCGAGGAACAGCAGCACACGGGGTGGAAGATCGGCATGCCGGACCTGCTGCACGGCATCCAGGGCTTCGGCCAGCACGAAGCTCGGTCGCAGGCGGGCCAGCAATGCGCGGTTGTCGCGTTCGGGGTCCAGCAACGTGACACTGCCGCCCAGCCACTGCGCGGCCAGGGCCAGCAACAAAGCTTCGGAACGCGCCTGGCTGATGATCAGTAAATCGTCGTGGCGACCGAACCCGCGCTGATGCAGCGCTGCCGCAAGACGGCCAACATCCTGCGCCAACTCGCTCCAACTGCGGGCGTGCCAGATGCCCAGGCGCTTGTAGCGCAGGGCTACCGCCGAACCTCGGGTTTGGGCTTGCTGTAACAACGCCAGCGGCAGTGTCTGGGCCATGGGGACTCTCCTTCAGAGTGCTATACAGCCACTTTTGCAGTCTCCATGCCAAGATTTAAATTGTTATTTATCAACTAGTTATATTCATTTTGCGGAAACAATCATGTATTGATTTGGCACAGCCTGCTTAAAGCCTGTTGCCCAGCGAACACTTCTCTCTTTGCGCACAACTGTTTGCCGGGCAACAGCGTTTCAACACTTGCCCGCTTCCAGCGACAGTCATCGCCCCACATAAACCAATCATCACCTTATAAATCAATAAGTTAACGAATTGGTACGATGCTTGCTCTCTTGGAACTATCGGCCACAGCCACAGACTTGTTCCAACAAGCGCCTCTATAGAGCCGTGCCGGCCCTGCGTTGCACAACCTGCTGCCGTCTTACCTTACCCAAGGCAGCGGGCTTCTTATTTTTGCAGCGAGGAGCGTGTTGATGAGTCTTGATATCTTTTGGTTTCTGCCCACGTCCGGCGACACCCGTTATCTGGGCCGATCCGACAGCGGCCGCCCGGCCACCAACAAATACATGCAGCAAATCGCGGTAGCCGCCGAGAGCCTGGGCTATGACGGGGTGTTGATTCCCACCGGCAGCAGTTGCCTGGACCCGTGGATTACCGCCGCCAGCCTGGTACCGGTCACCCATCGCCTGAAGTTGCTGGTGGCGCTGCGCACCTCGCTGGGCAACCCCACGGCGTCGGCCCGTCAGGCGGCCACACTGGACCAGGCCAGCAACGGCCGCTTGCTGCTCAACGTCGTACCCGGCGGCGATGCCACCGAGTTGGCCGCCGACGGTATTTTCCTCGACCACGACCAACGCTACGAAGCCGCTGGCGAGTTCCTGACCGTTTGGCGTCGCTTGCTCAGTGGCGAGGTGGTGGATTTCACCGGCAAGCATGTGCGCGTCGAAGGGGCGCAGAACTTCTTCAAACCCATACAGCAACCGCACCCGCCCCTGTATTTTGGCGGGTCGTCCCCTGCTGCCCATGAACTGGCGGCCCAACAGGTCGACGCCTACCTGACCTGGGGCGAACCGCCGGCGGCCGTGGCCGCGAAAATCGCCGATGTGCGCGAGCGCGCGAAAAAATATGGGCGCACGCTGCATTTCGGTGTGCGCCTGCATGTGATCGTGCGTGAAACCAACGAGCAGGCCTGGGCGGCGGCCGAAGAACTGATCAGCCACCTCGATGACGATGTCATCGCCGACGCGCAAAATAATTACGCCAAGATGGACTCCGAAGGTCAGCGCCGCATGGCCGCCCTGCATGGTGGACAGCGCGACAAGCTCGAGGTCTCGCCCAACCTGTGGGCCGGTGTCGGCCTCGTGCGCGGAGGCGCCGGCACGGCGCTGGTGGGCGACCCTCAGACCGTGGCCAAGCGCCTGCAGGAATATGCCGACCTCGGCGTAGACCGCTTTGTACTGTCCGGCTACCCGCACCTGGAAGAGGCTTTCCGCTTTGCCGAACTGGTGTTCCCACTGTTGGGCAAACAGCCTGTCACGGTCCGCGACCAAGTACTCACCGGCGGCGCGTTCGACGTGCGGGCCGGCCACACATCGGTCAAGGACGAGGCCACGGCATGAACGTGATTGATATGCGCTGCCGCCCGGCGTACCTGCACGATTTTTTCGGCGCCACCCCAGGCAGCGCCGAGACCGCCACCGCCCGCTGGCTGAACCGGCGGGTGGGCACGCGTGGCGACGACGAGCACTTCGCCCGCTCGCGCACACCCCAGGGGTTTCTCGATGAAGTGCGCGACGCCGGGTTGAGCCGGGCGGTGGTGGTCGGTCGGCACACGCCCGGCCAGCATCTGCCCAACGACCTGATTCACAGCATCGTGCGCGACCACACTGAGTTGCTCGGCATCGCCAGCATCGACCCGGCGCTGCAGGGTATCGACGGCGCGCTGGGCGAGATCGAGCGCGCCATCTCGGCGCTGGGCCTGGCCGGGATCGACCTGGAGCCAGGGTTTGGCGAACCGGCCAGGCAGCCGGATGACCCGTTGTACTGGCCGATCTACGAGCATTTGCAGGCACACGGCATTCCGCTGTTTCTGATGAGCGGGCCGACCACCCCGGACCCCGCCTTCAACAACCCCGAACACCTGGCCAAGGTCGCCCGGGCGTTCCCGCAGCTGTCGATCGTCTGCTACCACGGCTACTGGCCCAACGTGCAGCAAGCGCTGGGCGTGGCGTTTCGCTACCCGAACATCTACCTGGTGCCGGACATGTACCTGTTCCAGCCCGGCAGCGACGCCTACGTGCAGGCGGCCAACGGCTTTCTGGCAGAGCAGTTGCTGTTCGGCTCGTCCTATCCGTTCCGCCCGATTCGTCAATCCATCGAGGATGTCCTGCGCCTGGGTTTCAAACCCGAGGTACTCGACAACGTCCTCTACGGCAATGCCGCCCGGCTGTTTGGGCTGTAGAACACCTCGCGCTACACGCTGGGACCGGCCGTCATCCAGGGGCGGCCCGGCGCCGTTTTCAACTTCAAGGAGTTCCCCTGTGACCACCCCCAACGATCCTGTGCTCGTCGCCCGCCGCCTGGCGGCCGACTGGGCCAGTACGGCTGCCGAGCGTGACGAGCGCGGCGGCACGCCGAAACGCGAGCGTGATGCCCTGCGCGACAGCGGCCTGTTGACCCTGAGTATTCCCCGTGAATTCGGCGGCCTCGGCGCCAGTTGGAGCGACACGCTGAACATCGTGCGCGAGTTCGCCAAGGTCGACAGTTCGATGGCCCACGTGTTTGGTTTCCAACACTTGATGCTGGCCACTGTGCGCCTGTTCTCGCGGCCCGATCAGTGGCAGCCCTGGCTGGAACAAACCGTCCGCCAGCGCTGGTTCTGGGGCAACGCCCTCAACCCGCTGGACACCCGTACCGTGGCCACGCGTATCGACGGCGGGCGGGAGTTTTCCGGGATGAAGAGCTTTTGCTCCGGCGCCAGCGACTCCGACCGGCTGATTGCCTCGGCGTTGGAGGACAGTGGCGCAGGCAAACTGCTGATCGCCGCGATCCCTACCGACCGCGTCGGCATTACCCTGCTCAACGACTGGAACAATATGGGCCAACGCCAGACCGACAGCGGCAGCGCCCGTTTCGAACGCGTGCGGGTGGCCGAGGATGAACTGCTGCTGGACCCGGGCCCGCTGAGCACGGTGTTTTCCGGGCTGCGGCCGCTGTTGGCGCAACTGACGTTCGTCAACCTGTTCCTGGGCATTGCCGAAGGCGCCTTTGAGCAGGCGCAGCACTACACCACCCACGAAGCACGCGCCTGGTTCAAGTCCGAGGTCGACCGGGCGGTCGACGACCCATATGTGCTAGCCCACTACGGCGAGTTCTGGGTCGGCCTGGAGGCGGTACGCGCCCTGGCAGAACGGGCCAACGCGTTGTTCGACAACGCCTGGAACCGCGGCGAACAGCTGCGCGCCGAGGAGCGCGCGAACCTGGCCCTGGCCATCGGCAGCGCCAAGGTCCATGCCACCCGGGTGGGCCTGGACCTGAGTTCGAGGCTGTTTGAGGTGACAGGCGCCCGCGCCACCCATGCCTCGCGGCGCTTTGATCGCTACTGGCGAAACCTGCGGACCCAAACCTTGCACGACCCGGTGGACTACCGCATCCGCGAACTCGGCGAGTGGGCCTTAAAGCAGAAACCGCCAACGCCGAGCTTCTATTCCTGAGGCTCGCGATCACGGCCAGGCAGGGTCGGTGTTCGCCACCATTCACCAAAACAACAAAGTGTTACCCAGTGATAGGCGCCCAGCCCAAAAGCCGGCAAAAACCCAGGTATTACAGCCCTTTAGCACTCGGCATGAACTATGCAATCACCCCTTTAAACCACGATTGGACCGCCGTGCGTGCCCCATGAATCAAGACAACTGGAGTTAATCGACTATGGCTTCCCGCATAATCCTCAATGCGTTTGAAATGACCTGCGTGAGTCATCAGGCCGCGGGCACCTGGCGTCACCCAGACAGCCAGGCATGGAAATACAAAGACCTTGATTACTGGGTGGAGTTGGCCAAGCTGCTTGAGCGCGGCTATTTCGACTCGGTGTTTATCGCTGACGTCGTCGGCGTCTATGACATCTATCGCGGCTCGGTGGAAACCTCCTTGCTTGACGCCGATCAGGTGCCGGTCAACGATCCCTTCTTTCAAGTGCCAGCCATGGCCACCGTCACCAAGCACTTGGGCTTTGGCGTGACATCGGCGCTGACCTATGAACAGCCTTACGCCCTGGCGCGAAAGTTCTCGACCCTCGACCATCTGACCAAGGGCCGCGTGGCGTGGAACGTGGTGACCTCGTACCTCAACAGCGCGGCGGTCAACCTGGGCCTCAAGCAACAGATCTCGCACGACGAACGCTATGACATCGCCGATGAGTTTCTGGACGTGACCTACAAACTGTGGGAAGGCTCCTGGGATGAAGACGCGGTGCTGCGTGACCGTGAGCGCGGGATCTTTACCGACCCGAGCAAAGTCCACCCGATCGGTCACAAGGGCAAATACTACGATGTGCCGGGCATCCATTTGTCCGAGCCGTCGCCACAGCGCACCCCGGTTATTTTCCAGGCCGGCGCCTCCAGCCGTGGCCGCGCCTTTGCCGCCAAGCACGCCGAAGGGGTGTTCATCAGCCCGGCCACCGCAGAACAGGCGCGCGAGGTGTCCGATGACATCCGCAACCGCGCCGTGGAAGCGGGCCGTAGCCGTGATTCGGTCAAGGTGTTCACGCTGTTGACGGTGATCACCGCTGAAAGCGATGAAGCCGCGCAAGCCAAATACCGCGACTACCTGAGCTATGCCAATGGCGAAGGCATGTTGTCGTTTTATGGCGGCTGGACCGGCATCGACTTTTCCGAATACGACCCGGACCAACCCCTGGAGGCGATCGACAACGACAGCATCCGCTCGGTGCTGGAACTGCTCGCCACCGCCGACCCCGACCGCAAGTGGACGCCACGCGACATCATCAAACACCGCAGCATCGGCGGCCTAGGCCCGGTGTTGGTGGGCGGCCCGAAAACGGTGGCCGACGAGATGGAGCGCTGGGTGGACGTCGGCGGTATCGACGGCTTCAACCTGGCCTATGCGATCACCCCGGGCACGTTCGAAGACCTCGTTGAGTTCATCGTTCCGGAGCTGCAACGCCGGGGCCGTGTCCGCACCTCCTATGAGGGCGACACCCTGCGCGAAAACCTGCTCGACGGCACTTCGCCGTATGCCGCCGACGACCATCCGGCGGCACGTTATCGCGGTGCATTCAAAACCGGCGCCAACGCCACCGATCACACCAAACCGTCCAAATTCTCTGACCTGACTTGACGCTTATCTGCGCTGAAGAGGAATCCATTCCATGTCCAGTTTCGCCACGCTGAACACACTGTCTGTCGGTACGGATTACGCAGCGCTCGCCGCGCGTTTTCGGCCGATCTTTGCGCGTATTGCCGAGGGCGCGGTCGAGCGCGAACGCACTCGCACACTGCCGTTCGAACCGATCAAATGGCTCAAGCAAGCCGGGTTCGGCGCCGTGCGTGTCCCGGTCGAATTCGGCGGGGCCGGCGCCTCGCTGCCGCAACTGTTCCAACTGTTGATTGAACTGGCGGCTGCCGACTCCAACGTGACACAAGCCCTGCGCGGGCATTTTGCGTTTGTCGAAGACCGCCTCAACGCCCAGGCATTCAGCCCGCAGAACGCCTGGTTCGGGCGGTTTGTGGCCGGGGAGCTGGTCGGCAATGCCTGGACCGAAGTCGGCGACGTGAAGATCGGCCAGGTGATTACCCGCATCAGCCGCCAGGGCGAGCAATGGGTCGCCAACGGCACCAAGTTCTACAGCACCGGCAGCCTGTTCGCCGACTGGATCGACCTGTACGCCCAACGGGATGACACCGGTGCCGATGTGATCGCGGCGGTCCGCGTGCAGCAACCGGGTGTGCGTCAAAGCGACGATTGGGATGGCTTCGGTCAGCGCACCACCGGCAGCGGCACTTCCGTGTTTGAAAACGCAGTGGTTGAAGACGACCACCTGATCGACTTCTCCACGCGCTTTAAATACCAAACGGCGTTTTACCAACTGACCCTGCTGGCCGTCCTGGTCGGGTCGGGGCAGGCGGCCGTGCGAGAGGTGGCCCAACAGGTACGTGTTCGCACCCGGGTGTTCAGCCATGGCAATGCCGCGGCGGTGCGTGACGATGCGCAGGTGCAGCAGGTGGTCGGCAAGGCCTCGGCGCAGGTCTACACGGCCGAAGCGGCTACCCTGCGCGCCGCACAGGCCTCACAACGCGCCTACGTGGCGCACTTCGCCAAGGATGCGCAAGCCGAACGCGAGGCCAATATTGCGGCAGAGCTGGAGTCGGCCCAAGCGCAAGTGGTGATTGCCGATCTGGTGCTTCGCGCCACCAGCGACCTGTTCAACGCCCTTGGCGCATCCGCCGCACGCACGAGCCTGCAACTCGACCGACACTGGCGCAATGCGCGCACAGCGGCCTCACATAATCCATTGATCTATAAAGAGCGGATCATCGGTGACTGGGAGATCAATGGCACCGAACCGCCCTACGTGTGGCAGATCGGCGGTGGCGGCCAGCAAAACCACGCGCAGAAATAGCGCCGGACTGTGTAAACCGCGACCTGAAAATGCCCCGGCCTGTCGGGGCATTTTTTCTGAGACACAGAAAAAACTCCGCCGCCCCCTTCCCTGCAGCTTGCATGCGCGCAAAAAAACACGCCTTCTGTATTTTGACGCTCCCCAGAGCCCGCTGTTAGTGTCCAGCCTCCCACCACGCATGGAGTACACCACGGTGAAACTGGACATCTACCAAGTCGACGCCTTCAGCCAACACCCCTTCGGCGGCAACCCCGCTGCGGTGTGCCCACTGACCGAATGGCTGAGCGACGCGCAACTGCACAACATTGCCGCCGAAAACAACCTCTCGGAAACCGCGTTCTTCGTGCCCCGTGGCGACTTCTATGAGTTGCGCTGGTTCACCCCGCAAGTCGAAGTGGACCTGTGCGGCCATGCCACGCTCGCGGCGGCGTGGGTGTTGATTCACCAGTTGCCGGATGCGCCTCAAGTGCTGCGTTTTGCCACTCGCAGCGGTGAGCTGCGGGTCACGCGCGAGGGTGATGAACTGGCGATGGATTTCCCTGCCAAAGCGCCGCAACCCTGTGAGCCGCCCGCCGGGATGTTGAGCGCCCTGGGGATTGAAAGCGCCGAGGTGTTCGGCACCGATGACTACATCGTGTTGCTGGAGGACGAAGCCCAGGTCGCCGCGCTCACGCCAGACTTTGCGCGACTCAAGGGCCTGCCCAAGCGTGGGATTGCAGTGACGGCCAAAAGCGCGCGATTTGATTTTATCTCTCGTTGGTTCGGGCCGAACGTGGGCGTCAATGAAGACCCGGTCACCGGTTCGGCGCACACGTCGCTGGCACCGTTCTGGGCCGAGCGCCTGGGCAAGTCGACCCTCACGGCGGAGCAAGGCGGCACACGCAAGGGCCAGTTGCGTTGTGCGCTCAAGGGCGACCGGGTGATCATTTCCGGCAAGGCGGTGCTGTATATGCAAGGCACGATTTACCTGTAGAACGCAGTAACCCACGAACAACAGATCATTCTCAAAATGAACGGAGTTCAGCGCGTGTTTTCGATTTACCGCCGTCAGTTGACGATCATTGCCGCAGCCCTGGCCCTCGCGGCCTGCCACCCCCCCGTCAACGAACAGCCACCGGCGCCGGAGTTGGGGTCGGGCTATCGCGCCGACCTCACCACCCAGCACGCCCAGCACCATATGGCGGCCGCCGCCAACCCGCTGGCGGCCGAGGCCGGGCGTGAAATGCTGCGCCAGGGCGGGTCTGCCATCGACGCGGCGATTGCCATGCAGGCCGTGTTGACCCTGGTGGAACCGCAATCGTCCGGCATCGGCGGTGGTGCGTTCATCATGCTGTGGGACGGAAAAAACGTGCACGCGTATGACGGCCGTGAGACGGCACCGGCCGGGGCGACTGAGCGCTTGTTCCTGAAGGCCGACGGCCAGCCGATGGCGTTTACCGATGCGCAGATTGGCGGGCGTTCGGTGGCGACGCCCGGTGTGTTGCGTGCACTGGACATGGCGCACAAAAAGACCGGACGCCTGCAATGGGCCAAGCTGTTCGAGCCTGCGATTCGTCTGTCGGAACAGGGCTTCGCGATTTCCCCGCGCTTGCACAGCCTGATTGCCGCTGACCGCTTTATCCCGCACTCGCCAGACATGGCCGCCTATTTCTTGAATGCCGATGGCACGCCGAAAGCCACCGGCACCCTGCTGAAAAACCCGGCGCTGGCCGCCGTATTCAAGCGCATCGCCCAGGATGGTCCGGACGCGCTGTACAACGGCCCGATTGCCGAGGAGATCGCCCGCAAGGTGCAGGGCAACCACAATGCAGGCAGCCTGTCGGCAACCGACCTCAAGGGCTACGCGGCAAAGGAACGCGTGCCGCTGTGTAGCGATTACAAGCGCTGGAAAATCTGTGGCATGCCACCACCGTCGTCGGGCGGGATTGCCATCGCGCAGATCATGGGCACATTGCAGGCGCTGGAGGCCCGCGACCCACGCCTGGCCATCGCCCCCATGAGGCCGGTGAAGAGCGCTTCGCCGGCCGGCCTTGAGCCGGTACCCGAAGCCGTGCACCTGATCGCCGAAGCCGGTCGCCTGGCCTTTGCCGACCGTGCGCTGTATGTGGCCGATGCAGACTTTGTACCGGTGCCCGTGGCCGGCCTGGTCGCGCCGAGCTACCTGGCCCAACGCGCCGCGCTGATCGGTGAACGCAGCCTGGGCATCGCCAAGCCCGGCCAGCCGGCCGGTATCCAGGTGGCCTACGCCCCCGACCGCTCGCCGCTGCGCATCTCCACCTCGCAGGTGGTAGCGGTGGACGACTGGGGTGGCGCCGTGTCGATGACCACCACGGTGGAAGCCGCGTTTGGCTCGCACCTGATGGTCCAGGGCTTTGTACTCAATAACCAGATGACCGACTTCTCGTTTATTGCCGAAGAAAACGGCCAGCCGGTGGCCAACCGCGTACAACCCGGTAAACGCCCGCGCTCGGCCATGGCGCCGACCCTGGTGTTCGACCGCCAGAGCGGTGAGCTGCTGGCCACACTGGGCTCGCCGGGCGGGTCGCAGATCATCGAGTACGTCAGCAAGTCACTGGTGGCCATGCTCGACTGGAACCTCGACCCGCAAGCCGCCATCAGCCTACCCAACTTTGGCAGCCGTAATGGCGCAACCGAACTGGAAAGCGGTTTGTTCAGCCCCGTGTTGAAACAGGCACTCAAGGACAAGGGCCATGCGCTGAGCGAGATTGAGATGACCAGCGGTATCCAGGCGATCATTCGCACGCGCGACGCCCAGGGTAAGGTATCGCTGAGCGGCGGCGCGGACCCTCGACGGGAAGGCGAGGCATACGGTGACTGAGGTCAATCAGCGGAGAAAGCCCCTTGCAGCAGGCCAATAATCTCGGCGCCCTCGCGGGTGTCGACCATGGTTTTTGTTTGATCGACGACCCATCGCGGCCAGATGAAGTATTCATCTGCAAGCAAGTGCACAGCGCCGCGGTGATTGAGTGGCAGGCGGGCCAGGTGGCCAATACGATCGAGGCGGATGGGGTACATACAGGCCATCACCAGCCGATCGCAGTGATCACCGCCGATTGCCTGCCCATTCTGTTCGCCGCCAAAAATGGCGAACGCGTAGCGGCCGTTCATGGCGGCTGGAAAGGCCTGCAACGCGGGATTGTCGCCACTACCGTGCAGCACTTTGCCGACGCAGGGATTGGCGTCGATCAGTTGCTGGTCGCCATCGGGCCATCGATCAAACCGTGTTGTTATGAAGTGAGCGAAGGGTTCATTGCCGAGTTCCAGGCTGACCAGGGCCACTTATGGCAACACGACCGGGCGCCATGGAGCATTGAGCAACCACGACCGCTGCTGGCGCCGCACATCACGCCCCCCCAAGCAAGACACACAGACAGTGCCTGGTTTGACCTGAGCCGGTATGGGCTGATGCTGCTGCAAGCGGCCGGGGTTCGGCGCGAACAGATCGAGGTGAGTGAAGTGTGTACGTATTGCACGTCGCCGCTGTTTGCCAGCTACCGCCGAAGGACCCATCACCCGCAGGAGACGAAGACGCTGATCTACTCGTGGATCGCTCGCAAACCCTGAGCGCGTACATCCCACCTGTGGCGGGGCCACTCGTCACAGCGCCCTCTCGGTATGTTCAGCGGCTGATTTTCAAGCCCTTGCGCCCCGCATGCCGCTCCAGCGCCAGCTCGATCAACCGGCTCACCAACTCGCTGTAACTCATCCCCGCCGCCTGCCATAACTTGGGGTACATGCTGATACGGGTAAAACCGGGCAGTGAATTGATTTCGTTGATCAACACTTCACCGTCATCGGTGAGGAATACATCGACCCGAGCCAACCCTGCGCACCCGAGCACCTCAAACGCCTCGATCGCCAGGCGGCGAATTCGCTCGCTGGCTTCAGTGCTGATATCGGCCGGGACCACCACCTGGGCGGCCTGGTCGTCGATGTACTTGCTGTCGTAGGAATAGAACCCGCTGCTCACCACGATCTCGCCGCAGCCGCTGGCGATGGGGTTATCGTTGCCGAGTACGGCGCATTCGATCTCGCGCCCCTGGACAGCGGACTCCACCAGCACTTTCTCATCAAAGCCCAAGGCCAGTTCGACGGCCGCGTGGTATTCGGCTTCGTTGGCGACCTTGCTCACCCCCACCGAGGAGCCTTGGTTGGCCGGTTTGACGAACATCGGCAGGCCTAGCGTATTCACGGCCGTTTCAAACGAGGTGCGGGCCGCGTTACGGCGCGTGAGGGTGATGAACGGGGTGACGGCAATGCCGGCGTCGCGCAGCAGGCGTTTGCTGACGTCCTTGTCCATGCACACCGCCGACCCCAGTACGTCAGAGCCGACAAAAGGCAAGTCGGCCATGCGCAGCAAACCTTGCAGGCAGCCGTCCTCGCCGAGGGTGCCATGGACGATGGGGAAGATCACATCGATGTGTTCCAGCAAACCACTGCCTGAGGTTTCCACCACTTGCTGGTTGGCCTTGCCGGGCACCACCGCCAGTTCACGATTGGATTGGTTGAGGGCGATCAGGGCCGGGTTTTCCTGGTTGATCAGGAAGTTCGAGGTGTCGTTGAGGTGCCAGTGGCCGGCCTTGTCGATGCCGATCAGGATGGGCTCGAAGCGTGACCGGTCAAGGGCATCGACAATGTTGCGCGCCGATTGCAGCGAGACTTCGTGCTCGGCCGAACGGCCACCAAAAATAATCCCTACGCGCAACTTGCTCATGATCCGCCTCGCTTTTGAAAGTAAGGCTTCTTACCACGGGTGGTCAGCGATTCGCTACCAGATGTGCGCCAAACAGCATGTAGCACCCACCGGCAAAGCGGTCGAGCCATTTACGCGAACGGCTGTAGAGGTTGGCCATGCGCGCGCTGGAAAACACCAGCGCCACGCTGGAGTACCAACTGAACGACAAGGTCGCCATGGTGATCACCGCCAGGGTCAGCAGCATCGGAGACGGTGACGGCGGCATGGTGGATGCGAAGATGGTCGCGACGAACAGTGCGGCCTTGGGGTTCGACAGGTTGCCCAACAAGCCCAGGCGCCAGGCGGAAAATAACGAACGCCGGGGTTCGTCCGGCAACAGGCTCTGGCCCATGGCCGGAGCCGAGCGCTTGAACAGTTTCAACCCGAGGTAGATCAGGTAGCAGCCGCCGATGATCTTGAACGCCAGGTACAGCATCGGCGCGGCGGTAAACAGCGACTTGATGCCCAGGCCACCCGCCAACCCCCACATGATCGTCCCGGTGGCCACACCTGCCGAGGCCACCACGCCATGGCGGCGCGAACAGCTGGCGGCGAGCTGCGCCGTGTTGAAGAAGTTGGGGCCGGGCGTGACCACTGCCACCGTCCACAGCAGGGCCAGCGAGACCAGCGGCGCCACGTAGGCGGGGTTGAGAACATCCATGGGAGCAACTCCATCAGCACAGGGCACGAACCGCGATCATAGGCCTCGCCTGCCCCCTGCACAATCGTACAAGACCCCGGCAGACAAGGGACGCAGACTGGGTTAACGTGTTTCCACCTCTTTTTGTGACAAGTCACCATGGGTAAACCCACCCCCACTCTCGACTGGCTGCACCGCGCCCCGCACGCCAGCGGCCTGGACCGTATCGAGGCGTACTTTGCCGGCTTCGCGTTCGACCCGCATCGCCATGACACCTACGCCATCGGCCGTACCTTGTTCGGCGTGCAGAGTTTTCATTATCGCGGCGACATGATCCACAGCCTGCCCGGCACGACCATGGTGCTTCACCCCGATGAGACCCACGACGGCCACGCCGGCAGTGACGAGGGCTTCAAGTACCGGATGATTTACGTAGAGCCGTCGCTGATCCAACAGATCCTCGGCGGCAAGCCGTTGCCGTTTATCCCCAACGGTTTATCCACCGACCCAAGGCTGTTCCGCGCCAGCGAAGTGTTATTGCAAAACCTGGATAACCCTATCGACCCGTTGCAGGAACAGGACGCGATGTTCAATCTGGCCCACGCGCTGAGTAACGCCTCCGGTGCCATTATCAGCCGCAAGACCTTCGATTACGTGGCCGCCGAGCGCGCCCGCGAATTTATCCACAGCGCCCTGGGCCGCAGCATCACGCTGGATGAAATCGCCGATCACGCCGGGCGCGATCGCTGGGCCTTGTCGCGGGATTTCCGTTTGCTGTTCGGCACCAGCCCCTACCGTTACCTGACCATGCGCCGGCTGGATCTGGTGCGTCACTTGCTGGCCCAGGGCCAATCATTGGTGGATGCGGCGATGACCGCCGGCTTCACCGACCAGAGCCATATGACCCGGCAATTTCGCAGCACCTACGGCATGCCGCCATCGCGTTGGGTGAAGATGCTCGGGCGCTGACCGCGCCCGCGTTGAAACACGCTCAACCACGGGGACATGCCTAGAGCTGATGCCCATCAATCGGCTGGCCGATGGTGAGGAAATGCCCACCCGCCACATGGTGCAAGGTGCGCAGCTCATCAAAACCTTCGAAGTGCCAGCGGCCATCACTGAACACGCGCTCGTCGGCATAGGCCGCGACCACTTCGCCGAGGAACAGGTCGTAGGTCTGCTGGTTGTGGGGTTCGGGCAGCAGCCGGCATTCCAACCAGGCGACGCAGCCTTCCAGCAACGGCGCGTCGGTGTATTCCCCTTGGAAAGTGTGCAAGCCATAGGCGGCGAACTTGTCGCGCTCGGTGCCGGTAGTGTTGCCGACAGTCTGCACCAGGTCGGCCTGCGCCGCGCAAGGCACTTGCAGCACGAAGGTACCGGCGCCTTCCAGCAGTTGGCGGGTCCAGGTGGCTTTGTCCAGCACCACAGCGACTTTCGGCGGTTCAAAGTCCAGCGGCATGGCCCAGGCGGCGGCCATAATATTGCGCTGGCCATTATGCGCCGCGCTGACCAGCACGGTCGGGCCGTGGTTGAGCAAGCGGTAGGCCTTGGACAGCGGAACGGGGCGACGGTGGGTAGGGCTCATGGAGGGTCGGCTCTTCAAACGTGAAAAAGCCTACGATACCTCAAGCACAAGCCCTGCGGGTCGGCTCGCGCCGCCTTGATGGCCGCGTTGAGCGCCAGCAGGTTGGTCTGTTCGGCGATGCACTGATGGTCTTGACGATGCTGCCGATCACTTGGGACTGGGCATTCACTGCCCTGCATCGGCGCTGCCGGCGTTTTCTGAAGAGCCGTTCCAGGCTGCACCCCATTGTTTTTCCAGAGCCATTAACTGCCGTTGTTTCGGCACACGCCCATCACTTGGTATTCCAGGGTATTGAGCTTGCCGTTGGAGTCTTCATAGGTCATCCGCGACGGTACAGCGTTGCACGAGCGGATCGGCGGCGTCACGTTGACCACCTTGGCAATGTCCAACTCCAGGCCATAGCGATACGCCTGCACCTCGGGCGCCGGCTTGCCCTGTTTCGCGGCGTAGGCGGCCATGGCTTGTTCGTTGCGCTCCATCATCAGGGCGAAGGTACGGTCACCGCCGCCTTCGGCCAGCGCACCGAATGACAGAACGGCAATGAATACACCCAGGGCAGTTTTATAAAAGTTCATCACAGGTTCCTCGACTGAAAGTTCAGTGCCGAGATTAACCAGCGAACCCTGACGCCATGTTCACTGGAACATTACTTATCTGTTAGGTGGCCGCAAGTTTCCAGAATTGTAATGTCCGCGCCACGCAGCCGTTATCTTCGGTTTGCAACTATCAGCCTGGGCCAGATCAATAAGAACGCCCACCTCCATAAGAAGCTGATAACTGCCAACACCGAGGAGCTGAACATGCGTATCCGTTACGTCACACTTCCCCTTTCACTGTGTGCGGCCTTGCCCCTGGCAGCCGTGGCCGTGGAAGACACACCCGAAGGCTTTATCGAAGGCAGCAGCGTGAACGTGCTGGCGCGTAACTTTTACTTCAACCGCGATGATCGCAAGGGCCAGTCCAGCCCCACCGGCAATGGCTATTCCGAAGCCTGGGCCCAGGGCTTGATCGGCAAGTTCGAATCGGGCTTCACCCAAGGCACCGTAGGGTTCGGCCTGGACGCCTTTGCCATGGTCGGCGTAAAGCTCGACTCGGGCACCGGCCGCAGCGGTGGCAAGGGGTCGTTCGGCGTCCTGCCGGTGGACAGCAGCAACCACCCCGAGGACAACTACAGCAAAGTCGGCGGCGCCGCGAAACTGCGCGTGCTGGATACCGTGATCAAGGCCGGTGACGTATTCCCGCTGACCCCGGTGGTGGCCTACGGCGATTCGCGTGTATTGCCCGAGAGTTTTCGCGGTGTGACCTTGCAGAACACCAGCCTCGAAGGCTTGAGCGTGCAAGGTGGGCGCCTGAGTGGCATGAGCCAGCCCAACGAGAGCGGCATGAACAAAGGTTTCGCGACGTTTTATGCCGGCCCGGTCGACTCGCCCTGGATCGGCTATTTCGGCGGCGATTACCAACTCAACAAGCATCTGAGCGTCAGCCTGTACAGCAGCCGCCTGAAAGACGCCTGGGACCAGTACTACGTCGGCAGCGCCGCCAGTTACCCACTCAATGACGACGTCTCGCTGTTTGGCGACGTCAACTATTACAAGGCGGTGGATGAAGGCAAAAAGCTGCTCGGGCAATTCGACAACAACATCTGGAGCGCCCGCCTCGGGGTGAAGGTTGGCGCCCATAGCCTGGCCGTGTCGCACCAGCGCAACAACGGCGATGACGACTTCGATTACCTGCGCCAGTCGGACTCGATCTTCCTCAACAACTCGATCCAGTACAGCGATTTCAACTCGCCCAAGGAGCGCTCGTGGATGGTGCGCTACGACCTGGACATGCAGGCCTTCGGCATTCCCGGCCTGTCATTCATGACCCGTTACGGCAAGGGCACCGACGCCGACTACAGCAACGCCAACGCGGTGTATATGCGCCGCGATGGCGCCGGCAACCCGCTGACCGACCAACGTCGCTGGGAGCGGGATATCGAAGCCAAGTATGTGGTGCAAAGCGGCAATTTGAAGGATCTGTCGCTGCGACTTCGCCAGGCCACCGTGCGCTCAAGTTCGTTTGAATCCGACTTGGAAGAAGTCCGGGTGATTGTCGAATATCCCTTGGCGGTGCTCTAAGACACCCGCTTACATTAACTTGCCGATGCCCTACATCTGTTCACAAGTTGAAGTCTGTCAGAACTGTAATATCGGCCTCACCTTCCCGTTAAGTTGCACTTTTTATACTGCACATCGAACACATCTCATCTCTGCGGCTTTTGTGTAGCTCCTTTGGAACAGAGATGAATTTTTACGCCCCAGCCGGGGCGTTTTTTTTGTGTGCCGGTTCAGTGACGAATCGTCGCACCGGCCTGACGCGGCTTGACCCTAAAGTTACTTCAGGCTTCAGAGTTTTCCTACGCCCATTCAAGCCTCTATGAGGTCATCTCCTTTCGTTTCACTTGAAGGTAAATCCCCATGCGTATCCTTGTGGTTGAGGACGAGCAGAAAACCGCCGACTACCTGCAGCAAGGCTTGACCGAAAGTGGTTATGTCGTCGACTGTGCCGCCAGCGGCATCGATGGTCTGCACCTGGCCAGGCAGAACACCTATGAACTGGTGATCCTCGACGTCAACCTGCCCAACACTGACGGTTGGGAGGTACTGGAACAACTACGCCGCGACGGCAATCAACGCGTGATGATGTTGACCGCGCGTGGCCGGCTGGCCGACAAGATCAAGGGCCTGGACATGGGCGCCGACGATTACCTGGTCAAGCCCTTCGAGTTTCCCGAACTGCTGGCCCGCGTGCGCACCTTGCTACGGCGCAGCGAACATATTCCGTTGCCCGACGTGCTGCGTGTCGCGGACCTGGAACTCGACCCGCGTCGGCATCGCGCCTATCGCGGCAGCCGGCGCATCGACCTGACCACCAAGGAGTTCGCCCTGCTGCACGTGTTGATGCGCCAGGCCGGTGAGGTGATGACCCGCACGCAGATCATTTCCCTGGTCTGGGACATGAATTTCGACTGCGACACCAACGTAGTGGAAGTCTCCATCAGCCGCCTGCGTGGCAAGGTCGATGACCAGAGTGAGGTCAAGCTGATCCATACCATTCGCGGCGTCGGCTATGTGCTGGAGGCGCGCCCATGAGGACCAGCAGCCTGTCGATGCGCCTGGGCCTGACGGTCAGCCTGATGGGCGCCGGCCTGGTCGTGCTGTTGGCGACCCTGGCCTACCTGGCCTTGACCCACGAACTGGAGAAACTTGCGCGCAGGGGGCTGGAAAACAAGCTGGAGCAGCTGGAGCACAGCCTGCGCCAGGGCCTCAACCTCGACGACATCAGCGCCCGCCCCCATTCGCTGCTGGACCTGATCATGGGCCACGACAACATCTACCTGACCATCATGGGCACCGGAGCCGATGCGCCGGTCTTGCTGAGCGTCGGTGCCAAGCCCCAGCAGCCGCTGTTGCTCGACGTACCCGCCGGCAAGGCCCTGGCCTACCTGAACTGGGTGGACGACCGTGGCAACCGTATCCTCAGTGCCACCCGCCTGCTGCCATTGCACAGCGGGGAAAACGTGCGTGTGTTGCTGTCACTGGATCGCTCCGATGACGAGGCGTTGCTCAGTGCCTACCTGCGCTCCACGGTGATCGCCCTGCCGCTGCTGCTGATCCTGATCGGCATGGGCGCCTGGTGGCTGGTGCAACGCGGGCTCGCCCCATTGCAGCAGTTCAGCCGCGTGGCGGCCAAGGTCAGCACCCAGGACCTGACCCATCGCCTGAGCCTGGACAACCTCCCCAAGGAGCTGGGTGAGTTGGCCCAGGGTATCAATTTCATGCTGCATCGCCTGGATGACGGTGTACGGCAGTTGTCGCAGTTCTCCGACGACCTGGCCCACGAACTGCGTGCGCCGTTGACCAACCTGATGGGCAAGGCCCAGGTCACGTTGTCCCGCGACCGCCCCTTGGAGGAGTACAAGGCCGGGCTGGAATCCTGCACCGAGGAAATGGAGCGCCTGTCGCGCATCGTCTCCGACATGCTGTTTCTCGCCCAGGTCAGCCACCCAGCGGCGCGGGCCGGGTTTAGCCCGGTCTCGTTGGGCGAGGAAGCGCAACGGGTGATGGAGCTGTTCGCCCTGAGTGCCGAAGACAAGCACCTGACCCTGAACCTGCGCGGCGACGCCTGGGTCATGGGGGATCGCCTGATGATTCAGCGAGCCATTTCCAATTTGCTGTCCAATGCCATTCGCCATACGCCCGAAGGCTCCAGCGTGTTGCTGCTGGTGGAGACCTACGACCAGAGCGTGTCGTTGTCGGTGGGCAACCCGGGGCGCGGCATCGAAGCGCACCACTTGCCGCACCTGTTCGAACGCTTCTACCGCGCCGACAGCAGCCGTACCCGCGCCGAAGGTGGCACCGGGCTGGGGCTGGCCATTGTGCAGTCGATCATGCACCTGCATCAGGGGCACGCCGACGTCAGCAGCCAGCCCGGGCGCTTCACGCGGTTCAACCTGGTGTTTCCCCAGCACCTGAAAACAGCGCAGGTCTAGAGTGGGAGGGGGCTTGCCCCCGATAACAGTGTGTCAGCTGACACCTGTATCAACTGACCCACCGCCATCGGGGGCAAGCCCCCTCCCACATGGTTTTGCGGTGTTTTTAAAGAAGTCAGGCAGCCTCCTCTTCACGGCGATGTGCCCACTGGTACAACGCCGGCAACACCAGCAAGGTCAGCAACGTAGAGGAGATAATCCCGCCGATCACCACCGTCGCCAACGGTCGCTGCACCTCGGCGCCGGTGCCAGTGGCCAGGGCCATGGGGATAAACCCGAGGGACGCCACCAGCGCCGTCATCAAGACCGGACGCAGGCGGGTCAACGCCCCCTCATTGATCGCCATTGACAACGAACGTCCTTCCTCACGCAGGTTGCGGATAAACGCGATCATTACCAGGCCGTTGAGCACCGCCACCCCGGACAACGCGATAAACCCCACCCCCGCCGAGATCGACAGTGGAATATCCCGCAACCACAGGGCCATGATCCCACCGGTCAATGCGAACGGAATTCCGGTAAACACCAACAACCCGTCCTTAAGGTTGTTGAACATCATGAACAACAAGCCGAACACCAACAGCAACGCCACCGGCACCACGATGCGCAAGCGCTCGGAGGCTTCCTTCAACTGCTCGAACTGGCCGCCCCAGGTGGTCCAGTAGCCCGCCGGTACTTTGACCTGGGCGCTGATGGCCGCCTCGGCCTCGTCCACGAACGAGCCGATATCCCGCCCACGCACGTTGGCGCTGACGATCACCAGGCGCTTGCCGTTCTCGCGGCTGATCTGGTTGGGGCCGAGCACCAGGTCCAGGCTGGCGACCTGGGACAAGGCGATAAAGCCCAATTGCGCGGACGCGCTACCCGCCAACGCAGGCACCGGGATCAGCAGCCGCGACAAGCCGTCGATATCGGTGCGCAGCGCATCGGACAAACGCACGACCATGTCGAAACGGCGGTCACCTTCGTACAGCGTGCCGGCCTGGCGCCCACCGACGGCGACCGCAATGGTGTCCTGCACATCCCCGACGTTCAGGCCAAAACGTGCGGCTTTGTCGCGGTCGATATTGATGGTCAGCACGGGCAGGCCGGAGGTTTGCTCCACCTTCACCTCCGAGGCGCCGCCAAGCCTTTGCAAGGTCTCGGCGATTTCCCCGGCGGTGGCGTTGAGCACCGCCATATCATCGCCAAACACCTTCACCGCCACGTCGCTGCGCACCCCGGAAATCAACTCGTTGAAGCGCAGTTGAATCGGTTGCGACAACTCGTACGCACTGCCTGGCACGATTGCACTGGCGCGCTGGATATCGGCGATCAGGGCATCCCGCGACTTCTTCGGATCAGGCCACTGATCCTTGGGCTTGAGCATTACGTAACTGTCGGAAATATTCGGTGGCATGGGGTCCGAGGCAATCTCGGCAGTGCCGGTGCGGGCAAACACCCGCTCGATTTCCGGCACCTGGGCCATCAAGGTTTTTTCCAACTGCTGCTGCATCTGCACCGATTGCGTCAGGCTGGTACCGGGCACGCGCAGGGCCTGTTGGGCGAAGTCGCCCTCGCTGAGGCTGGGGATAAATTCACTGCCCATGCGGCTGGCCACCACCCCTGATGCAACGATGGTCAACACCGCCAGGCCGAACACCAGTGGCCGGTGTGCCATCACCCAATCGAGCACCGGCGCATAGGCGCGGCGCGCACTGCGCATCACCAGGTTTTCTTCCTCCTTGACCTTGCCGGTGACGAACAACGCAATCGCCGCCGGCACGAAGGTCACCGACAGAATCATCGCGCCAAGCAGGGCGATCACCACGGTGAAGGCCATGGGATGGAACATCTTCCCGGCGACACCGGTGAGGGCGAAGATCGGCAGGTACACCACCATGATGATCAGTTGCCCGAAAATCAGGGCGCGGCGGGCTTCCTTGGCCGCGGCGAAGACTTCGTGCAGGCGCTCGCTGCGCGTCAACAGGCGGCCGTGCCGTTGCTGGGCATGGGCGAGGCGGCGGATGGCGTTCTCGACGATCACCACTGCACCGTCGACGATAATGCCGAAGTCCAGCGCGCCGAGGCTCATCAGGTTGGCGCTGACTTTGTTGGTGAACATCCCGGTAAAGGTGAACAGCATCGCCAGGGGAATCACCATCGCGGTAATCAACGCCGCGCGGATATTGCCGAGGAACAGGAACAGCACCGCGACCACCAGCAGCGCGCCTTCGAAGAGGTTTTTCTTCACGGTGGCGATAGCTTTTTCGACTAGGTTGGTGCGGTCGTAGACCGTGACGGCTACCACGCCTTCGGGCAGCGAACGGTTGATTTGCTCCAGCCTCGACGCCACCGCCTGGGACACGGTGCGACTGTTTTCGCCGATCAGCATGAACACCGTGCCCAACACCACCTCACGGCCGTTTTCCGTGGCGGCGCCGGTACGCAGCTCACGGCCGATCTCAACCTGGGCCACATTGCGCACACGAATCGGCGTGCCATCGGCCGTGGTGATCACGATGTTGGCGATGTCATCGATGGACGCGACTTGCCCCGGTGCGCGGATCAGCAACTGTTCGCCACTGCGCTCGATATAGCCGGCGCCGACGTTGGCATTGTTGCGCTCCAGCGCCGTGACCAGATCACTCAAGGTCAGGTTGTAGGCGGCCAGACGCTTGGGGTCGGGGGCAATCTGGTACTCCTTGGCGAAGCCGCCGATGGTGTTGATCTCGGCCACGCCCGGCACGTTGCGCAGTTGCGGCTTGATGATCCAGTCCTGGATCACCCGCAGGTCGGTCGGGGTGTAGGGCGTGCCGTCGTCCTTGCGTGCGCCCTCTTCGGCTTCCACGGTCCACAGGAAAATTTCCCCGAGCCCGGTGGAAATCGGCCCCATCGCCGTTTCGATGCCGGTGGGCAACTGCTCACGGGCCACTTGCAGACGCTCATTGACCAGTTGGCGAGCGAAGAACAGGTCGGTGCCGTCCTTGAAGATCACCGTTACCTGGGACAACCCGGCGCGCGACAGCGAACGGGTCTGCTGCAAGCCGGGCAAACCGGCCATGGCGGTTTCGATGGGAAAGGTGATGCGCTGCTCGGTTTCCAGCGGCGAAAAACCCGCGGCCGCGGAGTTGATCTGCACTTGCACATTGGTGATGTCGGGCACCGCGTCGATCGGCAGTTTCTGATAGCTGGCGATGCCGACACCGGCCATCAACAGCACCGCCAGCAGCACGATGATGCGCTGCTCGATGGCGAATTGGATAAGGCGCTCAAACATGAGAAATCACTCGCAGGATCAATGGGCGTGTTCGGCCGAGCCTTTGCCCAGTTCGGACTTGAGGATGAAGCTGCCGACGGTGGCCACTTGCGCCCCGGCGTCGAGGCCCTGGCGTACCTCGACGTAGCCGTTTTCGCTGATACCCAGTTCCAGATGGCGGGTGACGAAACCGTCTGCGGTGCGCACAAACACCGAGGGCTTGTCCTCGACGGTCTGGATCGCGGCTTGCGGTACGGTGACCTTGGCCGGGTAGGTATCCGTGGCAACTTGCACGGTCACAAACAGCCCAGGGCGCCAGGCATCATCGGGGTTGGGCACGCTCACGCGTACGGTGGCGGTGCGTGTCTGTTCACCCAGCAGGTTGCCCACGTAGGCCACGGTGCCGAGTACTTCGGTGCCCATTTCCGTGGAGCTGACCTTCACCGGCTTGCCGACGCGCACCTTGTTCAAGTCCTTGGGAAACACGCCGAACGTGACCCACACCTGGGACAGGTCCGAGAGGGTGAAGGCGTTGCTGGTCTCGCTGACCACCTCACCGACGCCAAGGTGTTTTTCCACTACCACGCCCGCAAAAGGCGCGCGCAGCTCATAACGATTGCCGCCCACCAGCACGGCGCTGCCGCTGAGAGCAGTCATCTTCTGCCGCGCGTTATTCAGGGCAATTTCGGCTTCTTGCAGGGTCTGGCGCGCCAGCAGGTAATCTTGCTCGGCGGAGATTTTGTCCTGCCACAGTTGGCGTTCGCGCTGGAAGGTGGTGCGCGCCAGTTCGACCCGGCGCTCGCTGGCCGCCAGCTCGCTGCGCTGATCGGAAATCTGTTGGCTGGCGATCACCGCCAGCAACTCGCCCTTCTTCACCGCCTGGCCAAGGTTGACCTTCACCGCCTCCACCACGCCGGCCGCGCGGGGCACGATATGCGAGGTGCGGTCTTCGTCGAAACGCACCTCCCCCGGCAATGACAACAGCGTGCTGATCGGCCGGGGTTGGGCCTGGGCCAGTTGAATACCAGCGGCTTCGATTTGCTGCGCGGTGAGCGCCAACGTGCCCTCTTCCTCCTCGGCGCTTGCAAAGCTGGACAGCATCAGGCCAAGGACGACAGCAAGCGCCGCGCCGTGTGTTTTGTTCATAGCAGACTCCAGGAAAATCAGAACCGGGCGAGGTCGCCGTAAATCCGTTCGATACGTACCCAGGCCTCGGTGGCCTGGGCGGTCGCCGTGAGGTATTGGGTGCGCGCGGCGATCAAGGTGCGCTGGGCGTCGAGCACGTCGAGGAAGTTGAACTTGCCCATCTCGAAGCCGCGGGTGGCAGCGTCCACCGCGCTCTGGGCGGCGGGCAGGATCTGCTGGTTGAACGCGCGCACTTCGGTATTAGCGGTTTGCCACTGGTCCAGGGCCTGGCGGGTTTCGGTGCGCAGGCGCAGTTCGGCGGCATTGCGCTGGTCACGGGCCTGGTCGGCGCGGCGCGTGGCGGCGAGCACGTTGCCCTGGTTGCGGTTGAACAACGGGATCGGCATTGACACCCCCACCAGGTTCACCCGCTCGCGCGCGCTGGCGTCGTATTGGCTGCCGATGGACACATCCAGGTCGGGAATACGCTGGGCTTTTTCCAGGCCAATGCTGGCTTCGCCCTGCAGGATCTGCAGTTCGGCCAGGCGCAGTTCAGCGGTCTGTTCAAGGCGCGCCAGCAAGTGCGCGGCGGGCGGCAGTGGCGGTGTGGCAGGGCCTTGGGTGGCGACGGCCTGGAAGTCGGTCGCCGCACTGCCGGTGCTGGCGGCGAGGCGGCGATAGGCGTCGGTCAGGCCCATCTGCGCGCGGTTGAATTCAAGGCGGATCTCCGACAACTGCACCTGGGCGCGAGTGGCCTCCACCGGCGACGACTTGCCGGCGGCGACGCGACCGTTGGCGACCACCAGGCCGCGTTCGGCCAAGGCCAGCGAGCGTTGCGCCAGGTCGAGGCGTTCCTGGGCGCGCAGGGCGCCGTAGTAACCCTCGATGACATCGGCGCGCAACCCATTGCGGCGCTGTTCCAGGCTCAGCGCGGCGGCGTCCTGGGCGCGGGTGGCCACATCAATGCGCGCACCGCGCTTACCGCCCAGCTCCAGGGTCTGGCTGAGTTTGACGCTGGTGGTGCGGGTACTGCGGCGGGTGTCCTCGGCATCCCAGGATGCCACGGGGTTGGGGATCAGGCCGGCTTGTTGGCGAGCGCCCTCGGCAATCCCGATTTCCCAGCGCGCGGCGGCCAGGTCCGGGTTGTTGGCGAAGGCTGTTTGCAGGGCGGAGTCGAGGGTCAGGGTCTGCGCACCGACCCCTTGCGCCGTCGCCAGCAACAGGACGAGCGAGCACAGTAATGTTCTTGCACACGTTGGCATAACGAAAGTTCCAGGCCCATGAATGGCGGATAAATCCAAGCCGGGGCACTGTAGCGTTCGGTACTTATCAGGGCGGTGGGCAGAACATTACAAATCCGTTAGCCAGGATCAGGCATGCACCTCGTCATGTTCGTCATGCTCAAAGCCGTCGCCTTCGACCTGGACCGTCGCATGGGAAATATCAAATTGCTCATGCAGCAATTCCGTCACCTGGGTGAGGATGTGTTGTTCCGTGCCGGACGCCGAATCCGCCACCAGGTGTGTGCTCAGCACGTTCTTGCCACTGGTGAGCGCCCAGATATGCAGGTCGTGCACGTCCTTGACCCCAGGCACACTGCGAATAGCCTGCTCCACCTGATCGATATCGATACCGTCCGGCACGCCCTGCAGCAGCACGTTCATGCTCTCCTTGAGTAACGTCCAGGTGCGGGGCAACACCCAGAAACCAATCGCGGCCGCGACCAGCGAGTCGACCCAGCCCCAACCGGTAAACAGAATCACCACCGCCGCGATGATCACGCCAATGGAGCCGAGCATGTCGCTCCAGACCTCCAGGTAGGCGCCCTTCACGTTCAGGCTTTCGCCGCTGGCGGCGCTGAGCAGGCGCATGGCGATCAGGTTGACGATCAACCCCAGCACGGCAATCACCAGCATGCCGGTGGACTGGATCTCGGCGGGTTCACGCAGGCGTTGATACGCCTCGTAGAGGATGTAGAACGCAACGGCGAACAACAGCAACGCGTTGAACGCTGCCGCGAGAATTTCGAAACGCGCATAGCCGAACGTGCGCTTGCGGTCGGCGGCGCGCTTGGCCACTTGGATCGCCACCAGGGAAATGCCCAGGGCCAGGGCGTCGGTCATCATGTGTGCGGCATCGGATAACAGCGCCAGGCTGCCGGTGATAAACGCGCCGATGACCTCGGCAATCATGAAGCTGCCGGTCAAGCCGAGGGCGATCCATAACAACCGTTCGTGACCGGCGCGTACCTGGGCGTGGCTATGTCCTGCGCTCATGGAAAATCCTCTTGAGACGGGTGCGGCGGATCATAGCGCTATAGGCCAACGTCACCGCTACAGGTTGCAAAATTGTCATCCGCGCGCCAGCAGCGCGTCATCCTTGGTGCACCAAAAGTGCACTTGAACGCTCTGGAACAGTTGTATCAGGTATGCTTTTCGAGCAGGAAACAAAAAGAAACATATTTCCCAACCTGTTCGATAAGGAGTCCCGTCTTGGTGTTATCGACTGCTGCGTGGATGGTTCACGACACCCGCCTCATGTTTTGCGTCCTGTTGGCCATCGCCAGCATCATCGTGCTGATCAGCGCGACCAAGTTGCCGCCGTTCCTGTCGATTCTGATCGGCACCTTTATCGCGGGTGTCGGCGCCGGGTTGCCGCCCGAAGAAGTTGCCAAAGCCTTCAGCAAAGGCGCCGGGGCAATCCTCGGTGAAGCCGGCATCATCATCGCGCTGGGCTCGATGCTCGGCGCGTTGATGGCCGAATCCGGCGCGGCCGACCGCATCGCCACCACCTTGCTCGGATTGGGCAAGGGCAAGTCATTGCCGTGGGTAATGGCGCTGGTGGCCATGGTGATCGGCCTACCGCTGTTCTTCGAAGTGGGGCTGGTGATGATGGTGCCGATCATCTTCGTGATGGCCAAACGTTCGAACCAGCCGCTGCTGAAAATCGCCATCCCGGCGCTGGCGGGCATGACCACCCTGCACGCCCTGATGCCACCGCACCCAGGGCCGCTGATCGCGGTGGGCGCGTTGCACGCCGACCTGGGCCTGACCATGTTGCTGGGCTTCTGCCTGGCGGTGCCGGCGGTGATCCTGGCTGGGCCGCTGTATGGCAACTGGTTGTCCAAGCGCCTGCACGTGGATGAACCGGCCGACATCGGCGCGCTGTTCAGCGCACCGCCCAAGGCCCCGCGCCAGCCGAGCTTTGGCGTATCGTTGCTGATCATTTTGTTGCCGGTGATTCTGATGCTCGGCAGCACCCTGGCCAAAGTCGCGCTGCCGGGCGACAGCACGCTCGGCTTGACCTTGAAGTTCCTCGGTGAACCGCTGATTGCCCTTGGCCTGGCGGTCATCGCCGCCGTCGTTTGCCTGGGCTGGGCCGCCGGCATGCCACGCGCCGATGTTGGCAACACCCTGCGCAAGGCCCTCGCACCTATTGCCGTACTGCTGCTGACCATCGGTGCCGGCGGCGGCCTCAAGCAAACCTTGCTCGACGCCGGCGTCAGCCAGACCATCAGCAAGGTCGCCGAAGGCGCGCACATGCCGTATCTGTTGCTGGCCTGGCTGATCGCCGTGGCCCTGCGCCAGGCCACCGGTTCAGCCACGGTGGCAACCACCACCACCGCCGGCATCCTCGCACCGATGATGGCTGGGCTGGCGGCGACGCAAAGCTCATTGGTGGCCCTGGCCATCGGCGCCGGCTCGGTGTTCTTCTGCCACGTCAACGACGCCGGGTTCTGGATGGTCCGTGAGTACTTTGGCCTGCAGTTGAAGCAGACGATTTGGGTGTGGTCGGTGTTGCAGACCATTGTGTCAGTCGTCGGTTTGGTCGGTACGCTGCTGCTGTGGCACTTCTTGACCTGACGCTCAGGCAGTCAAGGTGTGGCGCTTGCCAAACAGCGCCACACTCCCAACCCCCACCGCGCCCATCACCACGCAATACCCCACGCAAATCCAGGGGCTGGTCGGCATCAACGCGATCAACATCAGCGGCGTGGTACTCGCCCACACTGCATAGGCGATGTTGTAGGTGAAGGAAATCCCCGATACTCGCACCTGCGCCGGAAACAGGCCGACCATCACCGACGGCACCGCGCCCACAACACCGCAACTCAAGCCCGCCAGCGCGTACGCGGCGCCGAGCCAGATGCCGCCGCTGATCAGGCTGGCGTACAGCACGAAAATACCCACCGGCAGCAGCAGACTGTAGACCAGCACCGCGCGCCAGGCGCCGATGCGGTCCACCAACAGGCCGGCGAGCACGCAGCCGATGTTCAGGAACACGATGCCCAGGGCGCTCAAGGCGAAGGTGTGGCTGGGCGTCATGCCGAACGTTTTCTGCATCATGGTCGGGGTGATGACCACCAGGACCACCACCGCGGAAGTGAGCACGCAGGTAAGGATCATCGCCGGCAGCAAGACGGCGCGATGGTCGCGCAATACGGTGCGCAGCGGCAGTTCGGCAGCGGCTTGGCGGCGAGCCTGCATTTCCAGGAACACCGGGGTTTCGCTGAGCCAGCGGCGCAGCCAGACGCCGATCACGCCGAATACGCCGCCGAGCAGGAAGGGGAAACGCCAGGCGTAGTCGAGGATTTCAGCCGGGGTGAAGACCTGCGCCAGCAACGTGGCCGTCAGCGCACCAAGCAGGTAGCCGAAGGTCAGCCCGGCTTGCAGGAAGCCCAACGCGTAACCACGGTGATGACGTGGTGCATGTTCGGCGACGAAGGTCCAGGCGCTGGGGACTTCGCCGCCCACCGCTGCGCCTTGCAATACGCGCAGTACCAGCAGGATCAGCGGTGCGAAATAACCGATTTGCGCGTAGGTTGGCATGATCCCGATAAGCAGGCAGGGCAATGCCATCATCAGGATGCTCAGGCTGAACACGCGCTTGCGCCCCAGATGGTCGGCGAAGTGCGCCATCAGGATGCCGCCCAGCGGCCGCGCCAGGTACCCGGTGACGAAGATGCCAAAGCTTTGCAGCAGGCGCAGCCACTCGGGCATTTCGGGCGGGAAGAACAGTTGGCTGAGGGTCAGCGCGAAAAACACGAAGATAATGAAGTCGTAGATTTCCAAGGCTCCGCCCAGGGCGGCCAGGCCCAGGGTTTTGTAGTCGGAGCGAGAAAAACGCTGCGCCTGTAGAACAGAGGTGGCAGTCATGTTGAGGCTCGGCAGGCAAACAAAATGGCGTGCAGGTTATGAGCTGAGCCGGTTGATGGCAATCGCGGCGGATATATTTGTTTTCCTCATGGATCGATGAAGATAACTGCATTCCCATATCAATGGCCGTAGCGGAACATGCCGTAAAACTGCCAAAACCATAATAAATACAAGAGGAATGACTCGTGGCCAATGCTATCGAAGAAAGCCGCTATGCCCGATTTGCCCTGCGTTGTTCAAACTTCGCCGAGCGCTGGTTCCCTGACTCCTGGGTGTTTGCCGCGCTCGCCGTGATCATTGTGGCTGTGGCGACCCTGGGCATGGGCGCTGCCCCCGCCGAAGCCGCAAAAGCCTTTGGAGATGGCTTCTGGAGCCTTATCCCGTTCACCATGCAGATGGCCTTTGTGGTGATCGGCGGTTATGTCGTGGCCAGTTCGCCGCCGGCGGTGAAGTTGATTGATCGCCTGGCACGCATCCCCAGGAACGGTCGCTCGGCCGTGGCGTGGGTGGCGTTGATCTCCATGGTTGCCTCCTTGCTCAACTGGGGCTTGTCCCTGGTGTTCGGCGGGTTGCTGGTGCGCGCACTGGCCCGTCGTACGGATTTACGCATGGACTACCGCGCGGCTGGCGCGGCGGCCTACCTGGGCCTCGGTGCAGTATGGGCGCTGGGGCTGTCGTCGTCGGCCGCGCAATTGCAGGCCAACCCGGCCAGCCTGCCGCCGTCGATCCTGTCGATCACCGGGGTGATCCCGTTCACTGACACGATCTTCCTGTGGCAATCGGGCGTGCTGTTGCTGGCGCTGATCGTGGTGTCGCTGATCATCGCCTACGCCACCGCCCCCGGTCCGAACAGCGCACGTGACGCCAAGGCCTGCGGCGTCGACCCGGCCTTCAACCTGCCCAAACCGCAAGCCCCGACCCGCCCTGGCGAATGGCTGGAACACAGCCCGTTGCTGACCATCCTGCTGGCGCTGCTGGCAGCCGGCTGGCTGTTCCATGAGTTCTCGACCAAGCCGGCGATCAGCGCCATCTCGGGGCTGAACACCTATAACTTCCTGTTCATCATGGTCGGGGCGCTGCTGCACTGGCGCCCGCGCAGCTTCCTCGATGCAGTGGCCCGCGCCGTGCCGACAACCACCGGCGTGCTGATCCAGTTCCCGCTGTACGGCTCGATCGCCGCGCTGATGACCGTGGTCAAGGGCGGCGACGGCCAGACCCTGGCGCACCACATCTCGACGTTCTTCACCTCCATCGCCTCCCACGATACGTACGCGCTGTTGATGGGCGTGTACTCGGCGGTGCTGGGATTCTTTATCCCGTCGGGCGGCGGCAAGTGGATCATCGAAGCGCCTTACGTGATGCAAGTGGCCAATGACCTGCAATACCACCTGGGCTGGGCGGTGCAGATCTACAACGCCGCCGAAGCACTGCCGAACCTGATCAACCCGTTCTATATGCTGCCGTTGCTGGGGGTGCTGGGGCTGAAGGCGCGGGATTTGATCGGGTTTTCATTCGTGCAGTTGCTGGTGCACACGCCGCTGGTGTTGTTTTTGTTGTGGGCGTTGGGGACGACGTTGAAGTATTTGCCGCCGGTGATGCCTTAATCTGCGGGTGACGCACCTGTTGTTGCAACAGGTGCATTCATGCAGGGGCACTGGGGAGTCGCGCCAATAAATCGGGCAATGCGCTCTGGATTGTGTCCCAAACCACATCAAGGTTGATATCGAAATAACCGTGGGCTATCCGATTGCGCATTCCACGCATGCTCCGCCAAGGAATCTGTGGATGACCCACCGTGAACTCCGGGTGCTGATCCATGATTTTTGTCGACGCTTCACCCAAGATGATCAAACTCATGATCACTGCTTGTTGAGTACGCCTGTCTTCCAGAAACTCCTCTTTGCTCAAGCCTTCGACAAAGGTGATCGCGTCAGTTGCGGCCTGCCTGATGTGATTCAAATAATCCCCAAGGCGGTTCGAGGTCATATCTGCCGAGCCTCTGCCAACACTTTTGCGCGAAACTTCACAGGCAAATCGGCAGGCGTCAGCAAGTCAACATTGACCCCGAGCAGATCCTCAAGCTCGACCTGAAGCCCACCCAGATCAAAAAGAGTGGTTCCGGGGGGGGCGTCGACCAAAAGATCAAGGTCGCTACCCTCTACGTCAGTACCTCGTAACACAGATCCAAACACCCTGGGATTTGAGATGCGAAAACGGCCCACCACTTCTCTGACGGCGGCTCGCTGTAAGTCAAGGGCAGTTGAAGGTTTCACGGTTCACCTCGGTGACAGCCATTATCGAGCCAGTCTAGCAGCGCTCGCCTCCTGTAGACATATGAAGCTCATCACAGCATTTCTAATGCCCTGGCGAAGTATCGGGAAGATTCGGCAGGGTCTTTTGAAACACCTAGGCCGTCATCAATCGGGATGACAACGTCTCCTTCGTTGAGTACAAGGCCCTGCGCGACGATGCTGACCGTCGCATGAGTGCAGTTGTCCAGGCGTTCGGCCGGCATAACAACGTGACAGCGTTCCAAAAAGCCATGGATGTCGCCATGCAACTCCTGCAAACCAGTGTCATTGATGCAAAAAAACCAGACTGACCGACACAGGCGAAGCCATCGTCAAGGATGCGCTGACGGCGCAGGTGGAGTACTTGCGGGCTGGTAGCCAATTGGCATTGCGTCTGCCGTGATCCCTTGACACCCGCCTGTCTTCCTTTCGTCACATTGCATTGCTACCGTCCTGCGAAATATCTTGCAACATCTCGCCAGCAAGGACTCCCCGCAATGAGTGACGATCACGAAGACCGCCCTGCCCCCGACTCCATCGCCCAACCGCCGGTAGATACCAGCCGTCGGCGCTTCCTGGGGGGCGCGGCGGTGCTGGGGGTTGGCGCGACCTTGAGTGCGTGCGGCAATGGCAGCGAAGCACCGGGCAAGCCAGTGGCACGCCCGCTCACACCGCAGGAGCTGGACAAGGCGTTGCACGACCAGGTGAAGACCGTGGTAGTGATCTATGCCGAGAACCGCAGCTTCAACAATCTGTTTGCGGACTTCCCCGGCGTTGAGAAACCGCTGTCGGCGCTTTCTGCCGCCGACACGCAGCAACGCGACCGCGACGGCAGCTTATTGACCACCCTGCCCCCCGTCTGGGGCGGTGTGTTGCAGGTCGGCCCGCAAAGCGTGGATGGGGTGACCTACCCCAGCGAAGTGCAATTCCAGGAAAACCTGCCCAACGCCCCGTTCGCCCTCAAGGGCCCGAACGCCGAAGACCTGCCCTTGAGCCTGGTCACCCGCGACTTGTGGCACGTGTTCTATCAGAACCAGATGCAGATCAACGGCGGCAAGAACGATGGTTTCGTTGCCTGGGCCGACTCCGGTGGCCTGGTGATGGGGCATTACGCCCAGAGCCGTTATTCCCTACGCTTGTGGGACGTGGCCAAGGAGTTCGTGCTCTGCGATAACTTCTTCCAGGGTGCCTTCGGCGGTTCGTTCCTCAACCACCAGTACCTGATCAGCGCCACCGCGCCGTTTTATCCGAATGCCGCGCAGTCGGTGGCCAAGGCGCAGATCGCCACGCTGCAAAGCGATGATCCGACTGACCCGCGCCTCAAACCCCTGGATAAATCCCCGGCCAGCGCCATGACCGGCCCGCCACAGTTCGGCCCCAGTGCGCTGACCCCTGACGGTTACGGCGTGAACACCCTGGCCCCACCCTACTGGCCGACCTGGATTCGCGACCCGGAAAACCCGGACTACGCCAAAGCCGACCTGCCCAACGTGCTGGTGCCGCAGACCCACGAACACATCGGCGACAAGCTATCGAAAAAGAACGTCGACTGGGCCTGGTACGCCGGGGCCTGGCAGGCGACGCTGGACCAATTCAAGGACTCGGGCGGCATTCCGAAGATCCCGAATTTCCAGTATCACCACCAGCCGTTCAACTACTTCAAGCAGCAAGGGCCCGAAAACCGTGCGGAGCGTGACAAGCGCCTGCGCGACGCGGGCTTGGGCGACGAATCCAGCACCAACAAGTTCTTCGCCGACGCCGAGGCGGGCAAGCTCCCCGCCGTGACCTTCTACAAACCCCAGGGCAACCTCAATATGCACGCGGGTTATGCCGACGTGGCCTCCGGCGACCGCCATATCGTGCGTGCCCTGAAGGTGCTGCAGGAGAGCCCGCAGTGGAAAAACATGGTGGTGGTGGTCACTGTCGATGAAAACGGCGGCTGGTGGGACCACGTGGCTCCGCCCAAGGGCGACCGCTGGGGCCCTGGTACGCGAGTGCCGGCGCTGGTGGTGTCACCCTTTGCGCGCAAAGGCACGGTGGACCATACGGTGTACGACACGGCGTCGATCCTGCGCCTGATTACCCGAGTCTTCCAGTTGGAGACCTTGGACGGCCTCAAGCAGCGGGATGACGCAATGATTGCCCGCGGCCAGAAACCCATGGGCGATTTGAGCAATGCCTTGCAGTTCAGCGTGTAGGACGGCTTATCCAATAACGACACACCCGACGATTTAGGACGCGGTTTTCCCGGTCAGCCGCTACTGTGTGGAGGTGGGCTTTCATCCCGCGCAGACGGGCTTTCGCTGACAAGGAATCAAGTATGTTCAAATCGACCAGGCTGTCCTTCGCCCTGGCCGCACTGATGGCCAGTGCGGTGGTACAGGCCGACATCGAAGTACCCCTGGGTAGCCCGCAACGGGTGACCCAGTTGTTCGCTTACCCCAATAACTGCAACGTGATCTGCTTTCGTCCATGGACGCTGGAGCAGACCGTCGAGCATTACCTGAACCAAAGCCTGCAACGCGACGGCTACAGTCGGGCCAAGGTCAGTGTCAAAACCCATGAGGGCCAGGTCGTCGCGACCTTCAGTGGCGTACCCGACAGCTACGGGCACCCGCTGACGGCACTGCTCGACACCGCCGACCTGGCCTACCGGGGCGCCAGCAAACTCAACGTCGACGGCAAGTGGGCCTACAACTGGTACCTGTTCCTGCCGTTGGGCATGGCCCTGGAAAACCGCAAGAGCATTGAGCTGCTGCACTTCCCCCCGGATTACTCACTGACCCAGGCCCAGGATTACCTGGAATCGGCCACCACCGACCGCTGGGCCACCTTGCTCACCGACAATGGCATACCGGCCACCGAAACCCCGGCCTACCAGACCATCATCGACATCGCGCCCATCGCCGCACCGTCCAACGCCGGCAAGGACTTGGAGAGCGTCTACGGTTACTTCACCGACTACCAGACCCGCATGGTCAAGGAACTGAGCGTGCGGCCCAGCGGCTCATTGCCAATGGTCGCGTTCGGCGCGCCGGTGCGCAGCTGGATCAAGCAACAATACGGGCAAACCGTGGGGGTACTGGGCCTGGCGCAAATCAGCCCGGAAGCGGGTAAAACCGTGTCGGTCCTGGGCTCCAACCATCCCAGCTACATCTGGTATGCGGCCAGCCCCGACACCTATGACGGCGACGAGCAGAAGGCTGACGAAGCAGGCTTGAAAGTGATGGGCCAGGACCTGAGTGCCGCCTGCTGGCAAGCCGGGATGGGGCAAAAACCGGCGAGCGATCCGAATGTGCTACTCAAGGCATGCATGAACACCTGGCAGGTCACGCGCAAAGAACAGACCTGTGAATTGTTCTATACCTCGGTGCGCAACCTGAGCCCCGAACAGGCGAATGCCAAATGCGCCACGCCCGCGATCAAGTCACAGCTCAAACAGCTTAAAAACGCCGTTCCCACCCCATCGATCGGCATTCCAGCGCTCTAGAGCGCAAAAAAACCGATTTCTACTGTCAACTCTGACAGTAGAAATCGGTTCAATCTTAAGCGAGTCTTGAGCCGGGCCATCCGCTGCAAGACTGGCAGTCAGACACCATCCGCAGGTCGATGCAGCCCTACCAAGGAGAGTTATGAAGACTCAAGCCATGGATAAGGCTAAAACTGTTGCGACTGACTGCCTCTATCCCTTTGCGACATCGCTGTTCGAGCGCGGCTACCCCTCAACCCGCCAGTTTCAAGTGGTGCGCAACCGAAACGGCGACCCCACGGGGATCAAGGCCCGTGTCGCCTTTGACAGCCGAACGCGCATTGCCAAGGTGTCGGGCTACGCCCTCAGCGAGCGGCGCCAGCACACCTTCCAGATCTCATCGCGTATTCATCTGTACGACCGATGGTTCTGCGGCCTGCTGCGTCACTCTTGCAGCCCGAATGTCTATTTCGACACCCACTATCTGGAGCTATGGGCCGTGGTGCCGATTGCCGTCGGAAGCTGGCTGACCATCGATTACGCCGACAGCGGCGACATCTTGCCCCATCAATTTGCCTGCCACTGTGGCGCGCCCAACTGCCGGGGCTGGATCAAAGGCCGAGAGGAACAGATAAACGCCGAGGGGCTGCGCGTGCTGGAGAGCAAGCGCGGCCCCGAATACCGTTAGGCTTCGCCCAACGGGCGCAGGCGATATTGCGGCGGCAGTTGCTCAAAGCCACTGATGGTGGTGTTCAGGCTCTTCCAGCGGCCATCCTTGATGCCATAGATGCAACCATGGATCGACAGGCTCTGCCCACGGTGCCAGGCGTTTTGCACAATGCTGGTATGGCCGACGTTGGCCACTTGCTGGATCACGTTCAACTCGCACAGGCGATCGACGCGCTCTTCTTCAGTCGGCAACTGGGCCAGCAGGTCACGGTTTTCGTAGTACAGGTCGCGAATGGTGCGCAGCCAGCCGTCGATCAGGCCGAACTGGCGGTCCTGCATCGATGCACGCACGCCGCCACAGCCATAGTGGCCAGTGACGAGGATGTGTTTGACCTTGAGTACATCGACCGCGTACTGGATCACCGACAGGCAATTGAGGTCAGTGTGCAGCACCACGTTGGCCACGTTGCGGTGCACGAATAGATCACCCGGCAGCATGCCAACGATCTCGTTGGCCGGCACTCGGGCGTCAGAACAGCCGATCCACAGGTATTCCGGGGTCTGCTGGCGAGCGAGCTTGGCGAAGAATTCGGGATCTTCCTGTTTGATCGCATCCGCCCAGCGTTCGTTGTTATCAAGCAGGTCTTGTAGTTCGTTCATCAGGGAAAGCCTCAGGAATGATGCGCAGTTTTGTGACTGACAACCCGTCGTCCGGGTCACGCCCTGCCGGTGAATAACAAACATGAATCAGCTTGAATCTTTGGGGCGCAGTGCCTGTCCACACACTATAAGCCCCACAGTATGAGGATTGGCCATGACTGAATCACGACGTCCCTACGGTGCTACCCAGCCCGAACCGATTGATGACAACGAAGATCGCATGGGCTCGATGCGCGAGCTGGACTTTGACGAGGACGCACCCTCCGCGCAGACCGGTGATGATTTGACCCCGGAAAACTTGATCCATGAGGATGGCGCGCGGGATGCCAGGGAGGAAGGCGAAGATAATCCGGCGGATTACGATTTGAGTATCGTGAACGAAGATGAAATTGGCGGTGGTAACGGCCTGGATGAGGCCGAACTGGCGGATATCGATCCGGTAGACGGTAACCGCTGACAAAACGTCGTCCTAGATGTGGGAGGGGGCTTGCACCCCGATGGCGGTGTGTCAGTCACTCGATGAGCTGGCTGGTCCACTGCTATCGGGGGCAAGCCCCCTCCCACATTGGGCTATGTATTTAGTCGACCAGGGTGCAGGCCATGACGACCGCATCTTCGCGCCCACCGACGGCCGGGTAGTAATCGCGCCGACGGCCGATTTCATTGAAGCCATAGCGCTCGTACAGCCGGAACGCGCCGGTGTTGCTGTCACGCACTTCGAGGAAACATTCCCGCGCGTTGGCCGCATAGGCACGAGACATCAGGTGCTCCAGCAGCGCCAGGCCCAGGCCACGGCCCTGGTTTTCCGGCTTGACGGTAATATTCAGCAAATGCGCCTCGTCGAGGATGATCTGCACCACGCCGTGGCCCACTTGCTGCTCGCCTTCAAACATCAACCAGATCTGATATTTGCCCAGCCCATCGAGAAAGATCCCGCGGGTCCAGGGATGGCTGAATGCCGCGTATTCGATTTTCAGCACGGCGTCGAGGTCTGCCTCGGTCATCGGGCGGAAGGATAAAGCCTCACTCATCGGTTGTTTTCCAGCGCGCCATCAGCCGGCGCATGGCTTGCCAGACATCAGCCTTACGCTGTGGCTCTTCCATTAATAATTCCAGGCCCGGCAGGGCCCATACCGAGCCCAGGCCTTCGACCTGCAGCTCGCGGTACCACGCCTCGGCATTGGCCTCACCGGCAAAGCGCACGGCAGGCAGGCCGATCAGCCAGAGGCACACACAGGGTTCGTCTTCCAAACGCGCCGAGACAAAACCTTGGACAAAATCCCGCGCGGCTTCCGGGCCCTGGTCCATCGTGCCGCGCACCAGCAGCGGCCAACGCACGGGGTCGCCGACAATTTGCGGACTGTCGGGCAGGCCGGCGGCGCGCAGCATGTCCTTGAGCAGCATGTAGGCCGGGTCACGGGTCTGGAAGCGCTCGCCGGTAGGCAGTTCCACCAGCAACAGGCAACGTCCGGCCCGTAGCAATTGCAGGGCAAAACGCGGTGGCGGGACGACCGGCGCCTTGACCACGGGTGCCGCCTCTTCAGCGACTACCGGCTTGGCCATCGGCGACGGACGTGGCACCTCGACCTTGGCGCGCTCCACCACCGGCCGCACAGGCGGCTCTGGCTTGACCACCGCCACGGGCGCAGCGGCTTCTTCCCCGGAGGTCTCGAACGCCTCATAGGGCTCGAGCGCCTGCAACAACTCAGGCCGTGACGGGGCGGCAAACGGCAGTTCGGTGCGGGGCAGCCAGTTGACCACCTGCATGGCGGTCAAGTAAGCGCGACGTCGGGACTCGATAAGCACAGCTCGGCCACTTGTGGATAAGTAAAGAACGGGGATTCTACCGCTGTTCGGTAACAATCGCCCACTGCGCACTGACCGGCTGTGGATAAATCCCGCGCCTGATGCAGTACAATCGCGACTTTTAATCGCCAACCAGCCGGCCATTCCCATGATCGAACCCAAGCGCGTCCTGCGCGCCCTCGCCGAACACTGGGCCCTACTTGAGCCACTGTGCGAACACTTCGACCAAGGCACGCTGAGCCTGGGCGAGTTGCGCGCACAACTGGCCGCCCAACAATTGGACAGCACGCCCCAGGACATCACCAGCCTGCTGGACGTGTGGATTCGCCTGGATATCCTGGTACCTGTCGCCAAGAGCCCGAACCGTTTCGAGCTCAATGCGCAGATCCACGACTTCCTCGCCTATCTTCGCAAGGAGCACCGGCTTGGCCTGTGCCTGGAAATCGAAGCTTACCTGCGCCACCTCGAGCGCTTGGCCGGTTATATCCAGGACGCCTTCGACATCCGTGATGGCCACGACCTGGCGCGGCAACTGCGCCTGCTGGACATGCGTGTGCGCGACGTACTGAAAAAACTCGCCAACGACGAACAGGCCCTCGCTGCCGTGGCCGACCGCGCCAAGACCAGCGACCGGCAGATCCCGTTGCGCCAGCGTTATGCCGAAGTCCTGGCGACCTGGGATGAATACGTCGAACCGATGATCCAACTGGTGAACGCCGACGGCGCCTTCGAGCAAGGCGTGCGCAAGGTGGAGAATGTGCTGCTGCGCATGCTCACCGAGCAACAGCGCCTCGGCCACCTGGTGGACGACGACATGCTGCTGCGTACCCACGCGCGCATTCTCGAGATGCAGACCAGCGCCCAACTGACCTTGCGTCACGCACGGGAACTGCTGTTGCCACTGCGTGAAGAAGCACGTCGGCACAACGCCGTGACCCGTGGCGCAGCACTCGCGCTATCGGCCATCCGCCGCAAAGGCCTGGATGCCGTGCCGCAGGCCGCGATGCCGATGTTTACCCGGCCGCAAAGCACCTTCCTTGGCAGCGCGAGTCAGGTCGAGGCCTACGTATACGCCCTGGCGAACTTCGAGCCGAAACCGGCGCGTTTCCCCAAGGCGCACAAGTCCCATAAAGGCGAAGCCCAGCGCGCACCGCGCACGGTCAAGGAAATGCTCGAACGCTGCGAAGACGCGCTGCCGATGCCGGACCTGATGACCTGGCTGCTGGAACAGGAGCCGGACGGCGCCACCGACGAATTGCTGTATTGGTTCTCACGCCTGTCCCGCGAAAAACGCTTCAAGCGCGAGCGTCTGGAACGCCGCGATTACCACACACACGAGCACCAGGTCAGCCTGCGCTCATTCGCCCTGCTCCCGGCCAGCCCTGACGCGGCCGAGCATTCTGCGAGCACTCCTTATGCATCTTGATCTATCCGAACTGTCCCAGCTGGCGCCGATTTTTCGCGAGCTGTTCAAGGGTTACCACGTCAGCCGCCGCGACCCGGAGCTGTACGCGCAACTGTCGAATTTCCAGGATCAGTACCGCACGCTGTTCAAGGCCCTTGGCTTTGAGCTGGTGTGCGATACCCGGGGCTTCTACTACTTCGTACCCGACTCCGCCATTGCCAGCGCGCAGGTGAACAAGACCGCCCAACGCCTGGCGTTGTTCACCTTCATCATCGTCGAGCATTTGGCCGACCAGGGCCGCGACCCGATTGCCGTGCTCGACGGTGGCAGCCTGGGCCGCGACGAACTGCCCTCGTTGTTGGAAAAGTACCGCGACCTGTTTATCCAGGCCGAAGTGCAGACCCAGGAAGAACTCGAAGAAAAAATCATGCGCCGCATGACCCAATTGGGTTTTGCCAGCGAAGACAACGGTATTTATCGCTTCCTGCCGCCGATGCACCGCTTCCTCGATGTGTGCCTGTCGGTGCAGCAGGACCGCGACCTGGCGGCCAGCGTGCACAGCGTGTTGCCGTTGCCTGCCCCGGTGATCATCGACGAAGACAGCGATGAAAAACTGCTGAAGACCGATGACCCGTTGGACTTGAGTGATTTTGACGACGAAAGCGAAGAAGACGCCCTGGCACGCGCCATTGCCGAAGAACAGGAGACCGACGCATGAGCAAGGAACGCTACGGCATCCGCCGCTTCGCCCTATTGAACACTGCCGGCTACAGCCTGGGCCTGTTCCCGCTGGAAGAGCCGCTGTCGGTGTACGGCGCGAACAACCTGGGTAAATCCGCGTCGATCAACGCCTTGCAGTTCCCGATCCTGGCGCGCATGTCGGACATGAGTTTCGGCAAGTACACCCTGGAACAATCGCGGCGCTTCTACTTTGCCACCGACACCAGCTACATCCTCGTAGAGGTCTCCCTGCCCCACGGCCCGCATGTGATCGGCGTGGTCGGTCGCGGCCCGGGAGGCGGCTTTGGTCACCAGTTCTTCGCCTACGCCGGCAAGCTGGACCTGGCCCACTACCAGAAAAACGACACGTGCCTGCGTCAGAAAGAACTGTTCACCAACCTGGAGCGCGAGGGCCTGAAAGCCTACGAACTCAAGCCCGACGAACTGCGTCGCTTGCTGGTGGGCGGCCACACGTCGATCCCGCTGGACCTGACCCTGATCCCGCTGCGTTCCACCAGCGAACAGAGCCTGAAGACCTTCCGCGCACTGTTTATCAACCTGCTGCACATGCGCGAAATCACCGCGGCCAAGCTCAAGCAATTGTTCCTCGATGCGTTCGAGCACAGCCTGCGCTCCGGCAGTGTCGATTACATCGCCGCGTGTGAAGAAGCCTTCCGCGACGTGCGACGCATGGAGCAGGACTACAACTCCCTGGTCGCCGCAGGACCGCTGGTTGAAGCACTGGCCAATGGTGTGAAACAGCGCGACATCCTGCGTGGCAAATTGCATCGCCTGTCGCCGCTGCTGGATTCGCTGCTGGGCACCTGGTCGGACTACGCCAGTGCGCGCAAGGAAGAGCTGACCATCCAGGCCGAGCACTACCGCAACGAGCAGGACGCGTTGCAAAACGACCAGCGCGGCGGCACCCAGGAGCTGATGCGCCTGGAGCGGGAAATCAGCGGTATCCAGCGTTGGCTGGGCGAGCTGTCGGTGCTCAAGCATCGATTTGCCCTGGTCGATGACGTCAAGGTGCTGGAACAACAACTGCTGGCGGCCAAGGATGCCCACGATGAACTGGCCGGCGCCCTGGCGCAGTCACGGCAATTCAGCGCCGAGGATTTGGATGAGCGTCTGCGCGACCTGGAAAAACGCTTGAAGTCGGTCAAGCAGCAGCTTGATCACGCGGATAACAATAGCTACGCCAAACTGCGTGAAGAATTCTCACAGCAGGATGTCGAGCGTCTGATGCGCTTGTTCAACAGTTCTCTGTTCAGCCTGCCGTTGGGCGAGCACGGCATTACGCTGGATGAGGACGGCCAGTGGGTGAAATCCCTGGAACTGATCCTGGATGGCTTCAAGGGCGAGCGTTTCGAAGTGCCGGGGCTGTCCATCGACATCTCGCACATCGAGCCCCCGGCATTACAGGCCCTGGCGGATCGCGCGGCATTGCGTGACCAGAAAGAACGCCTGGAGAAAGAACTCAAGCAGCTCAAGACCCAGCAGGCCGTGGCCTCTGACCGTGCCGCGAGCAAGACCCAGACTGAAGCGCTGTACCAGCAGGTGCTGGACGCACAAAAAGCCCTCGAAGACTTCCGCCGCGCGCAGACCCTGAGCGCCGAAGAAGGTGAGAAGCTGGAACAGCTGGCGCAAATGGAAGCCGCCCAGGATGAACTGAAGCGCTCCAGCGATGCGTTCACCGAACGTGTCCAGCAACTGTCGGCCAAGCTGCAACTGGTCGGTCGCCAGATCGGCGATATGGAAGCCAAGCAACGCACCCTGGATGACGCCTTGCGCCGTCGTCAGTTGCTGCCGGCGGACTTGCCGTTCGGCACGCCGTTCATGGACCCGGTCGACGACTCCATGGACAACCTGTTGCCGCTGCTCAATGACTATCAGGACAGCTGGCAGGGCTTGCTGCGCGCTGATGGCCAGATCGAAGCGCTGTACGCCCAGGTACGCCTCAAGGGCGTGGCCAAGTTCGACAGCGAGGATGACGTGGAGCGTCGCCTGCAACTGCTGATCAACGCCTATGCGCACCGTACCGATGAAGCACTGACCCTCGGCAAGGCACGGCGTGCGGCAGTCACCGATATCGCGCGGACCCTGCGCAATATCCGCAGCGACTATGACAGCCTTGAGCACCAGTTGGCATTGTTCAACCGCGAGATCAACAAGCGCCAGGTGTCCAACCTGCAAAGCTTCCGTATCGTGCTGGCACCCAACAAGGAAGCCCTCAAGCATATCGACCAGATCATCCACAGTGCCGGTCAGTATGAAGAAGGCGAAACCCTGTCAGTGTTCGACCTCAGCCAGAGCGCCGAGCAGGACAACAAGAACGAAGAGGCCAAGGAATACCTGGCGCGCCTGGTAGCGGCAAACCATAACCAGTTGGGCCTCAAGGATTTGTTCGAGTTGGCCTTCGAGATCACCAAGGTGCATGGTCAGCCGGTGATCCACACCGACATCGATGGTGCCGCATCCAACGGCACCACGATGACAATCAAAGCGCTGACCAACATGTATTTGTTGCTGCACTTGATGGACCGCGACCAGGCCGGTCGCGTACGGCTGCCGTACTATCTCGATGAAGCCGCGGATATCGACGAGAAGAACCAGGCCGCATTGCTGGAGACCAGCCTGCAACTGGGCTTCGTGCCGATCCTGGCCAGTGTGAAACCGCAGGTCTCAGCCCAGGTCGCAATCGACTTGGAGGGCGGCAGCGGACCGAACGGGATCTATATCGATGAGGCGGATTGGAAGTACATCCGCCGCCACGATGTGGTGAAGGCCACGGTGAATGTGCAGGCGGATGAGCCGGAATTGGATGAGGTCTGACGCTCGGCGTTGAAATGCAAAAAGGCCGCGATCTGATCGATCGCGGCCTTTTTTTTGGGCTGGGTTTTACGTCGTCTTTGAGGCCCCATCGGGATCAAGCTCCCTCCCACATGTTGAATACGCTCACAAATCAAAATGTGGGAGGGGCTTACTCCCGATAGCGGCGCCCAGGTCTATTTACCGAGTGGGATTTTAGGCGCCCAGGTCAGCCACTCGTCTTCAAACTTGTCGAACAGCGGGAACGTTTGCTGCGGCCGCGCCGCACTCCCCATGCGCTCGCCATCGGGCGTGGCAAAGGCGATGCCGCCGGCGACCAGCGTCTCCAGGGACTCCGTCCGCACCGTCGCCCCCTTGAACAGGCCAAAGTCGAGACCAAAGCCGCTGGAGTTCCAGAAGCGGCTGCCGCTGCGTACCAGGGGAGCGTACTTGGGCTCGATCAGGATGTGGACCAGTACGCGGTCGGCGGTCTGGCCCAGCTCATATCCAGTCACTTTGCCCACGGTGACTTCACGGTAGGTGACCGGCACACCTTCCTTCAACGAACCACGGCGCGCGGCACTGAGCACCAGGCTCAGGCCCGCCTCCTGGTGGGCGGTTTCAGGGGGTTGGTCCAGGGCGACAAAGCTCTTTTGTGGCCCTGCGTTTTTCACCGCAGGCTGTACTTCGATGTACTGCCCGGTGACCAGGGTTTCCAGGTTGGAGGTTTTCATCAGGCCCAGTTCAGGCTTGACCACCCAGAACTGACTGCCGACGCGCGCGATGCGGTCCGCAACTTGGGTGATACGCGCGCCGAGCAATACCGACTGCATATCGGCGCTCAAGTCGACGCTCTCGATCTTGCCCACATCCAGCCCTTTGAAACGAACAGGCGTGCCAGGACGCAGCCCATCGGCGCGGTCGACCTTGATGGTCACCAGGGTGCCATGCTGGTTGGCGGCCTCACGGTCGGCGAACAGGCGGAAACGTGGAATACGCTTTTTCAGCGGTACGTTCGGTTCCGGCGTTTCGAAGGCAATACCACCGGCCATCAAGCTGGCCAGGGATTCACTTTTCACTTGGATGCCGCCGGTGAGTCCGCCGGTCAAGGTTACGCCGCTGGCATTCCAGAAGCGCGTCGAACCGTTGACCAGATTGGCGTATTCCTTCTCGATGTGGACGCCGATCACCAGCTGTTTGTTCTTGCGCGAGAACTGGTAGCTCTGCACCGAACCTACCTTGACCTGCTTGTAGAGAATCGGGCTGCCTACATCCAGGGACCCAAGGTTGTCAGTGAACAGCACCATGTGCAGGCCTGGCGAACGCAGATCCAATGGCGGGGCCTTGGCCCGGGCGACAAACTCACGCTGTGGCGCACTGCCTTTGTCGCCAGGGCGGATGGCGATGTAGTTACCTTTGACCAACGCTTCAAGCCCGGTGATACCGGCCAGGGAAATGGACGGTTTGACCACCCAGAACTGGGTGTCCTGCACCAGATAATCTTCGGCCAATGGGTCAAGGGTCAGCTCAGCATTGGCGCTGGACAGGTCTGGATCGATCTTCAGGGTTTTCAGGCTGCCGACCTGAATGCCTTTGTACATCACCGGGGTGCGTCCGGCCTGCAAGCCTTCGAAGTCGGTAAGTTTGACCTTGACCTTGATACCGGCTGCGGCAGCGTCGAAATCTTCGTACAGGCGGAACGGCAGGCTCGGATCAGTGGGAGGGCTATCCTTGCGGTTCTCCGGCGTGGCGAAGGCGATACCGCCGGCAACGATACTGGAGAGGGACTCGCTGCGCACCTTCACTCCAGAGAGGTTGGCATCGATGCTGATGCCGCTGGCGTTCCAGAAACGCGTGTGTTTGCGCACCAGGTTGGCGTAGGTTGGTTCGATATAAACCTTGATTTCAACGGTGCTCTGGTCTTCGGACAGCAGGTAGCTTTTGACCTGGCCGACCTGGATCTGTTTGTAGAACACTGGGCTGCCACGGTTAAGCGATCCGAGACGGTCGGCCTTGATGGTCAGGTGCAGGCCGGGCTTGGCGTCGGATAATGGCGGCTCTTCGGAGAGGGCCTTGAATTTGCGTGTGGGTTCGCCGTCGCCTGGGCTGGCAGCGATGTAATTACCTGAGACCAAGGTTTCCAGGCCGGTGATACCGGCGAGGCTGACACTGGGCTTGACCAGCCAGAAGCGGGTGTTGGTCTTGAGGTATTGCTCGACGTCCTTGTTCATCTCGATGGTGGCAATCACCCCGCGATTGTTGCCCTCATCGTCAAGGGCCAAGGTCTTGACCTTGCCCACTGACATACCTTTGTAGACCACTTCGGTTTTGTTGGCCTGGATACCTTCGCCACTTTCAAAACGCACTTGGATTTCAATGCCCTGCTGGGAATAGGCACGCCATCCCAACCAGCCACCAATGATCAGCGCAATCAGGGGAAGGACCCAAATTGCCGACCAATTCGAGGCCGGTCGGGTTTTAGCTTTAGGCAAATCACTCATGGTCGTCGTCCGACTCCGTGTTATCCCAAATCAGTCGGGGATCAAAAGTTACTGCGGCAAGCATCGTCAAGATCACCACACTGGCGAAGGCTGCTGCGCCGAGGTTGGCCTCGACGCTGGCAAGCCGCCCAAAGTTTACAACCGCCACTAGGATGGCGATCACGAAGATATCCAGCATGGACCAGCGGCCAATGAATTCGATAAATCGGTACATGATGATGCGTTGTTGCGCGGACAGCGGTTGGTGACGCTGCACCGAGAACAGTAGCAGACCAATGCCCACCAGCTTGAATGTCGGCACCAGAATACTGGCAATGAACACCACGGCGGCGATGGGGAACATCCCGTGCTGCACCAGTTGGATGACACCCGACATGATGGTACTGGGATCACCCTGGCCAAGGGAGTTGATGGTCATGATCGGTAGCAGGTTGGCGGGAATATATAAAATGGCCGCGGTGATCAGCAATGCCCATGTGCGCGTGAGGCTGTTGGGACGGCGGGCATGGATCAGCGCACCACAACGGCTGCAGGATTGCTCATCGGCATCCGGCTCTTGCTTGTTCAGTTCGTGACATTCGGTACAAATCAGAATGCCTGCATCAATCGCCCGCATGATCATCTTCTCCTGACAGTGCTTGCCAGATCTGGTGCGGCGACATCACCACCTCAAGCAGAACCTGAACCATTAATAGGCTGACAAAGCAGGCTAGCCCCAGACCGATTGTGATAGAAGCCATATCTGCGAGTTTTACGATCGCTACCAACACCCCCATCAAATAGACCTCCAACATCCCCCAGTCCTTCATATGATGGTAGATGCGGTACAGCAACAGCCCGTAACTGCGGCCCATCTTCCAGCGAATGCTGAGCAACACTGCCAGTTGGCAAAGCAGCTTGAGCAAGGGAATACCCATGCTGCACAGGAACACCACGGCGGCAACGCCTTGCATGCCGGTATCGAACAAACCGACAACGCCACTCCACACGGTGTCCTCAGAGGATTGCCCGAGTAGATTGAGCTGCATGATGGGTAAAAAGTTCGCGGGGATGTACAGCAACAGCGCGGCGAGCACGAGGGCAAGGCTGCGCTCAACGACATTGTGGCGGTGAGCGTAAAGCTCGTACCCGCAACGCGGGCATTGGGCCTTTTCGCCAAGGGCAAGCGTTGGTTTGCGCATCAGCAAGTCGCACTCATGACATGCAACCAGGTCGTCCAGTGGTAAATCCGACACCTTGAGGGTATCAACCGGGTCGGGCATAGATAGGGCTCTGACTCTAAAAAAGGTTAGGTGCCTATTCTAGTGGTCTGGTTCAGAAATAACTGTGCAAATTTGTCGGGCGATTGGGGGCAAGTACGGGAATTGGAGCCGGAGGCGGTGTGCCCGACGGCGCACGTCAGCGTTGTCGTCCTGCATGAGCACGCTTGCGCCTGCGCTTTTCGACCGCCCAAAACAAAACCCCATCTGCTTT